>JBGPYM010000014.1:0-26387 GCA_041493205.1 Bacteroidota bacterium
AAGAACTGATCCGTGCATCCGATCCTCACAGAAAAAGGCTCGCTTCCGCTCTACCTGTTTGCGTGGCTGATCCTCGGGCTTTTGCTTTCGGCACTCGTTGCCATTCCCGGGCATCTTGAGTGGAGCGCGGCGCTCGCACTTGTTTTGCCAATGACAATCGTGTACTCGTTCGTTTGTTTGTCGTCGTGGTATATTTGTCGGGCATTTCCTTTACAGTCAACAGCCTTTCCAACTCTCCTTCTGATTTACGCACCTGCCGCGTTCGTTACAAGTTCCGTCTGGATACTCATGGGAAAGGGCTGGGTGTACCTACTCGATCAGATTCCCTTCTTCGATTCAATGGACGCCCCCTACGCAGCAGAGATCCCGCTTCTTTTCGGAGTAGGCATGGTTCTCTTCTTTCTTGCGGTCGCGGTTCACTATGTAATGATCGCATTCGAGACTTCACGAGAGGCAGAGCACCGCGCCCTCGAATTGAAGCTCCTCGCCCAGGACGCAGAATTAAAAGCCCTTCGCTCGCAAATCGATCCGCATTTTCTGTTCAACAGTCTCAATTCCATCAGCGCGCTTACCGCCACGGACCCCTCGGCGGCGCGCACAATGACTTTGAAGCTCGCGGAATTTCTCCGCCTGAGCATGAAGTACGGCACGTGCGACACGATCTCGCTTGAGCAGGAGTTTTCCCTGGTTGCGCAGTTTCTCGATATTGAAAAGGTCCGTTTTGGGAGCCGTCTTCAGATTCAGGCCGCTATGGACGAAGGGGTGCGCGATTGCCGCGTTGCACCGCTTCTCCTGCAGCCGCTCGTCGAAAACGCCGTCGGTCACGGCATCGCCGGCCTGGTGGAGGGAGGCACGTTGCAGCTCCGCGCATCAAGGACGGGGAACCGGCTGCTGATCACAGTGGAAAATCCCGTCGACCCCGACCGCCGGACGGCAACAGGACCCGGCATGGGTCTCGAGAATGTGCGGCAACGATTGCGCGGCCTCTTCGGTACGGAAGGCAGAATGGACATTACGAACGATCCCCGCCGGTTCCTCGTTGCCGTCAGTTTTCCTGTCGGCATCTCTCAGCCCGTGTCCATCCCATGAATACCGCGACTGTTATTCTCACCGTGTTCTGCGCAACGATCGCCTGCGGGCAATCAGACCGCCAGGGGATCTTCTTCGCACCGAAGTCCCTCCCGGCTGCGCCGCTCCCCGGGTTTGCACAGTCGCGGGACCTTCTTCCTTCTCCCATCTACGATGAGAATCCGGTCTGGGTCAACACCTACTGGAGAGCCTGGGAGCTTGCGTTTAGAAATTTCCATGACCCCGCCCCGGGGAGCGGCTTTGTGTCGCAATTCATCGACGCTGCATTCAACAAGAATATTTTTCTCTGGGATACCGCATTCATGACCATGTTCTGTTCGATCGGTCATGGTCTTGTTCCGGGCATCGCATCGCTTGACAATTTTTACGTAAAACAACATGAGACGGGAGAGATCTGTCGTGAAATAGACCGCCAGACCGGCAGGGATTTCGACCCGTGGGTGAATTCCGGCCGGAGACCTCTCTTCAGCGCCTGGGGGTTTAACACCGCCGATCGTCCGGTCCCGATTCGTTACACCGGCAGAGAAGCCCCCGATCCGCCGCCGATGCTCACCCTCGATGCGCTGGATAACCCCATCCCGCTCTGGGCCGAGCTTGAAAGCTTCAGGTACACCGGCGACCGGGAGCGGCTTGCCGCGGTTCGCGAGCCGCTCGTGCACTACTACCGTGCCCTGCAAAAGTATCTCCGCCAGGGGAACGGACTCTACGTCACCGACTGGGCCAGCATGGACAATTCACCGCGGAATCCTTCACTGCTTGGAGGTGGGGTCGCCGTGGATATCTCCGCGCAGATGGTGATGTTTGCGCGGCAGCTTGCGCTCCTCGACAGCATTCTGGGCATCCCCGGCGGCGGGGCGGCATGGGGGGAGGAGGCTGACTCACTCGCCGCGCGCATCAATGCACTTCTCTGGAATGAGGAGCGGGGATTTTATTTCGACATGACCGCGGACGGCCGTCAAACGACTGTCCGGACAATCGCGGCCTACTGGACGATGCTGGGCGGCGTCGCGTCTCCGGAGCAGGCGGCGAAGCTGGTTGCAGAACTCCGCAATCCTGCCACGTTCGGTCGCGTTCATCCCGTGCCCTCCTGCGCAGCAGATGAAAAGGGGTATGTGCGGCTTGGCGGCTACTGGCGGGGAGCAGTCTGGCCATCGACGAATACCATGGTCATACGCGGTCTCCAGAGCTGTGGATACGAGGACGAGGCACGGGACATCGCGCTCAGGCATATCGCCATCGTTTCGGACATCTGCAGGGAGACCGGCACGATCTGGGAGAACTACGCCCCGGACGCGGCCGTGCCCGGCCGGCACGAGAACGGCGATCCGGTGGTCAGGGACATGGTGGGGTGGAGCGGAATCGGGCCTATTCTCTATTTCATGGAGTTCGCTGTCGGCCTGCGCCCCGATGCACCGATGCACCGGCTGCAATGGACTATTCACTCCGCCATGCGCTCGGGGTGCCAGCGATACCGGTTCGACGGCCATGTCGTGTCGCTGAGCGCGCTCCCGGATCCGGGGGGGCGCACAGTAACAATCACCATTGCATCCGACGGACCGTTTACCCTTGACGTGCGCTACCGGGGCACTGCGCACACGTTCGAGGTACCGCAGGGAACATCGACAGTATGCGTGCAATTATAGTCGACGACGAAGAACTTGCCCGCGGCGTCATCCGCGAGCATTGTGCAGCGCATCCCGACATTACCGTGGTGGCGGAATGTGCGAACGGCTTTGAGGCGGTCAAGGCAATTGCCGAATTACAGCCGGACATTCTGTTCCTGGACATTCAGATGCCAAAGCTGACAGGCTTTGAGGTTCTCGATCTTCTCGAGCGGCGGCCTGCGGTTGTGTTTGTGACCGCGTACGATTCGTTTGCGCTCAAGGCATTTGACGTGCATGCCGTGGATTATCTCCTCAAACCGTTCAGCAAGGAACGGTTTGAAGAGGCTCTCCGGCGTGCCGTCGCCGGCGCGGACGCGCAGTCGGGGGCGATCGCGGGCCTCCTGCACGAGGCCAGGACCGGCAGCAGGCGTATGGAGCGGATCCTCATTCGCGACGGGCCGAAGGTGCATGTGCTTCCCGTGGATACCGTGACGTACATCGAAGCCCAGGACGACTATGTCGCGGTGCACGCCGGCGGAAAGAGCCATCTGAAGCAGGAACGTCTGACGGACCTGGAAGCTGCGCTCGATCCGGCGCGGTTTGTCCGCATCCACCGATCGTACATCCTGAACATCGACAGCCTTGTGCGGCTCGAGGCATTCGCCCGCGAAAGCCACGTTGCTATTCTCCGGGACGGTACCCGGCTTCCGGTGAGCAGGACCGGGTACGACCGCCTGAAAGGCCTGCTGTCATGAGCGCGCTCCGCTCCGTCCTCACGCCTTCCCTCAACTGGCTGCTTGTGTGCGTTCCGGCCGCAATCGTCGTCCGCTATGTTGCGCCCGGGGAGCAGACTCTTCTCTTTATTCTCTCTTCGTGCGCCATTGTGCCGCTTGCCGGATTGCTCGGCAGGGCAACCGAACAGCTTGCCGAACGGACCGGGGAAGGAATCGGCGGACTGCTGAATGCGACCTTCGGCAATGCTGCCGAGCTGATCATTGCCCTGGCGGCACTCCGTGCGGGTCTTCATGACGTGGTCAAAGCCTCCATCACCGGTTCCATTATCGGCAACATTCTTCTTGTCATGGGCGCGTCATTCCTTGCCGGCGGTTTGAAATTCAGGCAGCAGAAGTTCAATCCGACCGGCGCACGGACGCAGGCCACCACGCTCACGCTCGCATCGATTGCGCTGATCATGCCCGCGATGTTCCATCATTTCGGCGGCCACAGTGCCGCCGCCCGTGAAGCGGACCTGAGTTTGGAGATTTCCGTGGTACTGATCGTGACGTACGGACTGACGCTGTTCTTCTCCCTCCGCACGCACAAGCAGCTCTTTGTCGGGGAGCCGGAACCGGCCCGTGCCGTCGAAGACAACCATCGCGCCCCCTGGCCCGTGGGCCGTTCGGTGGCGCTCCTCGCCGTCGCCACGGCCCTTATTGCCTGGGTCAGCGAGATCCTCGTCTCCTCCGTTGAGCATGCCGCAGCGGCCTTCGGCATGACCAGCGTCTTTGTGGGCGTGATCGTCGTTGCGATCATCGGGAATGCGGCGGAACACAGCACGGCGATCACGGTCGCGAGGAAGAACCGCATGGACCTGAGCTACGGGATTGCCATCGGGAGCAGCATACAGGTCGCGCTTTTTGTCGCTCCCCTTCTTGTCTTCGCCAGTCATTTTTTCGGGCCGTCCCCGATGGATCTGGTGTTCACCCCCCTGGAGGTCGTTTCGATCGCCCTTGCGATCCTTATCATCGAACAGACCGCGAGCGACGGTGAGTCGAACTGGCTCGAGGGAGTTCAATTATTGTCTGTGTACCTGATTCTCGGCATCGTATTTTATTTTCTTCCGTCATGACGCTTGTCCGCTGTGCATGGGCGAACACGCACCCGCTCTGTGTGGTCTATCATGACCTGGAGTGGGGCGTCCCGGTCCACGACGACCGGCATCTTTTCGAGATGCTCATTCTCGAGGGAGCACAAGCGGGGCTCAACTGGCTGACGATTTTGAAGAAGCGGGAAAACTACCGTGAAGCGTTTGACAATTTCGATGCCCGGAAGATTGCCCGGTACGATGTGCGAAGGGTGCGTCAGCTGATGTCGGATGAAGGAATTGTGCGGAACAGGCTCAAGATCGAGGCCGCCATCGCCAATGCGCGTGCATACCTGCAGATCCAAAAGGAATTCGGCAGTTTTGACGCCTATCTCTGGCCGTTTGTCGGCGGCAGGCCGGTCAGGAACAGGTGGAAGTCGATGGCCCGGATACCCGCCTCGACAGAGGTGTCGGCAGCCATGAGCGCCGATCTTGTGCGCCGCGGATTCCGGTTTGTCGGCCCGACGATCTGCTATGCCTTCATGCAGGCCACAGGGTTGGTCAATGATCACACGGCAGCATGCTTCCGTGGGAAGGAGGAACGAACGTGAACGAACCTTCTTTGAAGACGACTCTTTCGCGCTTTACCCGTGAGGGGGTCCTGTATGAACGCGGGGACAACGGTTGGGTCCGCTGTTTCGCGTGCGGCCACCGGTGCAAGATCGGCCCGGGGCGGGACGGGATCTGCAAAGTTCGGTTCAACGCAGAAGGCGTTCTGTATGTCCCGTTCGGGTACGTTGCCGGGCTTGCTGTCGACCCCATAGAAAAGAAACCCTTCTTCCACGTCCTCCCGGGAAGCCCCGCACTCAGTTTCGGCATGCTCGGCTGCGATTATCACTGCAGTTATTGCCAGAACTGGATCACCTCACAGGCGCTCCGGGATCCTGACGCGATCTCCCCCGCCGAGCAGATGACAGCCGAGCAGATGGTTGACCTCGCCGTCCGCCGGAAGATCCCGGTGCTTACCAGCACATATAACGAGCCGTTGATCACCAGCGAGTGGGCGGTGGAAGTGTTCAAGCTTGCGACCTCCCGCGGGCTCCGGTGTTCCTATGTCTCCAACGGGAACGGAACGAAGGAGGTCCTGGAGTACATCCGCCCGTACGTCACGATGTACAAAATCGATCTCAAGAGTTTCCGGCAGAAGAATTATCAGCAGCTCGGCGGCAGGCTTGACACGGTGCTCGAGACGATCGGCACTCTCCACGCCATGGGAATCTGGGTGGAGATTGTCACTCTTGTGGTGCCCGGGTTCAACGATTCTGACGAAGAGCTGACGGAGATTGCACGGTTTCTCCACTCCGTTTCGCCGGACATCCCGTGGCATGTCACGGCATTTCACCAGGATTACAAGATGACGGATCCGGACCCCACGCCGGTGGCAACACTCCTCCGCGCTGCCGCAATCGGGAAGGCTGCCGGGCTGCATTTCGTCTACGCGGGTAACATTCCGGGGCAGGTGGGACGGTGGGAGAATACGTACTGTCCGTCATGTGATGAGCTTCTCATCGAGCGCCGCGGGTTCCTCATCGTGAACAACCGGCTTCACCTCGGCGCGTGTCCGATGTGTGGTAATACGCTCCCCGGTATCTGGAACTGACCTTCAAACCGACAATGTAGATTCTACGCACGACGCACCCTTCTTTCCTCTCATTCCCCTCATTCTGCAAAAAAAAGCGTCTTTTTGGCCGCCAGGAAGCTGGCTCGCTGTTTGCGCCTGACAAGGGTGACTGGCGTCCCGTGGCATTCCTGTTTCTTATCACACCGGGACCAATTTTTTTTCTTTCACCACTTGTGATTATTTGTATAAGTTCGTAAAATTCGGCGTAAGGGAAATCAATGCAAGGGGTGCCGACATGAACAATCCCGCAAATGTGCTTTCGTTCAAACAGCTTCTCCGCGATGTGGTGGAGAAGGCGGAGACATCCGATTATGCTGATGCTCTCGCCATCCTGGAGATCGCATTTTCTTCCGATCCCGGGAACATCTATATCGCGGCATTGAAGCGGGAGCTCGAATCTCTGTTCACGCTCGACATGGGAAGCCAGCTCACCGACGATAAGCGCCGTGAACTTTCAGATCCGATGCCGGGAATTGTTGAATGCGCGCTGCGTGAATTCAAGCGGCCGCATACCTCGCCGCCGCCGCCGCATACGGCACCTCCGGCCCCCCGTGCCGCAGAACCCCCTGCTGCACCGCCGGAGTCTCCACCGCCGACCGAGGAAATGGCGAGCAAGGAGCTTGAGGCCTTGAAGCTTCTCTACTTCCAGCGAGCGAGCAAGTTCGTCATGCGGGGAGAGTACGAAGAGGCTCTCGCGGAAGTGCAGCGCGTCTTTGTGGTCGACCCGCAGAACATGATTGCCCGTCAATATGCGTCGCGTGTGGAGCATCTCATCGAGCATGCACGCAAGCTCGCATCAGAGCCGATTGAGGATTCACGTGCCGACGCTCCCGATCCGGCGCCCGAGGTAGAACTGACAGCGGAACCTGGCGCTCCCGGGGACGCTCGCGACGCACGGGCCACCTCATGGGATGACGAATTCCTTTCACCCCTGCAGGCGGCACCGATTCCCGAATACCGGTCCGCGTCACCCGCGCACAAGCAGACCGTTGCGTATGGCGACAGCCTTGCGGCGGTGCTTGGCCCGGTCCCCGGCAGCGAATCTGATGCGCCGGCCCCGCGCCGTTCGCGCAAAGCCCGGGTCATTATCGCTGCTGCCGTCATCCTTTTTGTCTCCGGAGGGATGTTTGCAATTTTCTCCTCCAGGAACGCCGGTGCGGGTGAACGGGATGACCAGGCCGCAGCTCCCACGGACAATGTGAATGCAGGCGCCGTTGCCGCAGCCGTGGTATCGCAGCGTGAGAAGCCCGCCGTCGAGACCCAGACGCCCGCATCCGGCATCCACGGGACTGCGGCACCGCAGCAGGTCGTAAAAGCCCCTGCGGTAGCGGAGCAGAAGGCGGAACCCGTGCAGACAACGCCGCAGCCCGCACCTCAGAAAACCCCTCCGGCGCAGGACAACGCCCCGGTCAAGCAGGAGGAACGGCCCGCGGTGGCGGTCGCTGAGCCGACGCCGGCCCAGATTGAGCCGCCTCCGGAGAGCCCGGCATTCGTCGCCGTTGAGAGAGATCCCCAGATTGTCAATCTCGTCAAGCCGCAATTCCCAGGCTTCGTATGGAAAACGGCAGGCGAGGGACAGGTCGTGATCAAGGTGCTGATCGACGCAGAGGGTAAGCCGATCGACACGCAGATCCTGAAGAGTTCCAGCGTTGTCTTTGAAGAAGGCGTGAAGGATGCGGTGATGAAGTCACAGTTCACCCCCGCCCAGATGGGTCAGGGGCCCGTCACTGCATGGTTAACGATCCCGTTCCGGTTCAAGCAGCCGCGGTAAACGGGATTTTTCCAACCGGATTTCGTATGTTGGGAGGGTGACGCCACAGCCCTCCCTTTCCCTCGTTGTTGCCGTGTACAATAAGCCGGCGAACCTCCGGCTGGTAACCGCGGCCCTCGCACGCCAGTCCTTCAGCAACTTTGAAGTCATCATCGCCGACGACGGTTCCGGCCCGGCCATCGCCGACGCGGTTTCCTGGGCCCGATCGCACTTCCCATTCCCCCTCACGCACCTCTGGCACGACGACACCGGCTGGCGGAAGAACACGATGCTTAACAACGCCATCCGCGCGTCGAAGAGCGAGTACCTCGTGTTTATCGACGGCGATTGTCTTTCCTCCCGCCATTTTCTTTTGGATCACTGGAACGAGCGGTCGCCCGGGCGCGTTCTTCTGGGCCGCCGCGTCGAGACGAGCAGACGATGGTCGGAGTCAGTGACGCTGGAAGATGTGGAATCAGGCGCGTTTGAACGGCTCGGATGGGAGGAGATCAGGGACGGGCTGGCGGGCCGTTCGCTCCGTGTGGAGGACGGACTGCGGATGAAGAACCGCTGGGTGCGGAAAATTCTTCTGCGGAATGTGCGCGGGATGCTCGGGAGCAATTTCTCCGCCTGGAAGAAGGACCTTCTGGCGGTGAACGGGTTTGACGAACTGTATGACGGACCGGGGTGCGGAGAAGATTCCGATATTCAATTCCGTCTTTCCCTGGAGGGCATCACCGGAAAGTCGCTCCGCAACCTGGCGATCCAGTATCATCTCTGGCATCCCGCCACCAGAGTGTCCGATGCGTGCTGGGACAGGTTTGAGATGATCAAGAAGACCGCAGAGCCCCGGTGTGTCAACGGGCTGGAGAAGCTGACGGAGCGCAGGAGCAGCTGACCGCGCCTGCGCTTCCGCCGATCTCACCGAGAATTCTACTGCCCCATCTTCTTGAGGGGCGAATCCGTCTTTGTATATCCCTCGGGTATTTCGAACTGCGACACGGGCGTCGACCTTCTTTCGATTTTTGTGACGACCGTTGTTACGCCCATCATTTCCGTCTGCAGCGGGAATCCCTGGATTTTACCGAATGCTTCGGCGATCCCCTTGCTGCCGACCGGGCTGAGCCCCACCATGCGTTTGCTGAATTCCTCCCAGTCGCCCCGCAGGGCTTCAAAACCCTTGACATCCTTCGACGTCCACATTGTCAGAAGATCCTTCCCGCCGGAAGTTGCCGTGTACTTGACGCATGCGTACCCGTTGATGGTCTTCTTCTCTCCGGGGCCGGTGACTTCCACTTTCTCTTCTTTTCCCGTCCCGCCGCCTGCGGAGCCCATCATTTTTTCGATCATTTTCCTCTGTTCTTCAGACATGTCCTTCATCTTTTCCTGCATCTCCGCCTTGCGCTTATCCATCTGCGCTCCGAATTTCTTCATTCCTTCTTCCATTTCTTTGAAGGTCATTTCGGAATACGTTTTTTCCGAAGGATTCACTGTATAGAACCGTTCCTTGTCGAGCCGGACGATCACCGCCTGACCGTCATCACCCTCGTGACGGTACATCTTCGGCATCATATATGCTTTTGTGAGTCGCGCTTTGTCTCCCAGTGGGCCTCCGCTGCTGGCGCTTTCCGTATAAAGCCCCTGTGCGAACACCGTCGCCGCGAGCAGCAGCGCTGCCGCCAGAAAGCCGTACCGCATTGCGATGCGAGAGTTCATCGTTTATTCCTTCTGGAAGTGAGTAGGGGAATGTTGGACCGGCATGCTGCTTGTCAGACTGCGGGATCCAGCGGCCGCGCCACGACGATCCCTGTCTGGTCCCCGCGTCCGGCAAGATACTCCGCCAGTGAACCGCGGGATATCTGCACACGCCCGCCGCTGAGCGGTGCATGAAGAAACTTTGCCACACGGCCTTCGCGCGCCACGAGCCCCGTGTGCGAACAATCCAGGCCTTCCATCGCGCTCGTGATACCGATGATGTCGCCGTCACGAAGTGACGGAAGCACCGATTTCACCCTGGCTCGCGGAATGACATAGCGGAGACGTCCCGTCAGGAGTCGTTCCGTTTCCGCGACTGCAGCGAAGTCGGCGTCGTTTTCCAGGCGCGGGTACGAGGCCCGGTGTGCAGTCATGAAATGGATCAGGCGGCTGTCGAGATCCCCGCCCAGCTCCTGCGACATATCAACGACGTTCTTTCTCGCCGTATTGTCGGCGATCCAGTCTGTGAAGTAGTGCAGTCTGCTCGGATAGCCCCGGATCACACCATCGCGGTATCGCAGGGTTTGAAGTTCCTTCCGGAATCCCTCCGCATCGGTAACTCCCTGCCTGAGCGCCCGCGCCAGGGCCAGGCTGCTCTCGACGAACGTCACGCAATCGAACTGGCGGAGATTCACCACCAGATGCTCTTCTCCTGGCTCTTCCAGGGTCCCCGCACGGTACGGAGCGCGCGTGAAGCCCTTCCCGATCAGGCTCACCAGTGTCCCTATCGGGAGCGCAGAGAGATTTTCCGTCTTTCCCCGGGCAAGTACTTTTTCCGCGATTTCCCGGTCGGCGTCTCCCTCCTGGCTCTGCGTGCGGGCGAGCATCCGGGAGAAGAATCCAGGAATCACGCCTCCCGCCGTCAGAAGTGCTGCGGCAGCGAGGAATTCCCTGCGGGACCGTGCGGTGTGCAGTGCAGGCATTGCTCTCAGAATGGTTGTTCTTCCGGGCCGACGGGCATTGTTTCCATGCTCGCGAGGGCGAGGTTCTCGAACCGGGCATAGCGCCGCACGAATGTCAGCGCAATATCGTCCACGGGTCCGTTTCGCTGCTTTCCCACGATGATTTCGGCGCGTCCCTGGACTTCATCCATTTTTTCCGATTTCGGGTCGGTATACATTTCCGGGCGGTGGACGAATGCCACCACATCGGCATCCTGTTCGATGGCGCCTGACTCACGGAGGTCGGAGAGGATCGGGCGTTTGTCGGTTCTCCCTTCCACCGCGCGGCTCAATTGGGAAAGGGCGACGACGGGGATATCGAGTTCCTTGGCGAGCCCCTTGAGGGATCGCGATATGGCGGAGATTTCCTTTTCCCGGTTCTCTGCATTGCGGGGACCCTGCATGAGCTGCAGGTAGTCAACCACGATCAGTCCGACATTGTGTTCGGCCTTCAGGCGGCGCGCCTTGGCCCGCAGTTCCAGGATGCCGAGACCCGCGGTATCGTCGATGAAGAGGGGCGCGCGCGCAAGGCGGCCGGCGCCCAGGCTCAGTCGTTTCCAGTCGTCTTCGGGGAGCCGTCCCGTACGAACGGCGTGGGCATCCACGCGCGCCTCGGCGCACAGCAGCCGCATAATGAGCTGCTGGATCGACATTTCCAGCGAGAAGATTCCGACGGTAGTCGGCTTGCTCCGGTGCAACGCCGCGTTCGCCGCGAGCGAGAGCGCGAAGGCTGTTTTCCCGGCGCTTGGCCGTCCGGCAATAATGATAAGGTCCGACCGCTGCCAGCCGCCGGTAAGCGTATCGAGATCCCGGAATCCGGTGGGTACGCCGGTGACGCCTTCATTCTTGCCATGGATGCTTTCGAGCATCTCCAGCGTGTCATGGACCGCTTTGTCCATCGAGACAAAATTTCTTTTCAGACGCCATTCAGAGATCTTGAAGATTGCCTGTTCGGCCTGGTCGAGAAGGTCGAACGCATCCTCCGTCTGATTGAAGGCTCGGCCCGCAATGGCGCTCGATTCGCTGATGAGCCGGCGCAGCAGCGCCTTTTCCAGCACGATACGCGCGTGGTATTCCACATTGGCGGCGGAGGTCACCTTCATCGTGAGTTCGACGAGGTACGCCTCTCCGCCCACGCCCTCGAGCTGGCCCCGGCGGCGGAGCTCTTCCGCCACGGTGATTACATCGGCCGGTTCGCTCCGCTCAAAAAGCCGGATGATCGCCTGGAAGATCTTCTTGTTCCGCTCGGCATGGAACACTTCGTCATCAAGGACTTCGACCGCGCGACCGATCGCTTCCTTCTCCAGAAGCATGGCGCCGAGCACCTGCTCCTCAATGTCGACCGCCTGCGGCGGCATGCGGCCTTCGGAGGCCGGCCGCTCCGCGGAGGTTTCAATGTGGCGCAACGATCCGTCAGCCATGGGTCATCCGGAGATCATTCTCCCTTTGCCACGAGTTCATCGTGAAGTTTCCTTGCCGCCTGCACATCTTCCCAGGCCGGCCGTTTCCAGTTTGGATTCCGCAGCAGGGCTGCGGGATGATAGGTCACCATCAGCGGGATCCCTTCGTATTGCAGGATCCTTCCGCGGAGTTTGCCGAGGCCTTCTTTCGTCTGCAGCAGATTCTCCGCCGCCGTAAGTCCAAGGCAGAGGATGAGTTTCGGACGGATGAGCGCGATCTGTTTCCTGAGATATGGTATGCACTGCTCCACTTCTTCGGGCGCCGGTTTCCGGTTGCCGGGGGGGCGGCATTTTAGAATGTTGCAGATGTACACTTCCTCCCTCTTGAACCGGATTGCCTCGAGTATCTTGTTGAGAAGCTGACCGGCCCGGCCGACAAACGGCTCACCCTGCGCATCTTCGTCGGCGCCGGGCGCCTCGCCAATCAGCATCAGCGTTGCACGGGGATTTCCCACGCCGAAAACGAACTTCGTGCGCGTTGCTCCCAGGGGACACTTCATACATGTGCAGATGGCTGCGTTGAAGTCATCCAGGCTCGCAGCATCACCCCATGGTTCAGAGGTGAGGGCCGCCGGAGGAAGCTCGAAGAGCCCGGGGTCGGCGGCGGCGGGATCGGTGTGTTTGCGTGCGGGCACGGCAGCTCCTCCACGCGGTTGTGTATCGATCAACAGCGTCTCCCCGAACAGCTCCCTTTCCCGCAGAAAGAACTGCCGGAGGTCAGACAGAAGATCGGCCATAAGTGCTCAGTGCATAAGCGAACGCGCACGCGTCAGAATGGCGTGTGCAACATCGATTTTCGCCATCTTCGGGAGGGGTTCCGGCTCCGCCCCTGTCTGCAGCAGCGTGACCACGTTGGTATCTCCCCCGAATCCCGCCCCTTCCTCGAGCGGGTTGTTCAGGACCACGAGGTCCAGGTTCTTTGCGCGGAGCTTTGTGCGGGCGTTTTCGAGACCGTCCTCGGTTTCCAGTGCAAAGCCTACCATCACCTGTGCTTTTTTCCGGACGGCCAGCGATTTCAGAATGTCGGGATTGCGCGCCAGCGCAAGGGAGAGCGTGCCTTCACCCTGCTGGTCCCTCTTGATTTTCTGCTCAGCCACACGGACCGGCGCAAAGTCCGCCACGGCCGCGCTCATGACCAGGAGATCCGTGTGGGGGAACTCCTTTTCAACCACCCCCGCCATCTCGCGGGCTGTTTCCACATCGATCCGTTGTACGCTGCGCGGTGTGCGCAGCGTGACCGGTCCGCTTACCAGCGTGACCGCCGCCCCGCGCTGTGCTGCCGCAGCGGCAATCGCAAAACCCATTTTCCCCGATGACCGGTTGCCGAGGAACCGCACCGGGTCGATCGGTTCATGCGTCGGTCCCGCAGTCACGAGGACCGATTTTCCCTTGAGATCGCGTTGGGCGTTAGCGAGGACAGCATCGAGTTCGCGCACCAGACGGTCAACCTCGGGGAGGCGGCCGGGGCCGGTCAGTCCGCTTGCCAGCTCTCCGGTGTCCGGTTCGATGATGTGACACCCCGACTCCCGCAGTGCCGCAATATTCCGCTGCGTGATCTCGTTCAGGTACATGTCCACATCCATCGCCGGAGCGATCACCAGCGGGGCGCGGAGCGCGAGGACCAATGTGGTCAGGAAATTATCGGCGATGCCGTGGGCGATTTTGGCGATCGTGTTGGCCGACGCAGGTGCAATGAGCATTGCATCCCCCCACATCCCCAGCTCAATGTGCTTCGTCCACTGCATGGTCGGTTGTTCCGGCGAGGGAGGAAACATCTCCACCACCACTTCCCGCCGGGAAAGTGTCGAAAACGTCAGGGGCGTCACAAACTGCGTCGCGGACCGGGTCATGACGACCTGCACTTCTGCCCCGCCGCGCACGAGTTCCCGTACGAGAAACGCGCTCTTGTACGCTGCAATCCCCCCGGTGACTCCAAGCAGTATACGTTTACCGGTCAGCATAATGCCGTTCCGGGACTATTCTTCTTCCGTTTCCGGCTCTTCTTCCTCCTTTGCCGGCGCAGGCACCTCCTTCTCCTCAAAATGCCAGGACAGCTTTCCGGAAAGCAGTTCCTCCAGCGCGACGTCCGTCGGCTTCGGGCGCTTTTCGAATTCGAGGCTGACTTTCAGCTGGTCGGGGTTGACGTCGTTCTCTTCCGTTTCCGACTCCGTCTTCACCGCAAACATCTCGATGCGCTGGTTAAACTCGATCTTGAGTTCCTCGTTGATCTGCCGGGCGCGCCGCGACGCCGCCACGATCGATTCGTGGACGTTTTTCCCCTTCTGATTGAAGTATTCCAGGTCAATCGGTTTGATCGCCATTCCTCCTGCATCCTCCTTTAGTTCGTCAAGTATGCCGCAACTGTTTTCTTCACTTCCTCAATCGCACGTTCAAGAGTGTCATTGACAACCTGGTGCTCGAACGACGTCCCCAGGGCGAGCTCCATCGGAACGCGTTCCATCCTGCGTGTGATGGTGTCGGGTTTCTCCGTTTTCCGGTTGCGGAGGCGCTCCAGGAGATCCTCGACCCGCGGGGGGCGGAGGAAGATCAGGCACGCCTCCGGATAGACCCGTTTGATGGACAGGCCGCCCTTCACGTCGACGTCGAAGAGGAGGTGCTGTCCGTCGCGCAGCGCCCGCTCCACCTCCGCTTTCAGCGTCCCGTAGTAATCGCCGTATATCTCCTCCCACTCGACAAATTCCCCCGCGTCCACTTTCCGAAGGAATTCCTCGCGCGTGAGGAAGATGTAATCGCGCCCGTGGATTTCATCCGGCCGGACGGGCCGGGTCGTTCCTGAGACCGAAAACCTGAACGTGGGGTACGCGGCAAGGACGGCGCGCGCGATTGTCGTCTTGCCAGCCCCGCTCGGGGCGGAAATTACGACCAGCTTTCCCCTGGACATGCGCGCTATTCGATGTTTTGCACCTGCTCGCGGATCCGCTCAAGCTCCTCTTTCACTCCCACAACGATGTGGGCGATTTCCGTCACACTCGACTTGGACCCGATGGTGTTCGCCTCCCGGTTCATTTCCTGGATCAGGAAGTTGAGTTTTCGTCCGGCGGCGTCCCCCGCACCGAGAGCTTCCAGAAAGAACTTGTTATGGCTTTTGAACCGGACGCATTCCTCCGTGACGTCAAGCCGGTCCGCCATGAGGGCGATTTCCATTTCCAGGCGCCCCTCGTCCAGGGGGCCTTCCATCAACTGAGCGATGCGTTCACGCAGCCGCGTGCGTTCGGCGGGCACCTGGTCCTTCGCGAGCAATTCGATTCTGGTCAGCTTCTCTTCCAGAAGAGCAATGCGTGCGCGGAAGTCCCGTTCCAGTTCCGCTCCCTCGTTCCGCCGCATGGTCTCAAGGCCGTCGAGCGCCTGATCAAGCGCCGTCTGCAGCACCTTCCACTCTTTTTCGTCCGTGCTTTCCGGCTCACGCTGTTCGAAGATATCCGAGAACTGGAGAAGGTGTTCGAGTTTGACGGATTCCTTCACACGTACCGCCTTCCGGAGCTGGTTCAGGAGCTTGTAGTACGATCGGGCGGCTGACGCGTTGATGGTGATCGGAATGGTACCACTGTCTTCCCGCTCCGCCGTCGCAACCACGTTCACTTTCCCGCGGGAAATTCGCTTCCGGATGATTTCTTTAATGTCGTTTTCCCGAAGGCTGAGGGAACGGGGGAAGCGCGCCGTCACTTCCAGAAACCTGCTGTTGACGGTTCTAAGCTCCACGGAGATAGTGATCCCCTCCGAGGAGGTTTCCCCCCTCCCGTAGCCGGTCATACTGGCGATCATCCTGCCTCTAGACTTGTGCTTTAGCAAGGAAAATTAGATAAATCGGGGTGTATAAGCAATCGAAACTTTCGAACACTCTCTGCACCCCCCTGTCCACAAGTTATCCACGTCATTCCCTCATTTCATTGGGAAAAAGGGCATTTTTCAATATATTGTTGATAACGTTATGCTAAGTAATTACTACACATTGCGGTACATTGTTTCCACGCTGGATTCCACCCTGAAGGGAAGAAGAATCCGGGAGGTTTTTTCGCAGAGGCGGGATGAGCTCGCAGTGGCATTTGAGGAAACCGGCGAGCATCTTATTATCCAGTGCAGGCGTGATGCCTCGACGCTTTACCGGGACGACCGCATCGCACGTGCACGGAGAAATACCGCCGACCTTCTCGAAGAAACCGTCGGTGCGACGGTCACGGGTGTTACGGTTCCGGGACCGGACCGGGTCGCTCTGATCGGCCTTGATACGGGGTTGCGCATCGCCGTTCTCTGTTTCGGGGCCAGTGCAAACGTCTGCGTTCTCGCGGCGTCCGGCGAGGTCCTGAGCACGTTCAAGTCCGGGCCCCGCCTCCGCGGGACACACCTGGAGATTGCAGAGGGCGAGCCGTTGTTCGACCTTCTTGCGTTCAGGGCGGCCGCCGCTGCTCCCGGCCCAGCGACGGCCGGTCCGTTCATCCGGAAGTTGTTCCCCGTGCTGGGAGGGACGCTCACGCAGGAGATTCTGGAGCGTGCCGGTATCAGCTCCTCGCGCCCCGTTGCCGGCCTTGACGAAGCCGCGCTCTCCGCAACGGAGGGGGCTCTGCGGTCTGTCCTCACAGATCTTGGCAGGCCTCGGGCAATTCTTTACATGGACGGGGACGGGGCCCCTCAACTCTTTTCGCTCATACCTTTGCGGCAGGCGGAAGGGCTGACGGAACGGAGATATGATGACGTGCACCGTGCGGTGCGGGAATTCATTGCGCGGCGCGATGCATCGGCCGGAGTCCTGAAAGAGAAAAATTCTCTGCTTTCGGCGCTCCGGGCGCGGATTGACAGAGCGCGCCGCACTGCGGAGGCAATGGACGCCGACGCGCGCGCAGCCGCACGGGTTGCAGAGTACGAGCGATTCGCCGGCGTGCTGATGGCACACCCCGGCGCGTCCGTTAAAGGTGCGCGGTCGGTCACGCTTGAGGCGGACGGAGACACCCTGACCATTCCGCTGGAGCCTTCCCTTTCGACGGTGCAAAACTCCCAGAAATATTTTGAGAAGGCGAAGAAGGCCCGTGCCGCCGTACGTCAGTCGGGGGAGCGCAGGGGTCGGATGGACCGTTTCATCGAACGGGGAACCACCCTGCTCGAGGCCGCGACGCGTTGCGCCACCAGGGAGGACGTGAAGGGATTCATGGCAGAGCACGGCAGCGAGCTTGAGGAATTCGGCATCGGCAGAAAGAGCGAAGCACGCAAAGAGCTTCCCTTTCGCATCTTTGTTGTTGAGGGCGGGTTCGAGGTCTGGGCGGGGAAAAGCAGTGCGAACAACGACCTCCTCACTCTCCGGTACGCAAAGCCCGACGATCTCTGGTTCCATGCCCGCGGCGCAAGCGGATCGCATGTCGTTCTGAAAACAGGATCGGGCAAAGGGGAGCCGGGCAAGAAGGCGCGTGAACAGGCCGCGGGGATTGCGGCCTACTACAGCAAAATGAAAAATTCGGGAATGGTCCCCATCGCAATGACGCAGCGGCGCTATGTACGGAAGCCGAAAGGGGCGCCCCCCGGCACGGTCGTCATTGAGCGGGAAAAAGTCATTTTCGCCAAACCTGCCCTGCCGGCGGCGGAACCAGAAACAGTCTCGTGAGGCCAGGATGAAATTTGCGGTTATCGGTGCAGGCGGCGTCGGGGGATACTTCGGGGCGAGGCTGGTCGAAGCCGGTGAAGACGTGATGTTCATTGCACGCGGCGCTCACCGCGAGGCCATGCGGACGACGGGATTGCGCGTTGTCTCCACGGAGGGAACAGTGACGGTGCCACCCTCCCGGTGCGCCGACAGCCCCGCCGCGATCGGGCCGGTTGACGTGGTGCTGTTTTGCGTCAAGTCCTATGATACAGACACAACCGCCACGATGCTCGCCCCTCTCCTGCGTCCCGACACGGTCATCATCAGCCTGCAGAACGGCGTGGACAACGAAGAACGGATTCTCGCACGCAGCGGCACGGGCATGGTGTTTGGCGGTGTCGCGTACATCTATTCCACGATCACCCGGCCTGGCGAAATCACGGAGACCGGCGGTCCGAAGAAGATCATCTTCGGCCCTTTCGCCGGGACACCCGACACCCACCGGCAGCGCGCCGCGGCCATTCTGGAGTCGTTCCGCGCTGCGGGCATCAGTGCGGAAATTGCGGCAGACATCACCACGGCGCTCTGGAAGAAGTTCATCTTCATCACCGGCGCTGCCGGCGTCACCGCGCTCACGAGGCTCACCCTGGGAGAAATTCTTGCCGTTGATGCGAGCCGCACGCTGCTCCTCGACGCCATGACGGAAACCTCCACAGTGGCGCAGGCCCGGGGGATTCCGATCGAGGAGGGATTTCTCCACGGCGTGTTTGCAACCCTCCGCCGATTCGACAACAACACGCGTTCCTCGCTCTATCACGATCTCGCACACGGCAAGCCGATGGAGATCGAGGCACTCGCCGGTACGGTCGTTCGCTTTGGCGCCGCCCTCGGTATCCCCACGCCCGTGCACAAAACGATCTACGCAGCGCTTCTTCCCTATCATCTCAAACATATGCAGGCCGCCCCGCGATGAAGAAAAAAACGCACCGCCGCCCGGGAGCAGCGCCTGCTCCGGAGTCCATGTCTCTCGCCACCAGGGCCATCCACGGAAGAAAGCTGTATGCATATCAGGGTCCCGTGGCGACGCCCATTGTCCAGACCAGCACATACCGGTTCACGGATTCCGCCGACGCGATGCGCTACGCCCGGGGGGACCCCGATGTGTATGTCTACACCCGCTATCACAACCCCACGGTGACAGAAACACAGGAACGCCTCGCGCTGATGATGGGCGCGGAGAAAGCGCTCCTCTTTTCCTCCGGCATGGCGGCGATTACGTCCGCGATCCTCTCCGTCGTCAAACAGGGGGACGAAATCATCAGTACGCCCGCGCTCTACGGCGGCACATACCGCTTTTTCCGCGACATCCTTCCGCGTCACGGGATCACTGTCCGGTACGTTTCCCCCGACGCCCTGCCCACACTGGAACGACGCATCAGCCGGAAGACAACGCTCGTCTATACCGAGACACCGACAAACCCGACCCTTGGGATCGTCGATTTAGAAGCGCTGGTCCGCCATGCGCGTGCCGGAGCCCGGCGCGCCCGTGCGCACATCGTGACCATGGTGGACAATACGTTCGCCACCTCGCTGAATCAGGATCCCTTCCATTTCGGCGCTGATGTCGTTGTAGAAAGCGCGACCAAGTATCTCGGGGGACATGCGGACGTCATGGCGGGTGTTGTCGCCGGCACGCGCGCATTTGTCTCAGGCGCTCACACGCAGTTGAAGTACTACGGCGGGTGTGCCGATCCGTTTGCCGCGTACCTGCTTCTGCGGAGTCTCACGACTTTTGAATTGAGGGTCCGCCGTCAGAATGCAAACGCGATGGCGCTGGCAACGTACCTCGAGGGGCATTCTCATGTGCGGCGCGTTCTGTATCCGGGGCTTCCGTCGCATCCGGGTCACGCCATTGCGCGCCGGCAGATGCGGGGGGCGGGCGACAGCAGTTACGGAGGCATGGTGACGATCGAAGTGCCCGGCGGTGCCGCAGGCGCAGTGCGCGTGTGCGATGCCCTCCGCGTGGCCATCAATGCCATGTCACTCGGCGGGGTCGAATCTCTTGTCAGCATCCCCGTCTATTCATCGCACGTCCACATGACGGCACGGGAGCTGGCGCGTCACGGCGTCAGCCCCGGCATGATCCGCATCTCGGTCGGCATCGAGGGCATTGACGATCTTCGCAACGACTTCGACAGAGCGCTCCGTTCGTCGTTCGATTCTTGATTCTCGGGCACCGTTTACGTATCATAGTAGGCTGTAAATCCCACGATTCCCGCCATTTACTCCACTTTCGGAGACAGAGAGTGCGTATGCGTTTCTACCCCAGGATGAAGTCCGTTGTGCCGGCCGTTGCGATCAGTTTTGTACTGGCGCTTCTCGCCGGCTGTTCCCCCGCGGAACACGCGATGGTTGTTGCCACCGTGGGGAGCGGATCGATCACGCTCCCGGAATACGAAGCACAATACCTGAAGACGCTCGGAAGCCGTGAGGCCGGAACGGCGACCAGCATTGAGGATCGTCAGAAATTCCTGGAGCTGCTCGTGAAGTACCGGCTGAAACTCGCAGACGCGTACAGTACGGGACTGGAGAAAAAGCCCGAGGTCATCAATGAACTCGAGTCGTACAAAGGGAGTCTCGCGCAATCCTATCTGACGGAGCGCGAGGTCGTGGCCCCCGGTGTGCGTCAGCTGTTCGCCCGACGGAACGAAGAGATCCGTGCAAGCCATATCCTCCTGACGCTGAGCCCGGACGCCTCCCCCACCGACTCGGCGCTTGCCACCATGAAAGCACACCAGGTACTTGCGCAGCTCAAAGCAGGAAAGGATTTCGGCGATGTCGCGGTGGAATTTTCACAGGACCCTTCGGTCAAGCAAAACAGGGGAGATCTATATTACTTCACAGCCGGCCAGCTCGTAGCGCCGTTTGAGGATGCGGCCTTCCAGATGAAACCCGGCGAGATCACTCCGACGCCGGTGCGCACACAGTTCGGACTTCACATCATCAAAGTGATTGACCGCAAGATGTCCCGGGGAGAAGTGAAGGCGAGTCACATCATGGTGCGGTTTCCCGGCCAGACGCCGTCTCCCGAGGACACGCTGAAGGCGTACAACAGGATTGTCGTCCTCCGGGACAGTCTTCGGGCGGGCGTTGATTTTGCCTCCCTCGCACAGCGCCATTCGGAAGATCCGGGTTCAGCCGCCAAGGGTGGCGACCTCGGATTTTTCAGCCGGAGGCGCTGGGTGCAGCCATTCGACGAAGTCGCCATGATGCTCGCGCCCGGCGAGCTTTCAGGAATCGTGCGCACCGTATACGGGTACCATCTCATCAAGTGCATGGAGGTGCGCCCGCCGAAAACGTTTGAAGAGGCAAAAGCGGATTTGCAGCCCCTGTATCAACAGCTTCGTTTCCAGGCCGACTACGCGCAATATCTGATCGGGGTGCGGCGCCAGGTGGGGTATGCCCAGAACGACAGCACCCTTGTCCGGTTCATCGCTTCCCTTGACTCCACCATGACTCTCCGCGACAGCGCATGGTCGGCACGCGTGCCGCCCGCCGTACGCCGGATGCCGCTGTATACCGTCCGGGGAATTTCGTTCTCCGTGGACAGCATTATCACGCTGATCGGTTACCGTCCCGACCTCCGTACCACGCCGCTGCAAAACGCGCCGCTGCGAGCGGCGCTGGACAAGATTGCGGAACAGCTTGTGTACGCGGCAAAGGCGGATCTGCTGCAGAAGGAATATCCGGACTTTGCGGATCTGCTGAAAGAGTACCGCGAGGGAATACTCCTGTATCAGGTGGAGCAGGACAATGTCTGGAACCGCATCGTGCTGAGCGACTCCATTCTTCAGCTCTATTTCAACGCAAACAGGTCCAGGTTTACCTGGCCTGACCGGCTCAACTTCACGGTGATCCGCGCTTCGACGGATTCCCTTGCCAGGCTCCTTCATGGAATCCTTGCCTCGGGGAAGAGTATGGAACAGGTTGCCGCTGAGGATTCGGTGCGGATGGCGGCTCCCACCGCCCTCCGTGTGCACTATGCCGGGTCGTCAACGTCGATTGACGCACGGGCGCGGGCCTCGTTCGCTGCAATGATTGCGGAAATGAAACGTGACCGGGCCCTCCGCCTGTCGTTGAATGTGCATCCGGACACCACCGTGTCCGCGGCCCAGAACATGAAGCGTGCACGGGCCCGGCTCGCATCCGCATTTTCGTATCTCACGAAAACACAGAAGCTGGACCCGTCGTGCATCCTCCAGGCGACGGTGCCGCTTCCCCCGCAGCGGCAGGCAGACGCCGCTCCGGGGACGGATTCGCTTGCAGAGAGCCTCGATGTGTACCTCAGTGGTCTCACGCCTCTGGTCTGGGGGAAGACGGAGACCCAGGTCCTGCCGGCGGCAACTGATGAGCGCAGCGTCAAGGCGGATTCCCTTCAACCGGGAAACATTTCGCAGCCGTTCCTGTACAATAATGCATATCTCATTGTCCGTCTCAACCGGCGCGAAAAGGCCCGTGAAAAGACGTTTGCAGAAGCGGGCGCAGAACTTTCGAGTGCCTACCAGGACTACGAGTCCAAGCGGCTCGAAAATGAGTGGACCACCCGTCTCCGGAAGCGATTTCCCGTCGTCGAGAACCAGGCGGCGCTCCGGAGCGCTTTCCCCCCTGCCGCACACTGACATGGCGCGGGCACGGCTACTCTGCTGCTTCCTGGTCCCCGCCCTTGCGGCGATCGGGGGGTGCGGCCGTGAAACACCCGCGCGTGGCATTGTGGCGCGCGTGGGCAACGTCGGGCTTACCCGCGAAGATCTTGCCCATGCAGGCGATTCCCTGGGGATTCCGCGCAGCGCCTCCCGCGCATTTGTCGACGAGTGGGTGGTGTCCGAGCTTCTCTACCAGGAGGCGCAACGCCGGGGTCTGGCAGACGATACCCCGGTGCTTCGGCGGCTCGAAGAGGCACGGAAACGATTTGCCATCGACGCATTGCTGGAGCGGGAGATTTACGGCACGAGCGGCGAGGGGGTGAGCGATGAATCCGTTGCGGCATACTTTAAGGCGAATGCATCGATGTTCACGCTGAAAGAGGATGTCGCGCGCCTCAGCTACATGCTCTTTGCGGAGCGTGACGCCGCGAATCTTTTTCGCACGAAGGTCCTGCGCGGAACATTATGGGATGATGCGGTACGCCAGATCCGGAGCGATTCCGTCAACGCCCGCACACTCCGCGGCTCGGCCCGCGCACAATATTTTACCCAGGCAACGCTGTACCCGGACGAGCTCTGGAAGCTGACCCGGACCCTGGCAGGGGAAGAAGTGTCGTTTGTCGTCAAGGCTGCGGCGGGGTATTATGTGATGATGGTGCACTCCATGCGCCACACCGGCGATGCGCCGGAGTTCGACTACGTGAAGAACGACGTGCGCGACCGCATGCTCATCGGCCAACGCCGGGCTCTGTACGAAAAGTTTGTAGCGGATCTGCGCGCACGCCATACGGTGGAGGTCACGCTCGGCGAAGCCGACACCATGACCTCCTCCGGCGAATAGTCATCGATGAGGACATTTGGCATGAGAACCACGAAGATCCTGGCGGCACTTCTGCTGTTCGCTGCGGCAGGCTCCCGGGGCCAGACGCTCGACCGCATTGTCGGCGTTGTGGACAATGATCTCATCCTCGAATCGGAGTTGAACGCGTCCGTTCAGTTCTACATCCTGAACAACAAGGTCGACCCCAACACTCCCGGACTGCGCGCCCAGGTGCTGCAGACGCTCATCAACGAGAAGCTCATCGTTGCCAAAGCGATCGAGGACAGCATCACCGTCACGGACGAGGAAGTCCAGCAGCAGCTTGAGCAGGCAATCCAGGCACGGGTCCAGCAATTCGGGTCCGAGGCGCGGCTCGAAGAAATGTACGGCATGCCGATCACCCGCATCAAACGTGAGTTCCGTGACGAGATGCGAAAGAATCTTCTCGCGCAGAAGCTGCAGCAGGAACGTTTCGGCAGCGCCACGATCGGCCGGTTCGAAGTGGAGGAATTTTACAAGACATTCAGGGACAGTCTCCCCCACGTGCCCGAAGAACTCGAGCTCTCTGATATTGCCATCGGCCCGAAATTCAACGAGCGGGAAAAGGCGGCAACGCGCGCCCTCCTGCTGGCCCTTCTCGACAGTCTGAAGCAGGGCACCGACTTCGCCGATCTCGCCCGACGTCACTCCCAGGACCCGGGGTCCGCCCCTCAGGGTGGCGATCTCGGATTCGTACGGCGCGGTCAATTCGTGAAGGAATTCGAAACCGCGGTGTTCGCTCTCCGGGAGGGACAGGTGTCCGACGTCGTGGAGACCGAGCACGGGCTGCACATCATTCAGCTGATGGAGCGTCGCGGTGATGCGGTGCGTGCCCGGCACATTCTCGTCCGCATTCAGCGGACCAAAGAGAGCGACGACCTGGTAGTGCAGCTTCTGGATTCGCTGCGGCTGCGGGCAATCAACGGCGAGAGCTTCGCAGAACTCGCACGGAAATACTCCGAGGGGAAGGAAAATGTCGTCGGGGGAAACCTCGGCAGCGTTGAGATCGATCAGATCAACAAGGACTTCCAGCCCGCGCTCGCGAACCTGCATGGCGGAGAGGTCAGCACCCCCGTAAAAATCCCCGAGGGGAACGGTTATAAATTCCACATTCTCTGGGTGCGCAAACGGACGCCCGCGCATGCAATGACCCTCGAACAGGATTATCCGAAGGTGGAGGCAATCGCGCTGAACTACAAACGAACCAAGGACTACCAGGCCTGGATTGAGGATCTGAAGAGCAAGATTTACTGGCAGACGCGACTGACGCCATGAGCCCACGGGGGACGGGGAATGACGTTGTTGACGCCCGCGATCTGAAAGCATCGTACGATGCGCTGCGCGGCGAGATTGCCAAGGTCATCGTCGGACAGGAAGGCGTCATTGAAGAGCTTCTCACCGCGCTCCTGGCCCGCGGCCATTGCCTGCTGGTGGGTGTCCCCGGCCTCGCAAAAACCCTCCTCATCAAGACCCTCGCCGAGGTGCTGGACCTGAGCTTCAACAGGATCCAGTTCACTCCCGATCTTATGCCGAGCGACATCACCGGCACGGAGATTCTGGAGGAGAACGTTTCCACGGGCGCGAAGTCATTCAAATTCATCCGCGGACCGGTGTTCGCCAATATCGTTCTCGCCGATGAGATCAACAGAACCCCGCCGAAGACCCAGGCCGCCCTCCTCGAGGCGATGCAGGAACACCGGGTGACCGCGGCGGGGCACACGTACACGCTGCAGGAACCGTTCTTCGTCCTCGCCACGCAAAATCCGATTGAGCAGGAAGGGACGTACCCGCTGCCTGAAGCACAGCTGGACCGGTTTATGTTCAACCTCTGGCTCGAGTACCCGTCGCACACGGAGGAGATGCAGATTGTCAGAACCACCACCGGGGACCATACCCCGTCGCCGTCGCGGGTCCTGACGGGAGCACAGATCATTCGCTTCCAGGATCTCGTGCGGCGCGTTCCCGTCGCCGACAACGTTATCGAATTTGCAGTGCGCCTCGCTACCATGACCCGTCCGAAATCCGATCGCGCGCCGAAGTTCATCCGCGACTGGCTGAGCTGGGGTGCGGGCCCGCGCGCGTCGCAAAACCTGATTCTTGGCGCAAAGACGCGCGCGATTCTCAGCGGGCGCCATACGCCGGACATAAACGACGTACGGGCGGTCGCGGGCCCGACGCTGCGGCACCGGATTGTTCCGAACTTCAATGCCGAGGCGGACGGGGTGAGCGCCATCGAAATCGTCGAACGCCTGCTGCGGGAAGCCGCGTAGGCGGCCTTCACCGGCGCCTCCAGGGCGGGAATAATCACCGGTCGCTGCTTCGATGCCATCCATCGAGATCTCCTTCTCCACTCCCGCCTTCGTCGTTCTCCTCCTGATTCTTGCCGCGGGGACCCTTTCCTGGTTCTTTTATCGTACAACGCTCCCGGCCGTGGCACGCCCCCTCCGCCTGGTGCTCGGTGTCCTCCGCGGCCTGGCGCTTGCACTGCTCTGTACGCTTCTCTGCGCACCGCTCCTCCGGCTGGTCCGTGTCACACGCCATCCTCCCGTCATTGCCGTGCTGGCAGACAGGAGCGCCAGCATGGGCATCACGGACAGAAACGGGAGCCGTGCGGGAATCATGATGCGCCTCCTCGGCAAGGATCTGCCTGCATCCATCCCCGGCGGCGCGGATGTGCGGTACTGGACGTTCGGGGTCGGGTTCAGCCAGCCACGTGATACGCCGCCGGACTCCATAACGTGTACCGATGAATTGACCGACCTTGCGGGCGCGATCCGGGGCCTTGCCCGTGTCCGGGAGCAGTTCAACCTGCAGGCCGCGGTTCTGCTGACGGACGGCGTATATACCGTCGGCGACAATCCGTATCATGATGCCGGGCTTGCCGGCATCCCGCTTTTTGCGATCGGGATCGGCGATACGGCCGAGCAGAAGGACGTTCTGATTTCCCGGGTGGCTGCCAACGACCTGGTATTCGCGGGCACTCCGTCGCCGGTGGACGTCACTCTCAAGAGCAACGGCTTTACCGGTGAGCGGGCTGATGTAACGCTGACGGAAGGATCCCGAGTTCTCGGCAGAGCGCAGGTCACGCTTCCGCCCGGGACCTCGGAAACGCCGGTCGAGCTTGCCTACACGCCGGAGAGCGAGGGGAGCC
>JBGPYM010000312.1:0-3290 GCA_041493205.1 Bacteroidota bacterium
GATCGTAATGTCGATCGAATCATCCGCGACCCGTGCTTCCGCGGGTTCCAGGTTGATGCGGAGATAGCCGTTGTCGAGGTAGAGGGACGCCACGTCGTTCTGCGACTCATTGCCGCGCAGGTTGCGATCGAATTTCTCCTGGTTGTAGATCTCTCCCGGGAGCATGGCCAGCCGCTCATTGAGCTGTGCTTCCGTAAAGACAGTGTTCCCCTGCCACTTGACCGAGCGGATCTTGTACTGCGGACCTTCATGCACGCGCATGAGGATCGTCATGTTGACCTTGTCGGGAGTGTACCAGATCGAATCGGAGAGGATCTGCGCATCCCGGTAGCCGTTCCGGCGGTAGAACTCGACGATCTTTTTCTTGTCGTCTTCGTATTTCTTCGAATCAAAATTCGCCGACGACCAGAATTTCCACCAATGTTTTTCGGAAATGTCGTCCATGGCGCCGCGCAGGTCCCCGTCCTTAAACGCCTTGTTCCCCTGGAAGGTGATGTGATCGACGTGAACTTCCTCACCTTCATTGATGGTTATTTTCAGGACCACGCGGTTTTTCGACGTATCAACAGGGACGCCTTCGACCTTGATGTCCGCCAGGAGGAAGCCCTCTTTTTCGTACAGCTTCTTGATTTCCTTCCGTATGCGGATTGCCTCCTGGGGCGGGAAGACCTGACCGCGGACCAGGTTGATTTTCTTCTCGATATCCGATTGGCTCACCTCATCCCTGCCGGTGATCTCGGTCCGCTCGTACCGGGGGAGTTCCCTGACGGCGATGAGGAGGTACACGCCGTTCCCCGCCTTCCGATCGATGGAGATCTGGATGTCTTCGAACAGTTTCAAACCCCAGAGGCGCCGTACCGCCTGTCCGACCTGTTCACCCGGGACGGCGATTTCGTCTCCGACCCTGAGGCCGGAATTCGCAATCACGGCCGCGGGATCGGCAAGGGTGTTCCCTTCCACCGACACGCCCAGGATCTTATAGACCTCCTGGGGTGCGCGTTGCTGCTGTTGTGCGCTCCCGGCGGGCGCCAGCATCAGGGAAAGTCCACCGGCAAGCAGAATCCATACAGCGTTCTTCATATCAGAGTCCTGTGACGCTCTTGATGAGTCGGCCCATGGGCGAGTCACCGCCCGGGGTTTTTGGGATCTGTTCGCTCACCATCCCGAACCGCCGCTCGCGCTTCTGGTAGTCACGCACGGCCGCATACAGTTCGTCCCGGCGAAACCCGGGCCAGAACCGCGGGGTGATGTAGATTTCGGTATAGGCGAGCTGCCAGAGGAGGAAATTGCTGATCCTGAACTCTCCGCTCGTTCTGATGAGCAGGTCAGGATCAGGGATCCCCGCTGTGGATATATACGTTGCGACCAGCTCTTCTGTTATCTTCTCTTCGGTAATTTTCTTCTCGCGCAGGTCCCGGGCGATCCCCTTGATGGCCCGCGTGAGGTCCCATCGCCCGCTGTAACTCAGGGCAAGGATCAGGGTCAGGCCAGTATTGTCCTTGGTCTTCTGAATATCGTCCAGCAGCTCGTTTTGCACTTCGGACGGTAGGGCAACGATGTCGCCGATGGACTGGATGCGGACGTTATTGGTATTGAGGCGGTCGGTCTCGTCTTTCAGCGCCTGCAGCAGGAGGCGCATAAGGAGAGAAACCTCTTCCTGCGGTCGTTTCCAGTTTTCGGTGGAGAAGGCGTACAGCGTCAGATATTCGACGCCAAGCTGTCCGCACGCTTCGACGGTGTCCCGGACCGATTCCACGCCCTCACTGTGACCCGCAATCCTGGGCAAACCCCGTTTCTTTGCCCACCGGCCGTTCCCATCCATAATGATGGCGATGTGGCGGGGGATTTCGCCGGTCGTCCGCAGCTCGTCCTGCACCTTCCTGTCTTCGCCCGTTGCCTGCTGTGGACCTTTTCCCAAGGGTGCGACTCTCCGCAATGGAACCGCGCGCCCGCTATAATAGACGCGAACGCGGACTGAACAAAAAATTTAAGGCATTTCGGGTAGAAAGTCAAGAAATGCGCAGGTTGACTTTCCACGTCAAAACCGATATAATGATTCAATTCACTTACTTCCTTCCTTTCCAGAGCGTGGGATGGCCGGGCTTCCGAACATGTCGGGCATGATGAAACAGGTGCAAAAGATGCAGGAGACGATGGCCCGCATCCAGGAAGACCTCGAATCCCGTACGCTCACGGCTGAGGCAGGCGGCGGGATGGTGAAGGTCACTGTCAACGGCAAGCAGCGCATCCTTAAAATTCAGATCGAGCGCGAGGTGGTAAACCCCGACGACGTGGAGATGCTGGAAGACCTTGTCACGGCGGCCTCGAACAAGGCGCTGGAGGATGCCGGAAAAATGGCGCAGGAGGAGATGGCCAAAGCCACCAGCGGCATGTTGCCGAACATCCCCGGGCTTCAGCTTCCCGGCTTCTAAAGCAGTCTCCCCCGCCGAAGACCGGTACACGACACGGCATGCTGTACACATCCGAAGCGCTCCAGCAACTCATCGAGGAATTCTCCCGGCTTCCCGGCATCGGGCGAAAATCCGCACAGCGGCTCGCCCTCTACCTTCTCAAACAGTCCCGCGACGACGTGGTCCGCATGGCAAAAGCCATGGTCAACGTGAAGGACCGCATCCACTCCTGCTCCGTATGCTGCAATATCACCGAAACCGACCCCTGCGTCATATGCGCGAGTACTAAACGGGACAAGAAAACGCTGTGCGTCGTGGAAGAGCCGAACGACGTCTTTGCGCTTGAAAAGACCAATGAGTACAGGGGCCTGTACCATGTCCTGGGAGGCGCCCTGTCGCCGCTCGACGGCATCGGGCCTGAAGAACTGAAGATCAGGGAGCTTTTGGTCCGAATCAATGGAGAGGTGGCGGAAGTAATACTTGCCATGAACCCGAATGTCGAGGGAGAAGCAACCACCATTTACCTGACGCGGTTGCTGAAGCCGCTGGGTGTCAGGGTGTCCAGGATTGCGAGGGGGCTGCCTGTGGGTGGAGACCTGGAGTTTGCGGATGAGGCGACTTTGACAAGAGCTCTTGAGGGAAGAATAAATTTGTGAAGAGACACCGGCGGGGACGCCGGTGCTACTGGAAAGATTACAGATGAAAAGCCACCGGCGGGGACGCCGGTGCTACTAGAGGAAATGCAAAAGGTGAAAGCTGGAATCATAGCGGGGTGTGTGATTGCGATGGCGGGATGCGGGCTGTTTGAGCCGAGGTCGCCGGAATCGCCGACGGAATCGGGAGGACAGTTTCCGCCGGCCACCGACCCCAAGATCACGA
>JBGPYM010000222.1:0-5104 GCA_041493205.1 Bacteroidota bacterium
ATATGGACGTGCAGTCCGCGCTGCTCCAATCTGTCAAAAATCCCCTTCAGCCGCGAGCGCCGGGTAACATCGTTGATCACGTAAAAATTGAGTACCTCCAGAAGCGACATTTCCGCCGCCTGTTTTGCGGGGACAGCGATCGCGTCGATCCACTTGACGAAATCCGGCGAAAGGCGGAATTGTTTCGAGAGCGTCTCCGCCAGCTTGTCGTTTTCAGCCTGCAGCTCCGTTACCGTCAGTTCATTCCCCTGGATCCCTTTGGGGATCTGAACGTAGAGATACCGTCCTATGATCCCGCTCAACACAACCGCCGCCATGCTCCAGAAGCTTACAGCCACGAGACCGCCGAACTTGAATGTCGTGTGATAGACGACGAGTATCGGACCGAGGAGACAGAGAAAAATGTGAAATTCCAGGTAGTACTTTATTTTGCCAAGATTCGCGAGGGCACGCACTCGCTTGCGGGAGGAGTAGAGAATCACGCCAAACGTAATCATGAGGGAGCCAATGATGCCGAACCCCTGGCCGTACAGGCCGGTCGGCTTCAATGAACTGTAAAGCGGATGGAACGGCCGCTCTTCCAGGGGCGTCGTGTAGTAGCTTCCCCCCTTCATGCTGATGACAATGACGCTCATCAGTCCGATGACAAGGAGGAAAACCACATATATTTTATGGACGGATTTTCCCATAGCGCACTGAAAGAAGCAGCGAAGTATATGCCAAAGTACGTGAAAATAGTATGTTTTAGATCATCTAAAAACCTATCAAATTAATCGAAATATCAAATTAAATGTCAAGCTGAAAAAAATTTTGCGAATATAGAGGGAATTATGACCTGAGATCAGATCACGTGAGTAATAATTACACTGTGATTACAATCGCGTGGTTTCCGGCGAAATTGCCTCACGAACGGCATTCAGGAGTACGGGTGTGCTGAAGGGTCTTGGAAGGACTCCGGAGATGCCGAGTAGTTCACGGGAGGCGCCTTCTCCTGTTGCGATGATCCTCACGTTGGAGTTCGTTCGCTGAAGAACGCGGATGGTCATCGAACCGTCCATGTACGGCATGTCGAGATCAATGATCACCGCGCGGATTTTGTCAAGGTGCTTGCGGTAGAGCGCGACTGCTTCGGCTCCATCGGATGCGGTCATCGCATCATACCCGTGGGCATCGAGGATTTTCTTGATGATGTCGCGGAGGGACGACTGCTGTTGTGCCACAAGGACGAGCTCACCGCTCCCGAGGGAGGGAGCGGCGTCGCGTTCGCCGTCGACCTGCTCTTCTGCCGGGAGATACATCTTGACGATCGTCCCTTTGCCCGGTTCGCTGAAGAGATTGATGAATCCCTTGTGATTCCGGACGATCGCTGCGGCCGTGGAGAGTCCCAGACCGGTCGTGCGGCCCGACGGTTTCGTCGTGAAGAACGGCTCGAACACTTTGGCGACAATCTCCTGCGGGATACCGCGCCCGGTATCGCTCACGGTCACGAGCACGTATTTGCCGGGAAGCGCGTGGGGGATCATCGCAATGGTCTGCGCATCGATAAGAAGATTTTCGGCGGTGATGCGGAGGACGCCCCCGTCGGTCATCGCTTCGCGGGCGTTCGTGCACACGTTGGTGAGCACCTGTTGAAGCTGCGAGAGGATTCCGGGGATGGGCCAGAGGGAGCGGGGTACCGATGTCTCCAGCCGGACGGAGTCGGGAATCGCGTCCGCCACGCCCCGGGAAATTTCGTTGACGAGCCGCACAGAATCGAGCAATCCACGACCGGCCCCAGCGTTCTCCGCAAGCGCGAGGACCTGATTCGACATGTCGAGCCCGCGCTGCGCATTCACGGCAACGAGCGCCACTGCCTGCCGCGACGAATCGTCGGACGCCTTCTCGGCCAGGGCGGGCACCGCAAGCATGACGGGCGTGAGCAGCCGGTCAAGGTCGGCAGCGAGGGCGGAAGCGAGGGTCGCAATCCCTTCCATCCGCCGTGCACGGAGTTCATAGATTTCCAGCTCCCGCTTGCCCGTGATGTCCGTGCAGATCACCAGGAGGGATTTCGGTTTCCCCTCACCGTCCCGTACGAGCGTCCACCTGCTGTCGGCCAGCACGGTGGTCCCATCCTTTCTCTGCTGCCGGAGCTCGCCCGCCCAGTACCCCTCGATCATCGCCGTGTGGGCCGCGCCCCCGACGCGATGAACGGCTTCTGTATGGAGGAGCGTCGCAGAGATTTTGCCGCGCGCCTCATCGGCGGTCCATCCGTACAATTGTGCCGCGGCCGTGTTCCAGAAGAGTATCCGGTCGTCCGGGTCGCACACAAACACCGCATCCTGCGCCTTCTCAAGCAGCCCTGCATCGTCGGCGGCCTGCGGCGAGCCGGACTCTTCCCCTTCCGTGGGGGAAACAAGCGCAAGCGATCCGATCACGGCGCCCGACTCGCTCCGGTGGGGCACGGCGCGGAGCACGGCCGCAAATCGGCCCCCATCCTTCCGCATCAGGGAAGCTGTATATCGCTCGGAAATCCCCTGACGGCGGCGCTCGTTGCGCAGGTAGAGTGTTCTGCGTTCCTCATCCGGAACGAGCAGCGTCGTTGCAAGCTTGCCAACCATTTCCTCGGTGGTATAGCCGCTCAGGACGGACATCCGGCCGTTCACAAATTTGATCACGTCTTCAGTGTCGGTGACGATCACGCCCTCGCTCATCTCTTCGAGCAGTGTCCGGTACTGCGACTCCCCTTCTGCGAGACGGCGGGTGGTGATGCGGTGTTCGAGTTCGGTCGCCGCCCGGGCGGCAGTCACCATCATGACCGAGCGGGCCAGCTCTTCACTCGGAAAGGGCTGGTCATGGATGACGAACAGATGGCCGATCGGCGTGGACGTCGCATCGAGCAGCGGTACGCCGAGGTATGCGAACGCATCCATCGCGCGGAGTGCCGACTCCTCCTGAAACATCTTCTGCACGTCCGCAGCGAAGTACATCGTCCGCCCGTGCTGAATGACCTGCTCGCAGGTGGTGTTTTTGACGTCGTACTCGAACACGGGCGCCAGGCCGCCGGAAGCCCAGTAGGCCAGCGCGCGGACCCGTTCGCGCCGGCGGTCGACACATTCCGACACCAGCGCATAGCGCACCCCGAGCGATCTGGCCAGCGAGCGGACGAGACCGGGAAAGAATTCATTGCCGCGGAGCCGTGCGATCTCTTCGGCGATCGCGCGGATGACTTCCCCCGCCTGGCGGCGTGCCGTGATGTCGCGTGAGAAAATGACGACCCGTGCGGGCGTATTCCCCTGAGCCCTGATGATGCTGCCGTGCGATTCGATGTACCGGATGGACCCCTCCCGGTCGACGAGCCGGTATTCCAGCCGCTGTCCGGTACCCGTCTCCACGGTTTCCTGAAACACCTTCTTCACCTTCTCGCGGTCGTCCGGATGGACGTCCACAAAAGAACTTGTCCCTTCCAGCGTGTCCGGATCATCGAGCAGCTCTCCGTACGACGGACTGTTATAGAGACGTTTCCCGTCCAGATCCAGCACGGCAATCAGGTCGTGTGAGCTTTCGACGATCCCGCGGAAGAGATCCGTCGGCACGCCCCGCGGAGATCCTTCCTCCTCATGCTCCCGGTCCTCTCCGTGACTGCCGGCTTCCTCGTCTTCATCGTCGCGGGCCGTGCCGGACATCTGCGCCGGGGCAGTCAGGATTCTATTGAGCGCGGGGCCAAGCTTCGAGAGGTTTTTCTTAGAGACGTAGTCCGAGGCACCGGCCTTGATGCACTCCGCCGCCACTTCCTCGTTCCCGGACCCTGCAACGATCACCCAGTGCTGCCCGGGATATTCTTCCCGGGTCTGCCGCATGAGTGCAAGCACGTCGCATCGCGGGATGGCATGGTCTGCAATCACCAGTTCCGGCCGGAATTCCCCGATCATGCGATCAAAGAGCTCCCGGGTGCCGACGCGCCGGGTGATCTGGGGGACGCCTGCCTTGCGGATCTGGAGCTCGATGAGCTCCGCGTCCGTCGGGACCGGTTCAAAGATCAATATGCGTTTATCGTCACTCATTGCGTCCGGTCAGGCTTGTGGCGGGGATGCGGCACTCCGCGGATGAGTTGTCGTGATGGTTTCCAGTCCGTGCGCTTTCGTTCCCGTCTCGGTGCGGCGCAGGAGGACCGCGAAGAGCAGGCCGAAAAACCCGAGCACGGAAAATATCCACATCCCGGGGATGTACCCCGCAGGGTGGGCAGCCGCTGCCCCCGCGGTGTCGTTGGACCATCCGATGAGCAGATTGAAGCCCGCGAGTCCGATGTTCTGAATCAGAGTCATGAGCCCGTAGGCCGTCCCGAGTTTTGATCCTTCCACGACATACGACACCGAGGGCCACATCACGGCGGGAATCAAGGAGAAGGCGATGCCCATCATGGCCATCGGCACGTAGAGTGAGACGGAGCTGTATGCCATGAGCAGGTAAACGGGAATCAGAAGGAGCGATCCGAACATCATGAACAGGGATCGCTTCCCCACCCGGTCCACCATCAGGCCGAAGAGCGGCGTGCCGACCATCGCACACAGTGTCAGCATACTGGAAAGAAATCCGCCCTCTTCGCGCGTCGTGCCGTGCATATCCATGAAGAACTTGACGGCAAACGTCTGGAACGGAAAGATGCCCGAATAGAAGGTGATGCAGAGCGCGACGATACACCAGTAGGAGGCGCTGAACTTGAAGATGTCCCTGAAGACCACCTTGTCCGTGGCCCCCGCCTCCCAGAGCGCGTACGTCGAGTCCGCCTTCCGTTCAAAGACCCAGTAAAACAGCGAGCCCACGACGCAGACGACCCCGAAGACGACGCTGATCATGAGGGGAGCCTGCCAGTGCTCGTACGAGCGTGCGGCCCACGACGGAGAGTTCAGAGCGGCAAACGATCCGAGCCGGGCCAGAGTCAGGTTCAGTCCGAACGCAAAGCTGAGTTCCTTCCCCTTAAACCACTTCGCGATGGCTGTGGTGACGGCGACGATCAGCGACTCCGCCCCGAGGCCGAAGATCAGGCGGCCGGTCGCCATCACGGCAAGCGTGCCTGTCGAGGCGGTCACCGCAGCCCCGACCAGACAGAGGGCCGCAAAGATCAGCG
>JBGPYM010000047.1:0-15088 GCA_041493205.1 Bacteroidota bacterium
CCTCGCAACGGACGCCGGAGGAAGCATCGCGCATGTCTCCATCACGCGCCAGATGCTGACCAGCACCGGAACCACGGAAGAAGAAACGGACAATTTCACCACGTACCCGATGAGCATCGAAGGCGTCGTCATCGGGATACTGTTCCTTGAACTCCACCATGGGGTGAAGATCAGTTTCCGGTCAAAGGGCGCTATCCCGGTCAACGAGCTTGCACGGGAGTTCGGAGGGAACGGCCACAGAAATGCCGCGGGCGCACGGGTGGATGTCGGATCGATCGAAGAGATCCGCCGGAGGGTTCTCCTCGCGGCACAGAACTATCTCCCGCACGGTACCACGCCATGACCAGAGTGGCAGCAGCGCAGGGCACGATCAAGACCGTCGCGGCCGAGTGCGCCGCTCTCTTCGTGTTCGAGGAGAAGGACCTCTTCAGGGCGCAGGTGCTTACGCTCCGGAAGCTTGGGGGCGACAGCGTGATGCCTGAGACCGGAACAGCCTTTGCCGGGAAGCGCGGGCAGACGATGATGGTGTTTCCCCGCGGCCTCCGCACCCCCAGGCTCCTTCTTGTCGGCGCGGGGAAGAGGAGCGAGCTGAGCGCAGAACAGATCCGTCGAGCGGCTGCCGTCATGGCCAACGCGACACGGGGGACCGGACTGAAGGGCGTGGCCCTTCTCGAGCCCGCTCCGGAAATCACCGGACAGCTTGCCGGGACCCCGGATCAGAACCCGTGGGAAATCTTCGCGATGGCGGCGACGGAGGGAATTCTGCTGGGGCTCTACCGGTTTGACGCGTACCGCACGGTGGACACCGGGAACCGGGCCGCCCCGGAGCGGTTCACGATCGTCACGGAGTCCCCTTCGCGCCGTCAGAGCATGACGCGCGGCGTTGCACAGGCAACGATCGTCTGTGAGGCCACCTGCCTGGCACGTGATCTGGAAAACGCTCCGCCCAATGCGATGGATCCGGATACCCTCGCGGCATCGGCACGGAGGTCGGGGCGCCGGAGCGGATTCAGCGTCCGGGTCCTGAACGAAAAGCGGATCAGAGCCCTGCACATGGGCGGACTTGCCGGCGTGGCCGCGGGAAGCCACCGCCCTCCCCGGTTCATCATCATGGAATACCGCGGCCGGGGGGCACGCGGAAAGCCGGTGGTGCTTGTCGGGAAAGGGGTCACGTTCGATTCGGGCGGGATCTCGATCAAACCGTCGGCGGGGATGGCGGAAATGAAAATGGACATGTCCGGCGCGGCCGCCGTCATCGGAACCATGCAGGCGGCAGCACATCTGAAGCTTCCCCGGCACCTCATCGGACTCGTTCCGGCAACGGAAAACCTCCCCGGGGGGTCGGCCTTTAAACCGGGGGACATCCTCCGGCATCTCAACGGCATGACCTCGGAGATCGACAACACCGACGCGGAAGGCCGGCTGATCCTGGCCGACGCCCTTTCCTATGCGTCGCGGTACGACCCGGCGGTGGTTATCGACCTGGCCACGCTCACCGGTGCGGTCGTCGTCGCTCTGGGCCATGTCACGACGGGAATGATGGGGACCGACAGGAAGGCGATGGCGGCCCTGGAAGAAGCAGGGGAACGGACGTACGAACGCGTATGGGAGCTCCCCCTCCATCAGGAGTACGAGAAACTCATACGGAGCGATGTTGCGGACGTGAAAAATACGGGCGGGCGGTGGGCCGGCGCCATCACCGCGGCGCTCTTCCTGAAGAAGTTCACCGGCACATTTCCGTGGGTGCACCTCGATATTGCCGGGACCGCCATCATCGAGGAGGCGTCGGACTATATTCCCCGCGGCGGATCGGGCGTCGGCGTGCGACTTCTGATAGATTTCCTCAGCCACCGGACATGATAACACGTATCGACATACACTCAGGAGGGACGAAGGTGCGGCGTGTACTGATTGCAGTATTGCTTGCGTTATTGACGGGGGGAGGAGCGCATGCGCAGCCCCGCAACGGGCCGCCGGAGCAGGGCCCGCAGGTTTTGTTCTATGAGACCGTGCAGGTGCCCGCGGAAGGAGAAGGGCGGCGCGTCGATGTTCACTACAGGATCGACCGGGAGTTCTTCATCCCGGTCAAAAGTACAGAGCCCTCCTTCCCCCATCCGTTCATGCGGCGCGGCGAAGTCCTCATCGAGATGGTCGATTCCACAGGCTCGACTGCAGGACGCTCGCTCGACAGGGTCGAAGCCGGGGAGCAGGATGCCGAGAGGGGCCCGATGGGAACGGCATGGCAGCAGGGAATCGGATCATTCTTCCTGCGACCGGGGCCGTATAAAATTCAGATCACCATCGATGACCTGGAATCGCGGCGCAGCATCACCGAGAAGCACCGCACCATCCGCGTGGGCCCGTCGTCCCGGCCCGGCATCGCGACTGCCTCCGCGCTGTTCATCGCACCCCCGCCCGATTCGTCACTGCCGGCAACGATTTCGCCGGTGAATTACGGCGGAGAAATTTTCTTCGGAGCCCCCGCGGCGCTTGCGATCATCTGGTCCCCCGCGGCAGGCGACGACTCTCTCCTTTCCGCCAGGTTCACGCTGACCGAAACCCCGCCGGCGGAGGAAGACCTCGCCTCGCTCCCCGCCCTGCGTGAGGTGAGGGCGCACATCATCCGTGGCGTCTCCCTCCGTCCCTCCACCGAGGGGGAGAGGATATCGTACGCTACCGCCCGGCCGGGCGCCGCGGCAATCGCGATCATCCCCTTCCCGTCCGAAAAGCTCCTTCTCCGCTCGTATGCACTCAAAATCGCTCTGACGAACGGAACCGATCACGCGGAGCTCCCCCTCAAGTTCCGCGTTGTGTGGCCCGATATGCCCTTTTCGCTCAAAGATATCGACAACGCCCTTGACGCGTTGAAGTATGTCACGACGGAAGACCAGCTCGATTCATTGCGGCGTGGAGGGATGGAATCCCGAAGGAAGAATCTCGAAGAGTTCTGGCGGAAGAGGGATTCAACACCCGCAACGGCCTTCAACGAGGTTGAAACGGAGTACTACCGCCGCGTCGATTACGCCACGAGAAATTTCGGGACGCTCCGCGTTCCCGACGGCTTCCGGTCCGACCGTGGACGGATCTACGTGCTGTACGGGCCCCCGACGTCCACCGAACGCTCGCTGGATCCCGACGCCGGCTACCAGGAGGTGTGGGTGTACAGCCGTCTCAATCGGAAGTTTGTATTCGTCGACCAGAACAAATCCGGCAACTATATTCTCGTGACCACCCCTCCATGAAGCAGTTGCTGGTCGCGCTGACCGTGGGTGATTGGAACGGCATTGGGCCTGAAGTCGTCCTCCGGAGCATTCAACGGCCGGAAACCCGCCGACAGTGCGTGCCCGTCCTCGTCGGACCGGCGGCCGTGTTCGAATCAGCGGCCCGGAGGCTTGGGTTCCCGTATCATTTTGTCCCGTATCCCGCGCGGCCGGGGCGAAAAGAGGTTGCACTGATCGAGCCGCCGTCCCGTTCCCCTATCCGCATACGGCCCGGCACTCTCTCTGCAGCAGCCGGCGCCGCAGCCGGGGCGGCGCTTGAAACCGCCGGGACGCTGGCGCTCACCGGGCTCGTCCATGCGATCGTCACTGCACCGGTATCCAAGCAGGCGCTCCATCGGGCAGGCTACAGGTTCCCCGGCCAGACGGAGATGCTGCAGCAGGTAACGGGTGCACCATCTGTTGCGATGATGCTGGTCTCGCGCTCTCTCCGTGTTGGCCTCGCCACGATCCATATTCCTCTCCGTGCGGTTGCGCGGTCACTGACGCTCTCATTGCTGACGACCCGGCTGGCACTCGTGCACGAAGCGCTCAGGCGCGACTGGCGGATACGGCGGCCGCGCATCGCCGTACTCGGTCTCAATCCGCACGCGGGAGAAGGGGGCGACCTGGGGCGGGAAGAGGCCGAGGTCATCACCCCTGCGATACGATCACTCCGGCGGCGCGGCATGCGCCTGGAGGGGCCGTTCCCGGCGGACGCCTTTTTCGCGCGGATGGATGTGAAGGCCTATGACGCGGTGTTTGCCATGTACCATGACCAGGGGCTGATTCCCCTGAAGATGTCCGCCCGCGGGATCGGCGTGAACGTCTCCGTCGGACTCCCCGTCGTCCGGACCTCTCCCGATCATGGCACCGGGTTCGACATCGCCGGACAGTGGCGGGCCGACCCGTCAAGCACTGTCGAAGCGATCCGCCTCGCCGTGATGTTCGCACGCAATCGCGGTATCACACTCCGCACGAGGAACTCATGATTTCTTTTTCCCATGTCTCCGTGGAGTTTGACTCCCACCCCCTTCTCAACGATGTATCCCTGGAGATCCGTCACGGGGAGTTCGTGTTTCTCGTCGGGCAGACCGGCTCGGGGAAAAGCACGCTCCTGCGGCTGGTCTACATGGACCTCCTTCCAACGCACGGGACGGTGACAGTCGGGAAGTATAACTCCGGAAGGATTTCCACGGGGGATCTCCACCGCCTGCGCCGGACGATCGGGGTGGTGTTCCAGGATTTCAGGCTCCTGGAGGACAGGAACGTCTACGACAACGTCGCGTTCACGCTCCACGTCACGGGGGTCCGCGGGAGCGAAATCAAGAAAAAGGTTCTGCACACGCTGGGCGATCTGGGGTTGAGCCATGCCCGCAACAAACGGGCACATGAGATCTCAGGCGGGGAACAGCAGCGCGTGGCAATTGCCCGGGCGATGGTCAATGACCCCGTGTTCCTGCTCGCGGATGAGCCGACCGGAAACCTCGACCCCGCGACGTCTTCCGAGATTCTGAAGCTCCTGAAGGACATCAACACCCGCGGCACAGGGGTGATTATGGCGACGCACAACTACGATCTGGTCCGGAAACGGAAGGAGCGCATCCTGAAGGTACACGAGACAGAAGTGCGGGAGGTCGACAAAGCGTAGGGGTCAGCCAGCGACGGCTTCCACCCGTTTCACATCGGGGATGTCTTTCAACAGGGTCCGTTCGACTCCTGCGCGGAGCGTCATGACGGACATCGGGCAGATGAGGCAGGTGCCGAGCCACTGGACTTCCAGCACACCGTTGTCACGCAGCCGTACGAACCGCACGTCCCCCCCGTCCGCCTTCAACCACGGGCGGACCTTCTCGAGCGACTCCTCCACCCGCTGCCTGATGGAATCTTCCGGGTTCACGATTGCACGTCACATCAACTGGATATCGACCGCAGGCGCCCCGGCTCGGGCGGCGTTGCGGATACTCACCTGCGCGGCCACATTCCGGGCGATTTTTCTGATGACGTCCGCCTGCGCGGGCGCGGAATCGTCCGCCGTGATCGGTTTGCCCGTATCGCCGCTGACCCTGATGGAGGTGAAGAGCGGGATCTCGCCGAGAAACGGCACGCCCAGTTCCTCCGCGGTTCTGCGGCCCCCGCCGGTATCGAATATCTCCTCCCGGTGGCCGCACTGTGCGCAGACGTAGTAGCTCATGTTCTCGACGACCCCGAGGACCGGCACGCTGACCTTATCAAACATCTTCCACGCCTTGAGCGCGTCCGCCAGTGAAATGTCCTGCGGGGTGGTCACGACCACCGCGCCCGTGAGCGGAATTGTCTGCACAAGCGTCAGCTGGATGTCGCCCGTCCCGGGAGGGAGATCCATCACGAGGTAGTCGAGCTCACCCCATTCGACGTCCGACATAAACTGCTTGACCGCACCGCTCACCATCGGTCCGCGCCAGACAACCGCCTGCATCGGGTCCACGAGGAAGCCAATCGACATCACCCTGACCCCCCATTTTTCTATCGGGATCAGCTTGTTCCCGGACATCCCCGGCCGGCCGGTCACCCCCATCATCAGCGGGATGCTGGGGCCGTACATGTCGAGGTCCACCAGGCCCACTTTCGCGCCATCGCGGGCAAGCGCCACCGCGAGGTTCACCGCGACGGTTGATTTTCCGACGCCCCCCTTGCCGGAGGCGACTGCGATCGTGTTCTTGACGCCGGGGAGCACCGTGGCCCGCTGGGCATGATCGTGCTGCATGACCTTCGAGGTCATCGCAACGCTCACGTCCCCCACTTCCGGGAGGGCGGACCTGATTGCCTGGACGGAGGCCGACTTCAGCTCATCGCGGACGGGGCAGGATGGCGTGGTCAGCTCAATCGTAAAGCTGACATCGCTCCCCTTGATCGCAAGGTCTTTCACGAAATTCAACGCGACGATATCCTTGTGCAGATCGGGATCCTTGACCGCCCGGAGGGCTTCGATAACGTTCGCTTCAGTCAACTGCTTCATGCCGGTCGCATTTCCATTAGATGAGATGCCTGTGATTATTGACCTCAGAATCTCTTCTCTGTGTCTCTGTGGTGTTATGTAGAACACTCGCCGATCAAATCAGGTTCATTTTCTTTCCCACTTTCCGGAACGCTTCGAGCGCGCGATCGATGTCCCTGGTGCTCAGCGCGGCCGAAATCTGCGCGCGCAGGCGGGCTTCCCCCTTGGGAACGACGGGAAACCAGAGCCCCTTGATATACACGCCCGCGCGGAGGAGCGCCTTGCTCATCTCCTGTGCGACGGAGGCTTCGCCCAGCATGATGGGAACAATCGGGTGTTCCCCTTCCAGGATCTTATACCCGAGCGCCGTGATTTTCTTCCTGAAATAAGCCGTGTTGGCATGAAGCCGCCGCACGAGAGACCTGTCCTTCATAAGAAGGTCAAACGCGGTGCCGGCCCCGTACACGATCGATGGGGGGAGCGAGTTGGAGTATATGTATGTGCGCGCCTTCTGGCGCATATAGGCGATAAGTTCCTTCGGTCCGCTGATGTACCCGCCGGCCGCCCCTCCGATCGCCTTTCCCAGTGTCCCGGTGAGGACATCCACTTTCCCGTGGACACCCCGGGCTTCCGGCGTTCCCCGCCCTGTTTTTCCACAGACGCCGACGGCGTGTGAATCGTCGACGAACAGGAGCGCGTCGTATATGCGGGCTATCTCGACAAGCCGGTCGAGCGGCGCGAGGTCCCCTTCCATGCTGAAGACCCCGTCTGTCGCAATGATTCGGAGCCGGTACCCGGTGTTCCGGTCTGCGTCGAGCTGCCGGATCAGGTCGTTCACATCCGCGTGGGCATAAATCTTCCGGTCGGTCGTTTCCGCCTTGCAGAGCCGCTGCCCGTCGATGATGCTCGCATGGTTCAGCCGGTCGGAATAGATCACATCGCGGTACGACTCCATGCCCATTTTTTCGTTGGTGAGCGACGCGAAAAATGCTTCGTTGGCCGCCCAGCAGGAAGAGAAGAGGATGGCGTCTTCCGTACCGAGAAATTTTGCGATTTTCCGTTCCAGGCCGAGGTGTATGTCCTGGGTGCCGCAGATGAAGCGGACCGACGCAACACCGAACCCGTATTCCCTGATGCCGCGGATGGCCGCCGCGCGAACGGCGGGGTGATTGGAGAGGCCAAGATAGTTGTTGGACGCGAGCATGACGGTCTGTTTCCCCTTGACGCGCACGACGCCGTCCTGCGGTCCCTGGAGAGGGACCTCATACTTGTAGGTGTTTGATTCCTCCATGTCCCGCAGCTCGCGGGAGACAAGTTCAATGATGCCGGGCATGTTCTGATTCTCCGTTTCGTTCTCGTTCAGGATGATTTGATAAGCCTCGCCGCAAACGATCCGTCCATGGCGTGGCGGTGGGGAAACGTCTCGACGAATCCTTCGGGTGAAACGAGGTCGGCGTTGACGTAGGCCCCCGCAGGATCGAGGGTAAACTCGGGGTGCCGGGAGAGAAACTCCCCGATGATCCCCTGGTTTTCCTCGGGCTCGGTCGTGCAGGTACTATACACCAACACGCCGCCCCCCTTCACCAGGCGGGCTGCGTTTTCCAGCAGTTCGGACTGAATCCTGTTGAGCTTTATCAGGTCGGCAACATCGCGTTTCCACTTGATGTCGGGCTTCTTGGACAGGACGCCGAGCCCAGTACAGGGTGCATCGAGGAGCACCCTGTCAGCAGCTTCAGAGGCAAGTGTGGTCGCATCGGCCGCCAGCAGGCGGACATTGCGGAGGCCGAGCCGTTCGCACGACGTCCGTATCAGGTTGAGTTTCGCCTCGTACTTGTCGACGGCGATGACCTCCCCTTCGTTCTTCATGAGTTCGGCAAGATTGGTGGTCTTGCCGCCCGGAGCGGCGCACAGGTCGATCACCGTATCGCCCGGCTTTGGCGCGAGGAGCAGGCATGGGAGGGCGGCGCTCTCGTCCTGGATCGTAAACATGCCGCTGCGGAAGAGCTCCATCTGGCCGATGCGGGCCAGCGCCTTGACCCTCACAAAATAGTCGATGTGGCTCGACCCGGTGTAGACAATCCCCTGCTGTTCGAGCTGCCGGAGGAACAACCCGGGCTCCGTTTTGAGCTTGTTGATCCGGAGCGAAAGCGGCGGCCGCTCATTGCTGGCGATCAGCAGTTTCTTGGTCTCTTCGAACCCAAAGCGTGCGAACCACCGGCGCACCATCCAGTGGGGGTGCGAGTAGTAGACGGCGAGGTGCTGGACGGGATCATCTTCGGGGAGGGGGTAGCGAATCCCCTCGATGTTTCTGATAATGTTCCGCAGGACCGCATTCACCAGTCCCGCGGGTTTTTCCCCCCTGATGCGCTTGATGAATTCCACCCCCTCGTTGACCGCTGCGGAGTGGGGCACCCGGTCAAGGAAGAGGATCTGGTAGAGGGAAACGCGGAGGGTGTTCTTGACGTTGATTTCAGATTTGGCAAAATTGCCGTGCGAGAAGCCGTTCAAGACCCAGTCCAGGCGGTTCTGCCACCGCAGAACGCCGTGGACAATCTCGGTGAGGAGCCCCTTGTCCAGATCGGCGAGGTCCGGGGACTTGAGCTCGACGTCGAGGACCTTGTCGAGGTAGGAGTCCGTCCTTTCGACCCTGTTGAGTATCTTGACCGCAATGCCGCGGGGGCCGCTGTAGAGGCTTTTCCCCGGGACGGCGGGGAGAGTGTCGGCGGGCAACGTAGGTTCGATCATGCTCCGGACTCCATAAAACAAAACGTCCCGCGGCGGCTCTGCCGGCGGAACGTTTACAGTGCAATCGGAATGACGCAACCGATGGACACAGGCAGCCCAGCGGGCCGGCTATGCCGCAGGCGTATCGGCGCTTTTCTTTGCGTATTTCCTGTTGTAGCGCTCGACGCGTCCGGCGGAGTCCACGAGTTTCTGCCGTCCGGTGAAAAACGGATGACAGGCGGAGCAAATTTCAATTTTGAGGTTGCCGATGGTTGACCGCGTCTCAAACGTGTTCCCGCACACGCACGTCACGATCGCTTTCTTGTAGTCGGGATGAATTCCCTCTCTCATACGAACCCTGTCCTTTCCTTGAGGCATTTGAATCTTCTGAATATACGTTTTCCCGGCACAAGAAGCAACGCGCAGGGGGAAGCGGGAACGGTCGCTTGAATTTACGCGTCATATTCGATAGATTACACGCACACTTTGCGGCATGTCATCGGGAAACGTCCATGAACGGTTTTGGGAAATACCTCGTCCTGAGCACCTGTCTCGCGTCGGCCGCAGCGGCATGGGGACAGTCGAACACCGTCTATTCGTTCCTCCGGAGCGACGTGAGCGCCCGGGCCGCGGCACTGGCGGGGAGCTTCGTGTCGGCAACCAATGACCCGGCGGTTCTCTTCTACAACCCGGCGGGCATCCCCACCCAGGACGTCCCCCGCGGTTCGGTGGGTTTTTTCAAGCACCTGCTCGACATCAACGCGGGGTACGCAGTCTACAGCCAGGAGATTCCCGAGGTCGGATATTTTGCGGCGGGAATTCAGTACACCAATTACGGGTCGTTCGACGAAACAGACGACCTCGGCAACACGCTGGGGACGTTCAGCGCATCGGACCTTGCCATCACGCTCGGGTACGGCGGCACGCTGGATGAGAACCTGTATTACGGAGGTGCGGTGAAGTTCATCCACTCGTCCATTGCAGGGTACAGCTCAAGCGGGGCGGCGATGGACGCCGGCATCCTGTACGTGATTCCCCAGAGCCGTTTGACGTTTGGTGCGAGCCTCCGGAACCTGGGCGCCCAGCTCTCGACCTTTGCCGGGGTCAGCGAACCCCTCCCGCTCGACTTCACCATTGGGGCGTCCGTTGTTCCCCGCGGGCTGCCGTTGCTGCTGAATATCAACATTCACAAACTCAACGAGGACCCGGGAAGTTTCATCGACCGGTTCCGCGCGTTCACGGTCGGGGGAGAGTTTACGCTTTCCAGGGTTGTCCAGCTCCGGTTCGGGTACAACAACGAACAGCGGAAGGACCTCAAGACCGGCACAACCGCGGGTCTTGCCGGTTTCTCGGCGGGTCTCGGCATCACTGTGTCCGACTACCGGGTCGACTACGCACTCTCGTCGCTCGGCACCATCGGTAACCTTCACCGCGTGTCGGTCAGCGCAGCGTTCTGATCATCTTCCTATCACCAAAGTTCCCGCGTAGAACAGCAGCATCCCCCCGAATACCAGAAGCGGAATGATCCGGTTGCTGGAATGGTTGATTTCCGGGATCAGGTCGCTCGCGCCGACATACATTGCAGCGCCCGCGGAAAACGCAAACGCAACGCCAACGACCTGGCCGCTGACGCGTGCGAGCATGAACACGCTCACGATGCCGAGCATGGTCGCGACCCCGATGGCCGCCGATGCGAGAAAGGCGGTCCTGCGCCTGCGGTCCGCCGCAAGCATCACCGAAGCTATGGTCAGCCCTTCCGGGATTTTGTGCAGCAGGACGGCGAAGAAGACCAGCAGACCGAGGTTGAAGTCGTATTGCATACCCGCCGAGATCGAAAACCCGTCGAAGAACGCGTGAATGAACAGCCCTGTAAACGTGGAGATGCTCGCCACGGGGGACACCATGACCTCGCGGTGAGTTTCCTCCCCGAAGTGGAGATGGCCCACGACGGTGTGTTCGAAAAAGTGGAGCACTGCGTACCCGAGCAGGATAAAGAGCGGCGCCTGGGCACCCACCGCCCGGATGCTCTCGGGGATGAGCTCCAGGAACACGAGGGCGAGGATGAACCCCGCCCCAAGTGCGAGAAGGTACTCCTGGATGCGCTGCGGCCACTCCTTCCGCATGACGACAAGCGATCCGCCGAGAATCTCGGCGAGTGCGGTCACCAGTCCGAAGAGGATGATTGTGAGGGACATCGTACGCGGCACCTGCTTACTGGTTGAACGGGACCTTCATGAACTGATCCGCCTGCATGTGGGCGTCTTTGAAGCCCTTCAACGCCAGCACCTTCCGGTACTGCTCCATCGCGAGCGTGCGCTTTGACTGGCAGTCGAAAATCATCCCGATTTTGAGATTTGCCATCGTCATGAATCCTGAAGCCTCCTGCCGGTCCAGATCGCGCGAGAGTTCGTCGCACCGGTACAGGTGGCCGAGGGCTTCGTCGTATTGCCGGCGCACCATCGCGGCCACACCAAGATAATATTCCGCCTCCCGCTCGACACCAGCGCCGTACCCGGGCATCCCCCCATGCGCGCGCTCCGCAATCGCGGCAAACACCTCCTGCGCCATGACCCAGTTGTTCAGCGAAACCTGGCAGCGGCCCAGGTACCGGTGGAACACCATGTTGTTGGGGTACCGGGTGTTGAGCCGTTCGGCAATGTCGAGTGCGCGGCTGAAGTCCTTTTCGTAGAAATAGTAGATCTGGAGGAGAAAATACGAGGCCTCCGTGGACGCGTAGAGTCCTTTCTGCGAAGCAAGCGTGAGCTGTTCGATCCCTTTGCGCCGGTCGCCGGGAGGAATAAACAGGACAAGCGGCTTCACGAACGGATACTCCTGGGGGATCACATCCGCATAGTAATTGTAGATGCCCGTGCCGAGCAGAATGTCATAATTTCCCGGATCGAGCGACGAGGCGTCCTGGACGAGAGGGAGCGCTTTGCGGCCGGCGTTGGCGGCCCCGAGATAGTCCTCTCGATGGAACCTGAGGCGCCCCTGGAATCCGATGGATCCTCCCTTGAAGAAAATGGCCGTCACGTCATTCGGATTTTCGTCCAGCAGCGAATCGCATATGTCCACCACGCGGTCAAGAGCGCTCAGGAAACCCTTGTCGTGACGCTCATCGTCGATATCGATCATGATCTTCCACCACTGGATCATGGCAAGGAAGAACGGGCCTGCCGGGTGTGACGGATTCATGCGGACGAGCGTCCTGAAGGACTCTTCCGCCTCCGTAAATTCAAGATTGTAGACGTGGTCGATCCCCTTCCGTGCCACGGCTTCGAACGCCGTATCGCGGGGAGCGCGGGATTGCGCCGGTGAGGCCCGGAGCGCGACCGCGCACAGGAGCGCGAGCAGCACCGTCTTCACAGGGCCCCTTTCCCGTTCCGGGGGCCGAGGAGATCCTCGACAGAATCGAGCGTGATTATTCCATCCGGGGCAACCAGGTAATTGGCCTTCAGGATGTACCACGTACACACGATCAGGGCGACCGTCGCCAGGATTCCCCCCTCGGGTCCGAATGTCCCGCCGGTGATCCAGACGGGACCGTTCGGCTCCGACACGACGAGGGCACGCGCAGTGCCGGCAATGCCGCTTGTCGGCAGTCCGTAGAGCGTCGTCTGGCAGTAGTTCCAGGTCCAGTGAATCCCAAACGGGAGCCAGAGGCTGCGTGTCTTGATGTAGGCGATTGAAAAGAGAATCCCCGCGAGTACGACGTTGACCGTGGAGAGGACGGTCACGTGAGGGTTCTGCAGATGGGCGGCGGCGAATACTATCGCCATCAGGAACGTTGCCGGAAGGACGGTCACCCCCTGCACGAGCGTCTGGAAGGCATAGCCCCGGAAGAGGAGTTCCTCCCCGAGCGCGCCGGATGCAAACCAGATGAGGCCGCCGCCGGCGACCCCTGCCGCGTCCCCTCTGGAAAGACCGCGTCCTTCAGGGGTGACGTACCCGACCGCGTATTCGAGCAGGAATATCCCGGTCATCATCAGAAACCCGAGAAGGCATCCGGCCCCGAGATCCCGGAACGAGGCGTGATGGATCCCGAGCCCAACGGCGGCGACGGGTTTCCTGTTCACAAAGCGCGTCATGATCACGGTCGCGCCCAAGGCCGCCGCGAGGACGATGGCATTCTCCAGCAGGCTCAGGCCCGCAGGGAAATAGCTCAGGGGGACCAGCATCGCAGCACCCAGGGTAACGGCGGCGAGCATGAACAGCACAATGCGCCAGCCGGCCCGGATGTCACCATGCCGGTCGAACAGTATGGGGAACTTCGTGATGCCTGCCTCAGCGGGTTAAGTGCGCAGTACCACGGGCGGGGACGCCCGTGCCACTTCAATGACTGCTGCCGACGGTACCCCCGGGGCGCGCTGCAGCGAAAGGCGGACCTCGATCGACCGGCTCGGGAATGATCCTGCGGGAACGCGGACGAGGATCCTGATGAAATAGAACTGTCCGGGGGCGCCCTGCACCCGCGCGAAGTAGATCGTGTTGTCGACGACCGGAATATTCAAAAGCGAAAAGGTCGTGCCGGCCGGGAACGCGGCCCTCGCCGTATCGAGCGATGACGACGTGACCGTCTCCGTCGAAAAGAGCGTCGCATTCCACTGGGAGGAGTACTGGTTGGCACTGCTCAGGAGCAGGGCCTGCCCGGCGTGACCCTGGAGGAAGAAGTCCATGGTCGCCTGGGCGGAAGGGCTGATGAGGAACGTCGACGGGTTTGAGGACTGCGTGCCGGCGTCGATGCCGTTGGGCCTCCCCGATGTGGAATCATCAATCTCATAAATGACCAGCGGGACCGCGTCAAAACGGTACGCCGGCGCCCAGGAGATGCTGAGCGGGGCGCTCACGCGTCCGTCGTTCCTGCGGGATCGGAGCGTGAACTGTGTCAGCCCCTGAGGCAGCGGCCCCGCCGTAAACCTGAGCACGCTCGCCGACAACGTATCGGTCACGGATCCCCACGACAGGAGATATCCGGCGAAACTCGATTCCGTTGCGTTGACCGACGCGTCCCAGTGCACACGCACATGCGCACTGTCCACGGAGAACGCACGCACGGCTGCTGGCGGCTCCAGCGTGAAATCGAGTCCGGGTCCCGACTGATTGTCACCGCACCCGGCGACCAGAGCTGCCAGGAATATCATCCCTCCCATGGTTTTCATGACGTCCCCCCTATTTTATCCCCGAGATACCGTTCCAGCCCGTCCATGCCGACCCGTTCCTGCTGCATCGAGTCGCGCTCACGCACGGTGACCGTCCGGTCCTGCAACGTCTGCGAATCCACGGTGATGCAAAACGGCGTGCCGGCCTCGTCCTGCCGGCGGTATCGCCGGCCGACGGCGCCGCTGTCGTCGTAGAACACGCGCTGGTGCCGCCGGATTCCCGCCGTAATGTTCCGCGCGATGTCCTGCATACCGTCTCGATTGACGAGCGGGAACACCGCCGCCTTGACGGGTGCGAGTTTCGGGTGCAGGCCGAGAACCACCCGGGTCTCGGTCTTGCCGTCTGCCGTCGGCGCTTCCTCTTCCCTGTACGCGTCCACGAGGAAGGCCATGAACGACCTGCTTGCGCCCGCGGAGGTTTCGATGATGAACGGCGTGTATTTCTCCTTCGACTGCTCGTCGAAATACTTCATCGATTTTCCGGAAAACTCCTCGTGGCGGGTGAGATCGAAATCCGTCCGGTTATGGATCCCCTCGATCTCCCCCCAGCCGAACGGAAAAGCATATTCGATGTCGTATGCATCCTTGGCGTAGTGTGCAAGCTTGTCTGGTTCGTGCCGGCGGAACTGGAGCTTGTCGCGCGTCATGCCGAGGGCGTGAAACCAGGCGAGGCGCTGTTCCTTCCAGTAGGAGAACCATTCCTCGTCGCTCCCGGGCTTCACGAAGAACTGCATCTCCATCTGTTCGAATTCCCGGGTGCGGAACAGGAAGTTTTTCGTGTTGATTTCGTTGCGGAATGCTTTGCCGATCTGGGCGATCCCGAACGGGGGCTTCTGGCGCGACGATGACTGGACGTTCAGAAAATTGACGAAGATGCCCTGCGCGGTTTCCGGCCGGAGATAGACCGCCCCGGAAGAATCTTCCACCGGTCCGATGAATGTCCGGAACATAAGGTTGAACTGGCGCGCCTC
>JBGPYM010000114.1:0-9342 GCA_041493205.1 Bacteroidota bacterium
AGCGGAAATCGGCGCAGGGTCAGTCCGGCTTCGCGGACAAGGGTGTTGAGCGATGGCAGTTTCATGGGGTTTCCTTTTGAAGAACGGTGGGAGATGATGGTACAGCGAGCTACGGTACCTGCTGGAGCGACACGAGCGTCAGGTATCCGATCAGGATCCCCCATCCGAAGCTCATCAGCGTACCGATGATGATGTATTCCGCCTCTTTGCGGTGGCGGGGGTCCTGGGCTTCTCCGAAGCGGAGAATCGACTTTGCAGCGATCAGGAACCCGATTCCTCCCGCCTGGCCGATGAGCATCATGAGGAAAATGAGGGCACGTTCCAGCTCGCCGATGATCATGCCTCCCCGTTCGAATCCGCCGGCGTCCCGGCCCGCCTCTTCGTGGGATTCGAGGAGTTGTTGCTGGATCGGCCTGACGGCGAGACCGATGAGAAATCCGCCCGCCTTGATTGACGCGGTCGCGCCCGCGATCATGATGAGCGCTTTCAGATAGACGGGTCCGATGAGGTCGCTCCAGGGAGGCCAGGCGTCTCCCGAACGGACGATCATTGCGGTGAGGGCACCAATCACGGCAAGGTGCGCTGCCTGGTCTATGAGAAATGCGCCGGGCCCTCCTTTTCCTGATCGCACTTTCACGGCGTCGATCAGCGTGTGCGACACCATGACGACCGCAGGGATTTCCCACCGCATCCAGAGCCCGCAGAGCAGGTAGCTGAGGCCGGCAAGGATTGCCGTGTGACCCAGCAGGACCGGCAGGTGATGCTTGTTCCGGACCATGCCCGCGGTCTGAAGGAGGAAATCACCCGCGAGCTGCGCTGTGATGAGACAGACGAGAATCTGTTCTGCCGCACTGTTCACCGGGTGGCCCTGGCTTATTAACAGTTAATTTATACTGTAAATATTAATAACAGCTATTAATGCTTGTATCATACCGGAACAGGCCCCGGGTCAGGCGCAGGACGCGAGCTGCCGTTCAAATTCCGCCAGGCCCCGGTCCACGGCGTACCATCCTGCGCCTTCGAGATGCTGGGCCGCAGTCTGCTGCGTGATGGGCGGGTCTCCCCAGGAACGGGCAATCTTCTCCTGCGTCCATCCCTGCATGGCCCCGATCACGGCATGCGCCTGTTTGTCGGTCCAGTGGACCGCAATCCCGTCGAGGAGATGCACCACGACGTCCAGCTGCCGCTCGCAGCCGCTGCCGGGGGAGGAAAAGGACATGCGCCGCTTCTTCATCCTGTCAAGAGCGAGTCCGGAGAACCTGAACGCCTCGCCGCTCCCTTCCGACACGCGCCGGCGCGGCAACAGGTCGGCGGTCCCGACCCCGATTGCAAGGCGGGTATCGAAGTGATGCGATTCCATCTGCCACCGGAGGTGGGCCCGGAAAAGGAGGGCTGCACGCAGCGACTGTGCCGGATCCGTCACGAGCATCTGCCAGCTGTCACCCCGGAAGACGTCGATGTCCAGCGGGACAGACGCCGTAAGGATCCTGCGTAACTGGCGGGAGCCGGCGTCAATCACCTTCAACAACCGCCGGCGTTCCGCCGGGCTCAGCGCCGAGGACCGGACGATGTCGCCGGTGATGACGGCATACTGCTTATCCTTCAGCGATTTCATCCGGTCCTCTGGTGAAGAGCAGCGGATTGAGCGGGCTCGCCGCCGGCTCTCCGGGGCGGCACCCGGGCAGAAAGACTTCCATATCCGTCTTCCGGAAATCGTTTTCCGGCGCAACGACCTTTGCGCCGTCGGCATAATAGATGACCGTCAGGACTTTCCGGCTGTGCCCGCTCGTATTGGGGTGAGCCGAGTGCACTGCCCAGCCCGCATGAAAGGTCGCGTCACCGGCCTTCATGTCGTAACTCTCCACCGGCCACTGTTTCTCCTCCACCAGACGCGCGAAGCCGCGGTTGGACTCTTCCGAAATGGACCGGTCCAGGAGCGCTCCCTGCAGGTGCGAGCCGCAGGCGAAGAGCATCGTCCCCATCGTGCGCGGAAGGTCGATCAGGGGCATCCACAACGTAATGGTGTTGTGCGTGTCGAGGGGCCAGTAGAACTGGTCCTGGTGCCAGGGGGTGAGCTTGCCCCCGGCGGGCTTGTAGAGTGCCTGGTCGTGATAGAGCCGCACGCCATCGACGCCCATGAGGTCGGCGGCCACGCGTGCGAAGCGGCGCGCGAAGACAAAGGCGCGCACGCTCTCGTCCAGACGCCAGACATTCGTGACCTGCTGGAAAAGGCTGCTGTAGTCTTCAATCCTACCCTGCGAGTCACTCTTTGCCGTGACGGCGCTCAGGACGCGGTCAATGGCCGGCAGAACGCCCTCCACTTCCCGGCGATCGGCGAGCGCGGGGAGGCAAACGTGCCCCTGGGTGCGAAAGAATTCAACCTGTGCGGCGGACACGGGATAACGCGAGGCCAGATCATGCTGGAGCGACGTCGCCGGAAAGCCCATGGACCCTCGTGAGGATTGTGGTGGGGAAATATGAACAATTCGCCGCCGATGCGCAAGATCTTCCGAAGTCCCCCGCCCTTGCGGGTTTGGCAAAGAACTCCGTACATTGCTTCCCGCACCGTTATTCCGTCCCCCACACCAGCATTTCCGGGAGCTCACCGCATGCAACTCACCTGGATCGACGTATCCGTTATCGCCCTGTATTTCGTTTTCAACCTTGGCGTCGCGCTCTATCTCAGGAAGCGCGCCACGCAGAGCGTCAGCGAGTTCTTTCTTTCGGGACGAAACGTCACCTGGTGGCTCGCAGGTACGTCCATGGTGGCGACGACGTTCGCGGCCGACACACCCCTCGTGGTGACGGGGCTGGTGGCCAAGAACGGGATCGCCGGCAACTGGATCTGGTGGAGCATGGTTTTCAGCGGCATGCTGACTGTCTTCTTTTACGCAAAGTTGTGGCGCAGGGCCGGCGTCCTCACCGACGTCGAATTCGCGGAGATCCGGTACAGCGGCCGCCCGGCCGTGTTTCTGCGCGGGTTCCGCGCGGCGTATCTCGGCCTCCCCATCAATCTCATCATCATGGGGTGGGTCAATCTTGCGATCGTCAAGATTCTCGTCCTGGTCCTGGGCGTGACCAAGATCGAGGCACTGGTCATCGCGCTCGGGATCATGGCCATCACAGCGTCCATCTCAACGATCTCCGGACTCTGGGGGGTCCTCTGGACGGACCTCTTCCAGTTCATTCTGAAAATGGGGATGGTGATCCTCCTCGCCGTGTTCGCGGTAAACGCGTCGGGCGGCATGGGATCGCTCATGACGCGGTTGCATGAAATCGACAGCACGCGCACCGGCGGTTCGGTCCTGTCGCTCGTTCCGGATCTGAATTCCGCCTGGATGCCGTTGATTACGTTTTTCGTCTACATCGCGGTGAACTGGTGGGCGTCATGGTATCCGGGGGCCGAGCCGGGTGGGGGGGGATATGTCGCACAGAGGATCTTCAGCGCGAAGGACGAGAAACATTCGCTCCTCGCGACGCTCTGGTTCAATCTTGCGCACTATGCACTCCGCCCGTGGCCGTGGATCATTGTCGGGCTCGTCGCGGTGGCGCGCTTTCATGGCGACCCGTCCTTCGAGGCGGATCCGGAATCCGGGTATGTCCGCATCCTTATCAGCGACCTTCCCGCCGCTCTCCGGGGATTGATGCTTGCAGCGTTCGCGGCCGCGTATATGTCGACCATCGGGACCCAGCTCAACTGGGGTGCGAGTTACCTTGTCAACGACCTGTACAAGCGCTTCATGGCGCGCACACGGAGTGAGCGGCATTACGTGCGCGCGTCACAGGTGGTGACGATTCTGCTGATGGTCCTCTCCGTCCTCGTGACACTCTCCATGGACTCCATTGCAGGCGCCTGGAAGTTCCTGATGGCAATCGGCGCGGGAACGGGCCTGGTGTATATCCTCCGCTGGTTCTGGTGGAGGATCAACGCGTGGAGCGAGATTTCCGCAATGGCCGCCGCGTTTATCACGTCGCTGACACTGACCTTCGGCTTCAAGCTCGACGAAGGCAACCCCGTCGACTTTGCCTGGCTCCTTCTCATCACGGTGGGGATCACCAGTGTCGTCTGGCTGACGGTGACATTCCTGACGCAACCCGAGCCGAAAGAGATCCTCCTTTCGTTCTACCGGCGTGTCAGACCCAATCCCGCATTCTGGGGACCGATCGCCGCCGAAGCAACGGACGTGTCGCCCGAACGGGACGGCCTGTTCAACCTGGGAAACTGGCTTGCGGGATGCCTGATGATCTATGCGTTTCTCTTCGGCGCGGGGAAAATCATACTCGGAGAGCCCGCGACGGGGATCGTCTTCCTGAGTGCGGGGTTGATTGCGGGAGGGTATATCTATTTCGGGATGGAGAGAAAAGGCTGGAAGATTAAATGACGCCCCGCGAGAGGATGCAGGCGGCGATGAGCCTGGGGACCCCGGACCGCGTGCCGGTGATGTGCCAGTGCAGCATCGGACATATGCTCCTCCAGCTGGAGGTTTCACCCGCCGATTTCTGGTGTGATGCGGAAATCTATGTGGACGGGCTCTTCCGCATCAGGGAGCTGTACGATTTTGACGGCATCCTGGTCAGCCTGCACGGACACGATCCGTCGTGGCGGGCGCGGATCGCCTCCCGGCGCACTACGCCTGCGGGTGAAGAGATCGGCTGGGGCGACGGTTCCCGGACCCTCTTCCCGCGCGACGAACTTCCACGTCATTTCCCCGGCGACCGGACGCCTCCTTCTCCTCCGCCGCGCCCGGGCGATGAGCATCTTCCGCCCGACTACATTCCGGTGTCGCAGGGTTTGCGGTTCATGATCGACGCCGGCCACCGGTTCGACGCACTCACGCGATCCGTGCAACGGTCGGCCGGACGCTACTCGGTGCACGGTGAAATCACCTCACCTTTTGATTACGTCCTCGACAGCGGAGGGCACCAGGCGGTGTTGCTCGCCCTTCTGGACGATCCGCCGTCGGTGCATCGCGCGCTCGACCAGTTCACCAGGAGGCTCGTCGCGCTCGCACGTGCGATGTGCAGAACCGGGGTTGACGCAATCAAGATCTCATCTCCCTATGCCGGCGCGGGTTTCATCTCTCCGGCCTGTTACCGGGAGTTCATTCTTCCGTATGAACGGCGCATCGCGGAGACGATCCGCGGAGAAGGGGTCCGATCGTACCTCCACACGTGCGGGGCAATCGGTGACAGGATCGACATGATGATCGGCACCGGTGTGGACGGTATTGAATGTCTTGACCCGCCTCCCCTTGGCAATGTTGACCTGGAAGAGGCGCTTCGCGCGACATCCGGACGATGCTTCATTAAAGGGAACGTGGACTCGATCAATACTCTGCTGCGGGGGGACCCCGACGAAATTCGGGCGGATGTGTGTGCGCGTCTCAGGGCGGCAAAGGGCACCGGGGGATTCATCCTGAGCACTGCCTGTTCCATTGCACCCCACGTGCCACAGGAACACGTGAAGCTCTTGCGCGAGCTGGTGGAGATTGCCATGCCGGGCCAATCTTAGTTTTTTACCGCGAGACAATCCGGAACTCACCGGCCTTCCCGAGGAAAACGGCAAGGCGCCGGCCATCCCCCGCCGGGACGGTCTCTGCAGGCCGGGAAATCCCGCCAGGCCCGGATACGGAAACAACGCCGTTCTTCAATCGAGGGACGGAGACGTGCGCACTGACAGGGACATTGAGCGTCAGGGAGAACTCGTCTCCTGACCGCCATTCGACTGACACCTCCCCCTGAGGTGTCGGGACCTTGCCCCGGGCCCAGGCCAACCCGGCCGGGTGCGGGTCGACATTGATGACCTTCCATCCGGGCGCGCCGGGCTTCACTCCGAGAATTTCTGCCGGCAGGAAATGCGTCGGACCCGCCGACCAACCGTGACAGAAGCTTCCTTTCGGCTCCCAGTATTCCCACCAGGTCGTGGCACCGCTCTCAAGCATTGCGCCCCAGTGTGTCCGGATATACTTCAGGGCACGGTCATGCATTCCTGCCCGCGCAAGGGCAATCAACATGGAGAATGCCGCGTACGGCGTGCCGATGAGGATGGCCGCCTCATGTCGTTCCATGAGTGCATCCAGAACCATCCCCGCGCTCCCATCCGGTGCTGCCCCGAACTCGATTGCAAGGCAATTCGCCTGTTCGCTGACCCTGATATCGTTATCGCGCGTGTCGCGGAAACACGATTTCTGGTCGTCCCAGAGTATCGACCGCATGCCCGCCCGTGTGCGGACCGCAAGGGATTTCAGCCTGTCCGCTCCACCTGCGTGTCCGGCCGCCCCCGCCAGCGAGGCGGCTGCCGTGAGGGCTCCATAATAGAGGGCGTTGATGGCGGCCGATTCCCCCGAAGTGGTGACATCCGCCCAATCCACAAACAGCCAGGGGGGCAGGCCGCGCAGGAGGTCATGCGTGCTGCGGAACCGCTCAAAGAAGTCGATGGAGCGCTGAACGGACGGAAACAACTCTGTAACGGTGTCACGATCGCCCGTGAAATCATAGTACTCGTTCAACGAAATCACCCAGAGCATCGTGTACGTCGGAAGCACGCCCCCGGGCCACCCTGCAGGGTACACGCCCCTCGTCAGGCCATCACCTGTCTGGGATTGGGCAATATGCCGCAGACCCTGCTTCATGAGGGCACGGTCGCCGAAGGCGTAGTAATTGACCAGGGCCTGAATCCGCGCATCCCCCCACCACTGCGCGCGTTCACGCCAGGGACAATCCACGTAGGCGTCTTCCATCGTGAGCTGCAACGTCCAGCGACCGATCTCCCATATCCTGTTCAGCAGCGCATCACTACATTCGAATGCCCCCTTGTTCTCCACCGGATACGTCGAGAGGACAAGCGACACCGGCCCCACGCGCAGGGGACCGTGCAGATTGCGCAGATCCATCTGGAGGTACCGGAACGCCCGTTTCTCAAATGTCTGAAACCGCTGCGCTCCCTCTTTGCAAATGTACCGGTCGGCATAGTGAACTCCGGAGCGGTCCGGATTGACGATCCCTTTCCCCTTCGAACCTGCCACGACGACCTCCCCCTCCACAGTGTGCAGGGCTTCAGCGTACCCCATGTCGATGATTTCCCCTCCGACCGCTCCCTCGACTGCGATGACAGGATATCCCGTAACTTCCTTTCCAAAATCCACCACCACATACCTGCCATGTTCTGCACCCGGCTGTACGATCGCAGGGGTACCGGGCACAATAAATCCATCGATGGGTTCAATTGCCTTTCCGCGTCCCGCAAACCGCTCCTCTCTGCTCATGATCACTGACGGGTAGAGATGTTCGGCAGTCAGGCCTGCGGATGTCCAGCCGATCATCTCTCCTGTTTTCCCCTCGTAGTGACGATCGAATTCGAGTTCATGTTCGGGGGGGTATGCACGGTCGAATCCTTCCTGCACCGAAGAAGACGGAAACGGTCCGATAATCCTCCAGGGGCGGAGCGGGTCAGCGGTGCCGGGTGCCCCGGCCTGCGACCCGGAGAGAAGGAGCTCATTGTTTCCGGCGCCGTCGATCCGGAAGTAGAAATGCCACTGCCCTTCGCCCTGGACGATTTTAGCGAGAACGGTGTTCCACCCTTTGCGAAGGCGGACGGTGCCCGACTCCTGCTCCGGTGCGGGATCACGCGTCACGCAATGACTGATGACGAGTCCGCCGTTCACCCAGAGCTTTATCGCATCCTGACTCCCCGCGCGTATCTCTGCGTCCGTCTCGCGGGGTGCATTGACAAATGTCACCAGGCAGGCCACGGCGTTGGATGGACTCCAGATCAGACGGAGGAGATCGACGTAATGGCCCGTCCGGGCGATCCCGAGCTCTCCGGAATCGATCACACGGTGTGCGGCGTACGGAATCTCCATCATCGCGGGAATTTCGCGCGGGACCAGATGTTGCCATGGATCCATGCCGGGAAGACCGAGGAGCGTGGCAGGTTCCCACGCGGCATCATCGAATCCGGGCAGATGCCACCCTTCGGGCGCTCTTCGGGCATCGTAGACCTCCGGATATCCAAGCTGCAGATTCATGCGGGGGAGCGCCGTCTCCCAGGCTTCCGCGCGGCACACGCGCCAGGATGTGTCCGTCCCGAGCTGATGGACTGTTCCGTCCGACAATTGAATTCGTGCGTCGGCCAGCAACCCTCCGCGCCCGAGAATATAGGAGAACGTCCATTCGCCGTAATGATGGACCAATACCGCAATCACGTTCTCACCCGGTTGAAGCCGGTCCGTAATATCCCACTCGTCGAGGCACTGCCACCGGGGATCGCATCGGGCAGGCCCGCGTGCGATGTGCACGCCGTTGATCCAGAGGCGGTACCGGCTGTCGGCGGTCATACGGATGCTGCCCCTGTGCGGACTGCTCTGGAGCAGGAACGACTTGCGGGCGTACAGATAGAAATTCTTCGGTTTTTCCTCTCCGCGGCACCAGATCCATTGCGCCTGGAGATCGGGCTCTTTCATACGGCAGGGTCAGGGCTTGATCTTTTCCGGCGATACGCGATGAACGCGAGTGGGACGAGAACCAGGATGCATACCGCAAGAAGAAATGCCACACTCCCGACAAAGGGCCGGGGGGACGGGACCTCGCGCCGGACCCGGATGATCCTGTTGACCTCGTTCTCCATCATCTTCAATGACCGGGAGACGGTGGCCCGGCCAAGCAGAACCCTCCCCACCGCAAGCTCGAGCTGCGACTGGAGTGTATACGCGCTGACATACGGTCCCTGCTCGTAGGGCCACGTCACACTTGACGGAAGTTCATCAAGGAATACGTGATTCGACATCAGCGGCGTGGTGTGGTGATGGAGGAATGCATCGGATCGGGCGATCGGGCCGAACGCGGGGATGCTTGCGCCGTCCTCGTTCACAATCTGTTGCCCCTCTTCGCTCACCAGGTACTTGAGAAATTCCCATGCCTCCATTTTTTTTCCGCTCTTCGCTGCGATGCTCATGACATGGACCGTTGCGGCCCCTTTTTTCATTCTCCCCCTCGGGAGCGGGGCGACATCCAGTACGCCGGCGGGGAGGGACCGCATGTACCAGGCCGCGGCCCACCGGCCGTTCGCGATCATCGACAACCGGCCCCCGGCCATCATATCGTCCCAGAGCAGGTTCTGTGCGAGCATATTCCAGGTGACATGGTATTTCTCCGAAAGATCCACTGCGAACTGGATCGCTCCAGCCGCCTCCGGCGATCCGATCACGCACGAATCGAGCCGTTCATTCAGGATCCTCCCTCCGTTCTGTTCGATCAGCGTGGAGTAGATGATCTGCAGGTGGCAGCCGTAGCGCACGATCCTCCCGTCCGCATCGACCCTGGTGAGACGTTGCGCAGCGGCAA
>JBGPYM010000093.1:0-11047 GCA_041493205.1 Bacteroidota bacterium
CCTGTCCGATGGTGGCGGTGACATTCATCCACCGCGTCAGCCATGCGGACGCCTCACGGAAGTTCTCGTCGGAGCTTTTTCCGTTGAACCAGCGGGTGCCGTCTTCTCCCGGCCACGTCTGCGCGGCCAGGTAGATGCCGGTATAGTACGTCACCCAGTGGTTTTCCGTATCGCCGCGGTACATCGTGCGGAGCCGGTAGGCGTCGCGCACCTTCCGGTGGAGGGAATCCGGAAGCGCTGCACGGCAATGCAGGTACGTCCCGATGAGCGTATAGGAATAAAAATTTCCGCCGACGCTGTTGTCGAAGGTCATCGAATCGAGCGCCCGCAACGCGCCCGGGACGTCGCGTCCTGTCGCCATTTTGGCGGCAATGCCGTAAAAACTCCGTTCGGTTTCTGCGCTCACGACGTCCAGGAGCCGCCGGCACCGCTCATCGAACTTCGTGCTTGCGCCGGAGGCCGCCTGCGGAAGCGCGGGAACGGTGAAACAGGCGAGCGCAGCGATCAGGAGCACGCAGTCCTTCATTGTATCCCCACCGACAATCCCCACACTTGCGCATCCTCCTGGCTGTTGAACTGCCAGGTTGAACCCCCGTCGGTGCTGACAAAAAGGCCGCCATTGAGCGTCCCCGCGAACACCGTCGACGGTGTTGAGGGGAGGATGACGAGGGAATGGACGTCGGGGTTTGTCAGACCTGTTGTCCGTTGCGACCAGGTGAGACCTGCATCGGTCGATTTGTAGACACCGCCGCCAAAGGTGCCGGCGTAGACCATCCGGTCGTCAGCCGGATCCACAGCAATCGAATAGACCGTTCGATGTGCAAGTCCGTCGGAACGCGCGTGCCAGGTTGCACCGCCATCGGTGGAAAGAAACACGCCATCCTCCTCCGTGCCAGCCCAGAACGTGCCTGCTTGTACAGGTGCTTCCGTCACGACGCGAATCCCTTTCCCGCGAAGGCCTGAGGGACTCCACGAGGCTCCTCCGTCCGCGCTGCGGTATACGCCTTCCTCCGTGGCCGCGAGAAGAATGCCTTTGCTCCCGCGCACCCAGACGACATCGGACGCAAACCGGCGCTTCATGCCGGTCGACTGCGTGCGCCACGTCGCGCCCGCGTCCGTCGAGGTGATGACGCCATAGGCAGTCGCAGCCGCGACATGGCGTGGATTGTCCGGCCGGACCTTTACCTTCAGGACTTCGGTGACCTCCCACCCGGTGGTGATTCTCCAGGTGGACCCGTGGTCCGTCGAGCGAAGCACGCCGTTGCCGCACGCGGACCATTGCACACCGTCTGGCCCTGCCTCGGTGTAGAATGTGCGGATATATTCCCTCCATCCCTGGTGGGTCCAGCTTCTCCCGCCGTCCGTGCTGACAAACATCCCGACCATCGGGTTATCGCTTGCCGCGAGCCTGTGCCTCCGCGAATTGAGGACCGACATGTAGAGTGTCCCCTGCTGTGCGGGCGCAAGTGCGACTGCGCTTGTCAGGATAAAGAGTACCGCCAGCAGTCTAGATTTCAACATTGATCCCCCGTGAAAGCGCGATGCAGTCGAAGCGGCCGATGGTGACGCCGTTGGCGATGACCGTCCGCGGCCGCGGGTCAGTATTGCCAAACGTCACCCGGAGCGTGCGGTGAACGCCCACATTGTCCTGAATCGTCACATGCACCGTATCCGGTCCGGCCGTCACGGACGTGACCCTGCACCCGTCGATGCCTTCCCCCCATTTGTCTCTGAGGTTGACATATGCATCGCCGTACTGGGCGGCGACGATATGAATCGATGTCACAGAACTCCCCGTCCCCCAGTGGAGCCCGGTGACTCCTGCAAGATGATCATAGGCGCCATGGCCGTAGTTTTCTGCCGTGCGCGGAGACGACGGCGATTCAAAGAGTGAAAACATGGCCCGCAGTGCGGCGATCCCCCGCTGGAAGTACTCCCGCCGGCCGGTGAGCCCGTAGTAGTCGATGAGTGTCAGGGCGAAGTATCCCTGGCGCGAATCGCTCCACTCGCCATCAGTGTTCTGGACGCCGAACCCGCCGAACAGAGGGCATGACAGCCATTGCGGACTCCAGACCTGCTGATAGAGGCAGAGGTAGTCAAGGATCGCGCTCCCCTCATCGCGCAGGACCGTATCGCCGGTCAGTGTGTAGAGACGCCCGCACGCTTCGGCCGCCCAGTGCATCGAGAGTGTATTCTGGGGGTTCTGGTGCGTTACGCTGTCGTAGAAGCCAATCGTCTTCCGGGAACAGGAGAAGAACGTCTCGTAGTCGAACCATTTTCGCTCAGGAACAATTTCCCGGAGGACATACCGGATTGCCCGGTCGGCTGCCAGGCGGTAGCGTGGGTCCCCGATTCGAATCGCACACTCGGCAAGGAAAAGGGCTGCCCCGGCAGTTTCCGCGTTCTCGTCGCGAAAGACAGGATGCGGTTCGCCTGTCCGGGGATCGTACCACGACGGTATGACCCCGGAAGCGTGCTGATGAGCAACAAGGAAGTCGGCGATTCCCCCTGCAAAGGCGAGAAGCTCGGCGCGTCGCGCGGGAAGCCTGGCGCTCCACCGGAGCATCCAGAGCGCCGTCCAGGCGTTGTGGACCATGGGGAGCAATCTGCCTTCTTCGATACTGCCCCACGCCTGGTCTGCCACCCAGTGCCCGCCTGCAGAGTCCATATAAAAGATCGTCGGAGCGAGTCCGCCGACACGGGGCGCGCGCAGGGCAAGGTTGACGACCCGTTCCGCCCGGCGCATGAGCGAGGTGTCACCCGCTTCTTCCCCCGCCATGTGCATGCCGTACGCCGTCCGGAGCGAACTGAACCAGACATTGAACCAGGAATCGTTGTCGGCGGCCGGAGGAAGCGTGTTGCTCCAGGCGAGCCGCCCCTGGCGCAGGAGGGTTACCGGGGTTCCGTCATACACGGTGTCCAGGGCGACCGAAGGGACGAACTCATACCATGCCTTGCGCTTGTAGCTGGCAAACGGCTGGGCCTGCGGCCCGGCAGGATCGAGCATGTTCCTCTGCCCGTAGCGCTCCCAGAGAAACCGGACGACATTTCTGTACGCCTTCCGTTCGGGAGCCTGCGCATCCGCATACAGAAAGAACTCGTACCCGACATCACCTGCGGAGACCCGGGAGAGCATCGTATCCGTATGGACATAATAGACGTGCTCTTTGGTCCGTTGCCAGTTCAGCAAGCCGAATGAGATCAGCGGGCGCAGGAGGCCGTCCACCTGGAGGTCGGCACCCGCCCGGAGCGGCCGGTTCTTTCCGTCGATGGAGGGAAGGGACGGGATGATCGCACCGGCCACCGGACCCTGCTGTATGATGAACGCAGGCGACCGGAATGTGTGATCGGCAATGACCTCGTCCTTCTGCGGCCGGAGCTGGGGGGTAAATACGAAGTCGACCGGCGCGTACTGCGCGTAGTCCTTCCCGTCGGGAACGAACGAATAGGTCGAAAGGAGCGACGACATCGCCGCCGGGTGTGCCAGGCGCAGCGACACGGTGACCCGTCCGAACCGTTCCCCCGGTTCCAGCCGGATGGTTTTTGTGAGCGTATCCATGCCGGCAACCGAGCGCAGTTCAATCCGCGCGTCTTCGCCCGTCCCGCGCAGCGTTCCTTCACCGAATCTGTATGTCACGGGCCCTTCGCGGTACCCGGCTGTCTCCGCCCCACGCATTGCGTTCCCCGATTCCATCACCAGATGCCATGCACTCCCGCGCCGCGCGAACCAACGCTCCGTGAACCCTTCCGCGCCCCGTTGCGCTACGACCCTGATCGCGCTGTTCTCCAGCAACAGGGGCTTCCCCGCATCTGTGGCGCGGCTCTCTGAGGGACTCAGGAGGGCCGCGAGGATCATGAGCCACAGGAGGAGCTGCCGCATCAGACCCTTACCCGTTTGATGATTTTTGCCATGTTCCGGCCGAACATGTCTTTCTTCTCTTCCGTTGTGCAGCGCGTATACGCCATCCAACCGAATTGCGGTATCGGGTCGCGCATCGGCTGATCCGTGCCGAACAGCACGCGGTGCGCGCCGACATGTTTGACCATGTATTCGATCACGCCGAGCGTTGCCGCTGTCAGCGTGATCTCCAGATAGATATTGGGGTACTTGAGCGCGGCCTCGATCCCCTGCCGCGCCGTCGCAAACGACGAGCCGCAATGCGCGATGATGAACGCGATGTTGGGATATTTCGGCGCCAGTTCGTTGATCTCGGGCGTAAAGTTGGGGGACGGGTGCATCAGGGCAAATGCTTTGATCCTGTTCCCGTATTCGAACCACGGATGCCAGAGCGGGTCATTGTAGGTCAGGCCGGTCCGGGGGTTGTACGGTTTGAGCCCCTTCATCTTGTACCCTTCATGGACCTTTTTCAGCTCGCGGGGCCAGTCTTTGACGTACTGCGGCTGGAGCGTCGCGTACCCCACATACGACCGCGGATAGTCTTTCATCGCTTTCCGGACGACCTCATTCCCGTCCTCATAGTCCGCCCACACCCCGATCCAGGAGCTGATGCACATGCTATCGATTCCCATTGTCTTCGCCCGTTCGACCATGCCCGCGGCATCGCCTTTTGCGATATGGATGAAGCCGGTGCCTGCAGCTCCGTCATGCGAGATATGCGCATGCGCATCGATCACGAGCATATCCTTGAGCGGTTTTCCCTGTTTGACCAGCGCAAGGATCGGGTCTTTTTCCTTGCGCGCGCGATAGGGGGGCGGCATTTTCTCCACGCGGAGGAGCCGGGCGAGATTGCCGCCGGCAATCATCGCTTTCTTCTCATTGTCCAGAGTGCAGTAGTCGACAAATGCTTTGGCGGCACCCGGGGACTTGTCGAGGGCGTTCGTGCCGAACAGGATCCGTTCGGCGCCGAACCAGTCGTCAAATACTTCCATCGCCCGGTTCCCCTGGTGGCTCGAGAGCTCAAGGGAGAGGTTCCGGTGCTTTGACATCATCGCATTGATAAAGCGCGTGGCGTCCCACCGCGCGCCCAGCAGCAGAACACGGAGGTCGGGATGGCGGGTCATCACTGCATCCAGGTCGGACAGTAGCACCTGGTTGTGCGTTTCCATCACCTCAGGGCCGTACGTAAATCCTCCCTCGAGGAGCAGGAGGATTTCGTTCTCTTCCAGTTCCGTCAGGAGCTCGCCGCAGTAATCCTCGTTAAAAAAGTAGTGATGCGTTTTCGGGTACATCTTCGCCGCGCGGATGCCATGGTCGAGCATCTCCCGCACCACTTCGGACGGGCGGGGCATCTCGCCCGTGTGATGGGGCATGACGGCCCAGACGCCGTGGAGCCGCGGGCTCTTTTTCAGCTCCTGCAGGAGCTTCCGGTTGCCGTAGGTCGGGTCGTATTCCTTCCCGAGCCAGTGGGCAACGAGGGCGCCCTGGATGCCGCACCACTCCATCTCATCCAGCAGGACCTCGGTGTGGTACGGCGTCTCGACGTCCTTGGGGCCGCGACGACCGACCATTGCGCTGCAATCGAAGTAGACCCGTTCGCTCATGGTTACCACCAGAATGGTTGAACTGTTTTTCGTTCCTTCGGTTCAGCGTCGAGGGCCCTGCGCAGCGCGCGGCGTGCGCGGTCGAGCGCTTCGTCGATGTCGGTTGCCTTGTGGGAGTAGGAGATGAACCACCTGGGATTGATGAAGATGCCATCGCGGTACAGCTCGCGGTGCCAGAGGAATTCCAGCCGCGCGGGGAATGAAGGATCGGAGCTTTCAAATTTCAGAAACGGCGCGGGGGGGAGACCGGCCGCATGCCCGCCGACGCTGAGCTCGTTCGCCATCTGGTCGAATCCCGCCATGAGCCGTTTCCCCATCGCCCAGATATGTTCGTGGACGTTTTCGCGCTGCATGACGTCCAGCGTTGCAACGGCGGCGGCAAGGGAGAGCGCCTCCCCGGCGTAGGTCGTCGTCATCCTGAACGTGTTGAGGGTCTCCATGTATTGTCGTTTGCCGCAATAGACCGAGAGGGGAAAGCCGTTGGCCAGCGCTTTGGCATACCCCGCGAGATCGGCATCAACGCCGAAATACTCCTGTGCCCCGCCACGGGCGAGCCGGAAGCCGGTCAGGACCTCGTCAAGCACCAGCAGGATTCCCTGCTCGCGCGTGAGTTTTCGCAGGAGCTTGATATAGGAGCCGCTCGTATCCTCGTTGAAGTCGTACGCGATCGAAATCACGCATGCAAGCCGGTCCCCGTACTGGCGGATCAACTTTTCCGCCGCTTCGCAGTTTCCCCAGGGGATCACCTTGACAAGTTCGCCGAGGGCCTGCGGCACCCCGTTGCCGGGGCTCCCCTCGATCGCGAACCAGTCAGGGTACCCGTGATACCCGCTGATCAGGATCATGTCCCGCTTTGTATAGGCGCGGGCGATCCTGACATTGCACATGTTGGCGCCCTCGCCGGTTTTCATGAAGCGCACCATCTCGGCATTCGGCACCATCCTGTTGATGCGCCGTGCCGCCTCGAGCTCGAGCGGACTTGCCATGCTGAAGAGCACGCCCTTCGTGAGCTGTTCGCGCACCGCGGCGTCCACCTCATCGTAACAGTACCCGAGCGTGACCGGTCCGAGGGCGAGGCGGAAATCAATGTACTCTTTCCCCTCCATGTCCCAGATGCGGCACCCCTTCCCCCGGACGATGAACTTGGGCATCGTGTCGTTAAAGAATGGGTACGGGCGTTTGGCGTTGGTCTGCGTCCCCCAGGGAATCAGGCGGAGCGCTTCTTCGAAGTATGCATCCGAGGCATTCATGATCGGCTATCCGAGTTTGATGTCCGGCTGCGTCTCGTCGGGCCGGATGGTCACGTTGATGCGGCGTCCGTTATGCACACCCGCTATGGTCCAGGCACCTTCTTTCCACTCCGCGGCAAGAGTCCCGTGTTCCTTCCCATGCGCCTGCGCGGTGCAGACGGTCAGGATGGCATGATCAAGGGCCGGGGACGATTCCGCCTCGGCGAACAGGTGAATCCCCTTGTCCGGCGGGACATCGATGCGCCCGGTCCTGGTCTGCATGGTTGCGCCGGCGAAGGTTGTCGCGTGCAGGGTTGCGCGGGGGCGGGTGATGTCAAACACGCTCCCCTGTGCCGTGACCGACCCTTTCTCATCCGAGTCGTCGACCTGGAACCGGAGCTGGACGGGAAGCGGGGTCGTTCCGAGCCGCACCCTGTCATGGATGAGAAGAACATCGGGTTTCAGGAACACGAGCGATCTGTGCACCTGGAGGACGTCTTTGTTGACAAGTTTGTACGCTTCCGTCGCATCGCTGGTCACGACCATTGCCGTGTGCGATGCCTTGTACGCAATAACCTTTGCCTCGGCCCACGATGCGTTCGTCCCTTCGTGTCCGTCGTGATACTGGTGTCCTTTGCCGTCGATGAGCAGCGCCGTATGGGCTGTAGTAAGCCGGAGGACCCAGTGTGGTTCGGTATACGGGTAGGCGGCGTGGTACGGGTCGTGAAAGAGCCGCTCGCCATACGCCTTGAAAATGACGCTGTTCCTGTCAGCGTGCTCGTGATTTGCCGGGCCGCCGCTCCGGAGCGCGACCAGGCCGTCATCGGCGCCCCATCCGCTGCGCGAGACGACGATGTCGTTGGAGAACCGGACATCCAGCAGGTCGTTGCCCGGTTTTTGCGCCGGCATGTGCGGATCGAGCCAGATGGCGGCGTAGTGGTTTTTCATTTCGCCGACCGAGGTCGCCACGTACTGTGCGATCGGGTCCTTGAACCGCTGCGCGGTCCATGCCGCCACGGAGACATCTCCCATGGTCCATGCATCGCCGAAGTCGACGCAGTCCTCCGGCCGGCCCGGGAGCGGCATCGCCATGCGGAGGCCGTAGCGGACGGTGCCGGGAAAATTGATGAGCGAACGGAGGTCGGTCCCGACGGTACGCTGGACGACTTCTGCAAGGAGCGTGATGTGGAGGGCTGTATACCCCCAGTACCCGACGCCCTCATCGTACGCGCCGTCCGGTCCGAACATGACTGAGAATGCGCGGGCGCTCTGCACCGCCATATCGATCCATCGATCCGCCTGGGGGTGCTTGCCGCGCAGGAGGCAGCCGGCGAGGCCGAGGCCGGCGATCGGGATGGCCTTCAGATTCGTGGCGTTCAGGATGAGGGGCCACCGGCTCATGTTGATGATTTTGAACGGATAGTCTTCCTCCGGGTCGAACCCCCAGCCCCTGACCCGGTCGGGATATTTCATTCCGTAGAGACTCAGGTAGCAGGCAGGAGCCCCTTTCTCGGCGATCTGGCGCTCGATTTCGGAGGCCATTTCATTGCTGAGAATCGGGGCGAGCCATTCCCTGGCACATGCCATGGCGATGGTCGCTTCCGGCGCCCGCTGCAGCCCGAACACGTGTTCCCCCGCCTCGAGAAAATAGTCCCACTTCGGATAGTCCAGAATCTTTTGTGCGGCAAGAAGCGCGATTTCTCCCTGCTCCTTGTTCCCCTCAATGGCAAACGCGAATGCAGTCCGTTCAAGGATCTGCCTGATCTGCAGCATGTCTTTGACGTGACTGTTGAAGTGGATAGTCCCGCTGAGGAATGTCCGGTCGGCTTTGAGGTCGGCCTTGACGACCGACTCCCACCAGGGGGCGATATGCGGATGTTTCAATGCGGCCCGGATGCGGGGAAGATCCGACCGGTCAAAGAGGAGTCCGGGTCTGCCGGACTTCCCCGGTGCAGGTGCGGCCGTGGCGGCGGCTGCCAGTCCGGGATAGAGCGTCAGACCTGCGGCGGCCATCCCCGTTGTCTGCAGGAATTCCCTTCGGGAGGTGCTCATGTTATTTGGAGGAGTGGTTGGACATTGCATCGTGGTCCATCAGTGAGCGGAGGACCCTGACATTTTTCGCGGATTGTTCCACCAGCGGGAGGCAGTGTGTCTCGATCGTGACGTGCCCGACGATCCCGTCCTTCAGAAGGGCATGGATCTGCCCCTTCCAGTCGATGGCGCCTTCCCCGATCGGGACGCACTGGATGAGGGATCCCTTCATGGTATCTTTCGCATGCACGTTCACGATCACCGGCTTGACGGCGTCATAACCGTCCGGATACGGAATCTCGGCTGTCCCGTATGCATTGCACGGATCCCAGTTGGCGCCCAGGGCGGGAGAACCGACCTCGCCGATGATCCGCCGGGTATTGGCCCCCGTATCACAATGGAATCCCGGTTCATTTTCGACGGCAAGGGTCATCCCCGCGCGCGCGGCGATTTCGGCGGCGCGGCGGAGGTATCCGACGGCAATTGCGTCGCTGGCAAGTGTCTCCCCCGACTGACGCTGGAAACCGAACACGATGATAAGTCGTGCGCCGCACTCCCGGGCCATCGCAATCGTGCGCGGCAGTACATCCGACAACTCCCGTTCGATCTCAACGGTTCTCGTCAAGGGGTGCTTGAAGATTCCGGGAGAAAGGGCCGTGATCGTAAGCCCCTCATCTTTCCGGGCCTTCAGGAGGTCCGCCCATTCGGCCGCATCCACATCCGGTATACGCCCCGTTGCGAGGCAGCGAATCTCGAACCGCGTAATGCCCCAGCCTGCGGCATGCCGCACAGCGTCGCGAAACGATGGCGTGATTTCATCGCTCACAATTCCCAGCGTGAGCGGGGGACCGGGAGACGGGCTCATGTGGCGGCCTCCACAAAACCGATGGCGTGGGAAATAACCGCCGCCTCTTTTTTCAGGATGTCTACCAGGCGGTCGATGACTTCCACTTTGCGTTTCCGCTCCGACTGGATGGCCGTCATCAGGGCTGCAACCACTTTCCCGCGGTGATCCCGGATCGGCACGGCAACGGCGCACAGGTCGAGCTTGTACTCGGCATCAGCCACCGAGTAGCCGATTCTGTTCACCTCCCGGAGCCGTTTCTTGAGCCGTGAGACGTTGGTGAGGGTTTTCGCGGTATACTTCCTGAGGCCGCTCCGCTCGATAATATGGGCAAGCTGGTCAGGCGCGAGGTCGCCGATGAGCACCTGGCCGGAGGCGGTGGCATGGACCGGCGAACGCTGGCCGAGCCGTGCGACCATGGACCAGATTTCGGGCGTGTCGGCCCGGTCGATGATGATGACCTCTGTACTGTCGAGGATCGCCAGGTAGTAGCTCTCGCGCGTTTCGTGGGCCATGCGGACCAGGTGGGGATGAACGACCGTCTTCAGGTCGATCTTCTCCAGCGCCGAATTCCCCCAGTCGAGGAGCTTCATCCCAAGCCGGAAGATCTTCCGGTCGTGGTCCTGAATCACGATCGAATGTTGTTCGAGCGCTGCCAGGATGCGGAACAGGGAGCTCTTCGGGATGGTGGTCTGTCGCGAGATATCGGCGAGCGAAAAGCCGGTATGCGATGCGGCGAGTATTTCAATCACCTGCACCGCGCGATGAATTGCGGGGACTGAGTAGTCTCTTCCCATAAGTACCATCGTGCGACTAATAAAACATTGTTTTATTAGTGATGTATCAGTATACGAAAAAACCCTCCGTGGCACAAGGGCCACACTTTACAATATGCCCCCCGTACCTGTTGTCCTGCAATGAGTTACAGTCAGCGGCGCTCTTTTTCCTTCGCCTTCCGGTAGCCGCTGTCGCGGAATGCCGCGAAAGGATCAGCGGCACCTCCTGCGCGCATGCGCGTCGTGGCAAGGATCGGCGCGACATCCGTGGTGAACGCCGTTTTGAGAGTCCGGAGCGCCATGACGGCATCATTCGACTGCTGGAACCCTTCGAGCGCGCTCCGGTCCACCAGGAGTGCCTGCACATAGGCTCGCTGGATCTCTTCGGCGCTGACAATCAGCGACTCCACCGGGTCGGTCACGTTGTGGCTCTGATCGATCATGTAAGCGGGGGCCGGGTTTTTTCCGTGTCCCCGCAGGGCGCCGGTGACCAGCTCGTGAAAAATGAGAAAGAGCTGGAAGGGCTTTATGCTTCCCGCGTCGAGATCGTCGTCGCCGTATTTGCTGTCGTTGAAATGAAATCCGCCGAGCTTTTCAAGCTGGAGAAGCCGCGCGACGATCATCTCGATGTTCACGTTGGGGGCGTGGTGTCCCAGGTCCACCAG
>JBGPYM010000193.1:0-6279 GCA_041493205.1 Bacteroidota bacterium
AACCGCGGGTACGACGAACGGGGCGGGCCCGACGAACGGATCTTCCTGGCGGGGCTGCTCGGGATATCCTTCATCTTCGCGGTCACACTGTTTGCCGAAGGGCGGGGGTGGTCCCGCGCCCGCATCCTGGCCGCGCAGGCCGCCGGCGCGGCGATGCTGATCCTCTATGCCATCACGCTTCCGGCCGATGTCTTTATCCCCCCGTTTATCCACCTCATTCGGTTCTGGGTGATCTTCATCGCCGCACATCTCCTTGTGGCATTTGCTCCCTTTGTCACACGGGGGGAAACGAACGGCTTCTGGCAGTACAACAGGATATTGTTTCTCCGCGCACTGACCTCCGGGCTGTATGCCCTGGTCCTCTACGCGGGACTGGCGATCGCCCTCGCCGCGATCGATAATCTCTTCGACGTGCATGTCCCTTCCGAGAGGTATTTCGAACTCTTCTCCGTCATCGCCGGTCTCTTCATGACCTGGTTCTTCCTCTCCGGCGTTCCCGGACAGATCCGGCGGCTGGAGGAAGAGTCGCACTATCCGAAGGCCCTGAAAATCTTCACGCAGTACGTCCTGATTCCCCTGGTCGTCGTCTATCTCGTGATCCTCTATGCCTACATGGCAAAAATCCTGATCACGTGGCAATGGCCGCAGGGATGGGTGGCAAATCTTGTCCTTGGATTCTCCATCGCCGGGATCTTCTCGCTGCTGCTCGTGTATCCCGTTCAATCGCTGGCGGAAAATGTGTGGATCCGCACGTTCGCACGCTGGTTTCATGTCGCCCTCATTCCTCTCATCGGGCTCCTCCTCCTCGCCGTGTGGCGCCGGGTCGGGGAATACGGGATGACCGAGAACCGGTACTTCGTCATCGTGCTCGGGCTGTGGCTGGCGGCGATGGTGGTCATGGCTTTTGCCACCCGCGGGAAACACATCAAGGCGATCCCCCTCTCGCTCTGCCTCGTTGCAATTCTGGCATCCTGGGGGCCGTGGGGCGCCTTTGCGGTTTCTGAGAAAAGCCAGTACGGCCGGCTCACGCAGATTCTTGAACGGAATGGCATGCTCGCGGACGGAAGAGTCCACGCCCCGTCAGGGGAACTGGCGTTTGCAGACATCAAAGAGCTCAGCTCTATCATTACCTACATGCTCCGCGTGCACGACATCGGTGCGTTGCAGCCGCTGTTTGAAAAAGACCTTCGCGGGGTGGTGGCGGATTCCCTTGGCGGATGGAGAAGCGGATGGTACACGCAGGCGGCGCCGAAAGTTGTTCATCTGATGGGAGTTCAGTATGTGGAGGAGTGGCGGGTGGCAAGCGGGCTTACGTACTCCTTCGCGTCAACGCGCCGGAACGCAATGGATGTGCGCGGGTTTGATCTGTTCTTTCCGTTCGTAACAGTTGCCGGCCAGGATCACCACATCATGATGTCGCCCGACAGCACTGAATACGTCTGCACGCTCGCCGACAGCGGAAGCACATTCCAGATCGCCCGCGGTGAGGCGTTGGTTGTCCGCATGTCGTTCCGGCCCATGCTCGATTCTCTCGTCCAGCGGTACGCCCGTACAAGCATGATGTTCACGGTCAACCCCGACGTGATGAGCCTCCGCGGCCGGGGAGAAGGGCTGTCGGCCGTCGTGTATGCACATTCCATTCAGGTTGAACGGCAGGGAGAAACCCTCCGGGCAAAATCGCTGGAGGCCGACATTTTCCTCAGCCGGTTCCCTGTCACGCCGCCGGCCGCACCCCGCTCCGCGAAGAAAGGCTTCTGAGAATGACGTCCACGTATGAAGGGAGAAGAATCATGAACAACATCGCTGCGCGTCCCCGTCCCGGCACCCTCGCCTGGTGCCTGTTGGCCCTTTTCTTCATCACTGTCGTGCCGGTGGCTGGGTTTTCACAGGAAACCCGCCCGCCGTCCGCCGACCGGCCGTACGTCGTGGAATACTACTACAAGGCCCGCTGGGGATACGCCGACGAGTTCATACGCCTGTTCAAAAAGAACCATTACCCGGTCCTGAAGAAACAGGTGGAGATGGGGAGAATCCTCAAGGTCAGCGGCGTGAAACCCCGACTGCATGCGACCGAGGATGGACGCTGGGACTACCGCGTGACGATCGTCTTCAAAAACGTGATGATGACAAACGACGGGTTCGATGAAACGACGGTGACAAAAGCACTTTACCCCGACCAGGAGACGTTTCGGAAGGAGGAACAACGCCGGTTCGAAATCCTTCTCGGTCACTGGGACGTTCCCATCGATGACGTCCCGCTGGAGTGATTGTGGCAGGGGAACCACAGCCGGGGCATAAACGTTTTAATATTCGTGGCGCTGATGCCACGCCTGCCGGCGGAAATCACACATAAGGCAATGAAAGGGGAGATTTGAGTTCTGGCACCCGATGTGATACAGTGGGTCCAGACAATTTAGTGCAATCTTCAATCTGGGGGAGTGCTCCATGATTCGAGAACGGAAAGCGGTACGAAGAGTCGGGCTCGGCGTTGCCGCCCTGGTGATCGGCCTGATCGGCGGCTGTTCCAAACAGGCGATGGGACCCGTTGCGCCCGAAACTTCGGGGGTGCAGGTGACTGCAACAGCATTGGTGTCGGGCATCAATACTCCGCTGTCGCTCTACAGGATTTCCGGCGTGGACGCCGCGGATTCGATCAGGATCGACAGCGTCGTCGTGGTCGTCGCACGAATCAGGCTTCATGCGAAGATCGATTCGGTGAGCGTGGACAGTACCGGCGAGGAGCATGAGAAAGGAGAGCGGGAAGACAACGACTCGTCCGTGACCCTGCGGGGTCCGTTTGTCGTTCGCGTGCGCGACACGTTCTCGGTCGATTTTGCAAGCCAGGTCGTTCCGGCGGGTGCCTATGACGGCGTTACCTTCCAGATCCACCGCCTGATGAGAGGTGAACGGCACGAAGACAGCGACGACCGGGGACATCCTGGATGGCACCAGGATGATTCTTCAGTGACAGGTTCCAGCATTGTCATCTGGGGACAGGCGTTGAAAGGCGGAGTCTGGACACCGTTCTCGCTGAACCTCGACCTTGAACTGACGGTCAAGATCCGGGGAGACTTCGTCATCCCGGTCGCGGTCAGTTCCGTGAATGTCGCGTTCAACTTCGATCTGGGAGCGTGGTTCAGGGATCCTCTGACCGGGGATTTCCTCGACCCGACGGACACATCGTCGCAGAACCGGGCGCTGATCGCGCGCGCAATCCGTCACGCCCTCGGCCTCACGCGGGGCGGGTGCGACCGGGACCATGACGGCCGGCCGGATCGTTAATCTCCTCCAAGTCGTTTTCCCAGTTGCACGGGCGCACGCTTTCATGGCGTGCGCCTTTGTTTTTCACCCCCGATATCGTAGATTTCGATTCGTTGCCGTGGCGGCCCGATGGATCGCCCGCCCATGGGGTACCCGTTCCCTCCACAATCAGGTCCGATCATGATTGACATCTCCTCCCGTCTCAAACAGACCATCGATGAAGCGCGCCCCCGCCTCCTCTCCATTACGGAACAGCGCGCCTCGGAAAAACCCGTTCCCGATAAGTGGTCCCTCAAGGAAATCCTGGGCCACCTCCTCGATTCCGCGACGAACAACCGGCAACGGTTCGTGAGGATGCAGGCACAGGCCGATATCGGAAAATTGACCTATGACCAGCTCCAGTGGGTCACGGTGCAGCACTATCAGTCGGAACCGTGGCAGGCGATCGTGGAGTTCTGGTACCTCTACAATGCCCATCTTGCGCACGTCATCGCGCATGTCGATCCGGGCGCTCTGGATCATCTCTGTGACATGGGGTATGCGAAACCTGCGACGCTGAAATTCGTGATTGAGGATTACCTCCGGCACGTGGAACACCATCTGGGCCAGATATTCAGCGAAGCCGGTCCGAAGGACCGAAAGAAATGGGTCAGCCGCGACCCGGGATGATCATGATCGCAAATCTCCGGAGGATTGTGATGTCGATGATTGTTGCGGGCCTCGCTGCGGCCCCGGTATTCGCATTCGACCAGGACACGATCAGCACCACGCACGGTGATCTGATCCTGACTTTCATCGGTCATGGCTCACTCATGATGCGGTACGGGGGCCGGACCATCCACATTGATCCGTGGAGCCGCCTCGCGGACTATGCGACGCTTCCGAAAGCCGACTGTATCCTGCTGACCCATGAACACGGTGACCACTGCGATCTTCAGGCGCTGGAGAAGATCCGCACGGATTCCACAGTGCTCATCCTCACGAAGGCCTGTGCCGGGAAAGTGAAGGGAGGGACCGTGATGAACAACGGCGAACGCCGTGAGGTATTTGACTTCATCGTCGAAACGGTGCCCGCCTATAACCTTGTGCACATCCGTGAGGACGGTACTCCCTTCCATACGAAGGGCTCCGGCAACGGGTATGTGCTCACGTTCGGCCGTACTCGCGTGTACGTCGCAGGCGACACTGAAAACATCCCTGAAATGAAAGCCCTCGCAGATATTGCAATTGCATTTCTGCCGATGAACCTCCCGTATACTATGATTCCCGAAATGGTGGCGGATGCTGCCAGAGCCTTCAAGCCGAAAATCCTCTACCCCTATCACTACGGCTCAACCGACCCGCAGAAACTCGTCGGACTGCTGAAAGACGTCAAAGAGATCGAAGTGAGGGTGCGAAAAATGGAATGAACTTCCTCGCGATAGATTTCGAAACAGCCGATTACGGGCCCGACAGCGCGTGCGCCGTCGGACTGGTCAGGGTTGAGGACGGGACTATTGTCGCCCGCGCCTCACACCTGATCCGGCCGCCGCGGGAGGACTTCGTGTTCACATACCTCCATGGTATCTCCTGGGAGGATGTCAGGAAGGAGCCCACATTCAAGAAGCTCTGGCCGGCGATCCACCCGATGTTCCGCGGGGTGGATTTCCTTGCGGCACATAACGCCGGTTTCGACCGGGGTGTCCTGCGCGCGTGCTGCACTGCCGCGCGCATCGAATTCCCCGCAACGCCATTTCAATGCTCGATGGTGATGGCCCGCAGGGTGTGGGGAATCCACCCCACACGATTGTCCGACGTCTGCAGGCGCCTGGACATCCCCCTCCGCCACCATGAAGCGGACTCCGATGCGGAGGCATGCGCGATGATCATGGTCAAGGCCCTTGCCCGTCAGAGTGCCGCCAAAGCAAAGAGCTAATTTCTCATGGACGATTTCCGGATAGAAAAAGACTCCCTCGGCGAGGTGAGAGTTCCGCAGGGTGCGTACTGGGGTGCACAAACGCAGCGGGCGATCGAGAATTTTCCCGTGAGCGGGATCGTGTTTCCCCCCGCATTCATCCGCTCACTGGCACTCATCAAGCGCGCCTGCGCCGAAGTGAACAGGGACCTCAGACTTCTGGACCGCCGCATCGCCGCCGCGATCATCCGCGCCTCCGATGAGATCGTGAACGGGCGGTTCACGGACCAGTTCCCCCTCGATATCTTCCAGACCGGGTCGGGAACTTCAACCAACATGAACGCGAACGAAGTGATCGCTGCCAGGGCGAATGAGATCCTGACCGGTGCCAGGCACTCGAGTGCCCCGGTGCATCCGAACGATCACGTGAACATGGGGCAATCGTCGAATGACGTGATTCCCGCCGCGATCCACGTTGCGGCCATGATGGAAACGCGCGGGCAACTCCTGCCTGCCCTGAAAATTCTCCGGCAGGCGATCGTCGCAAAACAACTGAAGTATCGCGCGGTGATCAAGACAGGCCGGACACACCTCATGGACGCGACCCCGCTGACGCTGGAACAGGAAATGTCGGGGTGGGCGGCTCAGGTGGAACATGCCATCGCGCGGATACAGGACACTCTTCCGCGGCTGTCGGAACTGGCGCTGGGAGGGACCGCCGTCGGCACCGGGATTAATGCGCCGCCGGGATTCGGCAGGCGCGTGGCGAAGCGCCTCTCCGCGCGTACCGGGATCGGATTCCGCGAAGCACCCAATCATTTCGAAGCGCAGGCCGCGCAGGATGCTGTCGTCGAGCTCTCCGGCCAGCTCAGGACCTATGCCACAGCCCTCCTGAAAATCGCCAATGACCTGAGGCTGATGAACAGCGGACCCTTCGGCGGGCTGGCAGAAATCCGGCTTCCCGCACTGCAGCCCGGCTCCTCCATCATGCCGGGGAAAGTGAACCCCGTGATCCCCGAGGCCGCCCGCATGGTTGCGGCGCAGGTCATCGGGAATGATGCGACGGTGGCACTTGCAAACGCACTGGGCGACTTTCAGCTCAATGTGATGCTGCCGGTGATGGC
>JBGPYM010000078.1:0-12075 GCA_041493205.1 Bacteroidota bacterium
CCAGACGGTCGCGTCGTCGTCCACGCCGGCAAAATGGATGCTGAGGGGCTCACCGGTCTTTTCCAGCGTGAACGTCCTGAAGTACCATCCCCAGCCGTCATACGAGGCACGCCCGGGATACTCCTCCCAGTATTTCGGCGTCTGTACCGTGTCCCATCCGGAGCGATCAGTCGCCCCGAGGAACCACTTCTCTGCCAGGCCGGTCTTCAGGGAATCGGTCCTGAACAGCCACTCCCCGTCGAGCGAAATCCTGTATGTCGTTTGTGCGGAGACGGACACCGTACTCACCGCCATCAGAATGAGGAAAAAGTTGCGCGCCATGAAGGTTCCCGATCAGAGGTACGTGTGCGCGACGGGCGAGCCTGACTCGTTAAATTCGTAGACCAGGGGCACTCCCGTGGGGATGTTCAGTTCAATGACTTCTTCCCGGGAAAGTTTGTCGAGGTGCATGACAAGCGACCGGAGGCTGTTGCCGTGGGCGACAATGATCAGCCGTTCGCCTTTCCGTACGCGGGGCTCGATCACAGTTTGCCAGTACGGGAGCACGCGCTCCAGCGTATTCTTGAGGCTTTCTCCGTTCGGCGGCTGGATGTCAAAGCTCCGCCGCCAGATCTTCACCTGGGCGTCGCCAAATTTTTGGGCGGTCTCCGCCTTGTTCAGACCCTGAAGGTCTCCGTAATGCCGCTCATTGAGCGCCTGATCCTGCGTTACGGGAATGTGCTTCTGATCCACGATGTCCAGCACGATCGAGAGCGTGTCGATCGCCCTGCGGAGAACGGAGGTGTACGCCCGGTCGAAGACGAACCCCTTCAGTTTTTCACCTGCCGCCTTCGCTTCGTCGACGCCTTTCGGCGAGAGGGGAACATCCACCCAGCCGGTGAACCGGTTTTCGAGATTCCATTGTGATTCACCATGACGGAGAAGTACGAGTTTGGACATTGCCGGATATCTGTGAATGGTGGATAATCAGTTGGGCCCAAAAAAGAACACAAGGATGAAGCATGCGAGCACGGTTGTCTGCACGAGCCGGCGGACGGTGAGCGGCCCCGCCTTCACTTTTTCCCACACATAGGCGAGCGCGATCATCAGCGCCAGAAGGATGAGGGTCGTCAGGACAGCTTCAGGGTACCTGAACGAATGCCGGACGCGGTCGGTGAATGTGAACGGGCCGAATTTCCCGTAGACCAGAAGGAGGTGCGTCGCGTAGACGAGCAGCGATTCGCGTCCCACGAGCGTCACCATCGATCCCCGGGAGACCCCCCTGGACTGTTCGAAACGGTACATCCCCGCACAGAGGAGGAGGACGATGCCAAGGCGGAGAAGTGTGAAGGCAGGGCTGAACAGCCAGTAGTCATACGTCGGGTACACTAGCGCGGACAGTGCGTGGAGAGGAAAAGACACCACGATGAGGGCAAGCCCGGCGAACGCCGCCCTGTTCATCGTCCTGCCGACCGGGTCGCCGCCGGGGTGTTCCTGCGCGGCATCTTTTGCACGCAGATAGGCATGCCCTGCAATGGCCCCGGCAAAAAGGAACACCGACCAGGGGAACAGGGGAAAGAGGGATTCGTGCACGCCGTTCATGAACGATGCAAGCGGCACCGGGAGGAATGCCCGGAATTCAATTCCCCAGACGACCGGCGTGGCAACCAGGATGATCAGTGCGCAACCGGTGGTAAACGCATAGAGCCTGCGTTCGGACCGGAGGATCAGGAGCATCACCTGTAGGAACAGAAGGCTGGCGGCGATGCACTGCAGGACATCAACCTGCCAGAAGATCTGCCAGGCGGTCTCCCCCGCCTCATACCGGAGATGATAATAATTGAATTTCGGGATATGGAGGGAGTAGCCGATCACCATGACGAACAGCAGGCGCCCGATCTGGCGGAAGAGCGGCCAGCCAAAGGAGAGATAGTCGTTGATCTTCCGGCGCGTCGTGACGGCATACGCCATCCCTGAGGCGAACAGGAACGACGGCGCGACGAGGCCGTTGATAAACTTGATGACCTGAAACACCGGGGAATCCCACAGTGGCGGGAGGAGCGTCGCGTTGAACACGTGCGTTTCGATCATCACGATGACGGCCCACCCGCGGAGGAGGTCGATAAATTCGATCCGCCGTTTGGGAGAGGTGTCCTGGAGCATGGCAGGATCCCGCAGGAGGTACGACATGGGAGGGAAAGGAGCCGCGTCCGGGTGCGAGGGGAGGCTACTCGCCGATGGTGTCTTTGATGATCTGCTCGAGCTCGTCCAGGTCGACGGGTTTTGTAATATAGGCAGCCCCGCCGATATCCTTGCCGAACTTCTTTGCGTAGTAGTCGTCGACCCCCGTGAGAAACACGAAGGGGAGTAACTCGAATTCCTGATCCTTCTTGATCTCCTGAAAGAGCTCGAACCCGTTCGTCCCGGGCATGACGAGATCGGACACCACAATGCTCGGTTTGAGCTTGTGGATGACCTTCAGCGCCGCCTCCGCGCCTTCCACCGTTTTAACGGTGAATCCACGCTGCTGGAGGCCGGTGCTCGTCGCCTTGAGGATCGACGGCTCATCGTCGACAAGAAGTACCAGTTTGTCTTTCAGCATGAAGTCAATATCATGATTCGCGCATCGAAAAGCAATGCCTAGTGCGGGCCCGTCACGTACGCTGTCGCGAGGTCGACACATCGTTCCCCGCTCGTGATTGCGCCTTCGATCGTCGCGGGCAATCCTGTTGCCGTCCAGTCGCCCGCAAGAAACAGATTGCGCACGGGTGTCCGCGCCTCGGGACGCATGCGCTCAACCGCGGGCGTACACGCAAAGGTCGCACGTTTTTCGCGAATGACGACGGCATGATCCGGCGCATCCGCTTCCGGACCGTACACGGCCGTCAGATCCTGCGCGGCGGCCTGTGTCAGCTCATCATTCGTCATCGTCACTGCAGTGTGTGCGGCGCTGATGACCGCGGAGAGATGGCCGCCCCGGCCCGGCGTGCGGCAGATCTTCCGCCTGTTGAACACCCATTGCACTCTCCTGCCGATGACGCCGCAAAACTCCTGCGGCATGAAATCCCGGTGATACCAGAGATGCACCGATACGATGGGCGATGAAGGGGCCGCCGCCATTGCCGCGAGGTATCCGGCGTCGCGCAGATGTGCGGGGAGGAGGGCCGCCGCCTTGCCGGGAGGTACGGCGAGGATAAGCGCCGAACACTCAATGGTCGCTCCGTCCCGGAGCCGGACGGCGCCAATCGCATCGCCGTCCCTCCTGCTTTCCACCACATCCTGTCCGCACCGGACCTCTCCTCCCTGGCGCGCGATGGCGGCGACGGCGGCATCCACGTACAACTCGGACAAACCGACGGTCGGAAGGGCGATGGCCGAGCTCCTGCGACCATGCAGGAACGCCGCGCGGAGGGACCGGATGAACACCAGCGCCGAAGCCGCCGCGCAATGCTCGTTCATGATCGAGACGGCAAGGGGTTCCCAGAACGACCGTTTGGTCTCGGCAGACTGGCCGACGGCGTCGAGCCACTCTTCCACAGTCATTGCGGCCAGCCTTCCGGCGGCTTCCTCGCGGAAGGTGGCAAGCGCGAGGCCCGCGCGCATCATGCGCACTTTATCTCCTGGTGAAAACAACGTGCTTGCGGCAATGCCTCCCGCGAGATGGAGCGGGGAGGGAAGACCGGGGAGCCGGAACGTGCAGAAGCCACGCTGGGGGTGGTGGAAGGTGAGTGCGGGGTGGTCCTGAACGGCGAGGAGGGGGCGCGTTCCGATGGTCTCCAGAAAACGGAGTGTGCGATGATACCCCGCGATCAGAACATGCTGCCCGTTGTCGATGACCTCACCGGTGCGGTCGTCGGTAAATGAGAGGGCTCTTCCGCCGGGCGCGGCGCGTTGCTCCAGGAGGACGACGGGGATCCCCCGCGCAGAAAGGCCAACGCCGGCAGCCAGGCCGCTGAGGCCCCCGCCGACGATGACGACAGGCTTCAATGGGGTTGGGGCGTGGGGTGATCGGAGGTCCAGGAACGGCCGAGCCACGAATACTTCAGCGTGTTGCTGAGCCAGTACCGGAAAGCGATGAGGAGCTTCATGAGGGACGAGATGGAAATCCGCCGCTCAAAGACGTTGTAGTTCGACCGCTTGATGCGCTGGAGCGTGTGGGCATAAATGGACCACATGATCCTGGCGGCAAAGAAGAACCGTTTGTCTTCATTGCGCAGCGCATCGCGGGCCATGTCGAAGTAGCGGCTGGCCCGGTCACACTCAAACCGCATCATGGTGACGAATTCAGGAGTATACCGGCATGCCAGGAGATCCTCCTCCGTGCACCCGAACCGGCGGAGGTCTTCCAGCGGCAGGTAAATGCGGCCCCGGCGGGAGTCTTCCTTGATGTCGCGCAGAATGTTCGTCAGCTGCAGCGCAATGCCGAGATTGATCGCATACTCGCGCGTGGAATCATTCCGGTAGCCGAAGATCTGACGGCACATCAATCCCACGGACGAGGCAACGAGCATGCAGTAGTTCCGCAGCTCCTCGAACGTTGCATACCGCGTTTTGCCCAGATCCATTTCCATGCCCCGTATCAGATCGTAAAAGTGATCGACGGGAATATTGAACTTGCGCGCGGTGGTATTCAGCTGGTTCAGGAGGGGGTACGCGGAGCGTCCTTTGAGCGCGCGGCCGAGCTCCATCCGCCATCGCCGGAGCAGGACGACCTTGCTGTGCGGGTCCGATCCTTCGTCGACGATGTCGTCTGTGTAGCGGCAGAACGCATAGACCGTGTGGATCGCTTCGCGCTTCTGTTTCGGAAGGAGCGAAAAGGAATAGTAGAAGCTGGTATTGCTGCTTCTGGTTACGTCCGTTGCGGAGTTTTCCATTTCATCCGATCCGCGAGTGCCGCCGCGACAATTGCGGCTTTCGTCATGAGTGAAAGAGCAGGACGGTGGTGGAGGACATCCCACCCCACGTGTTCAACCGCCCCGAGAATTGCCAGCCCTCCGCGTACGGTGAGGGCCAGCTCGAATCTGAGCGGGGGGACGGCTTCCTGCACCAGGGGGCGCCCTTCGACCAGGAGGTTCCTCGCACGGCTGACCTGGAGCTGCATACAGGCAATAAATCGCGCGTCGACGCGCCCCTCCCCGAGTGCTGCCTCAGTATAACCAAATCGGTCAAAATCTTCAAGCGGGATGTAGAGGCGTCCGTTGCGCCAGTCCACCGAGACATCCTGGCAGAAATTCGCCAGTTGCAGCCCCGAACAGATGCTGTCGGAGAGCACAAACGTCCTCGGTGTGGCATTGCCGAATATGTGCAGAACGATACGGCCCACGGGATTTGCGGAGAACGAGCAATACTCCATCAGCTCGCCGGCATCGCGGAACCGGGTCGTGGTCACGTCAAGCCGGAATGCGGTGAGGAGGTCCGCAAAGAGCTGACGCGGAATTCCCGTGCGCGCAGCGGTCTCCGCAAGCGCGACGAACACCGGATGGTCGGCCCTGCCCTCGTAGCAGTCGTCCAGCTTCTGCTGCCAATCGTCGAGTTTCGCCAGCCGCGTTGCCGCAGGCAGGTTTCCCTCGTCGGCAAAGTCGTCGGCCGTGCGCGCGAACGCGTAGACGGCGGCCACAAACGGACGTTGCGCGCGCGGGAGGAACCGTGACGCGACCGGAAAATTTTCGTAGTGGGTCCGCGCGAGTTCCTCGCAGTACGCAAACGCAGCGCGGATATCGGACGAACCGGAAATGTGATCCACCGTCGGAAGTATGATGGGGGAAAAAATATATCCAATTCCGTTCCGAATAACAACGAACGGCATGCTGCGCCGCCGCCGCCGCGAGGTTGCTCTTTTGGGCCTGATTGCGTATCTTTTTTGACCGTGGCGGGATAGCTCAGGCGGTAGAGCAACGGAATCATAATCCGTGTGTCGGGGGTTCGAATCCCTCTCCCGCTACTATGGCTTAACGGTGTGATGCCATGGCCTCACCGGGGACACTTCCTTCGCGCTTCCACCAGTACTGCCGCACGCAGGCTCTGATCGGGGAGCGCGATACTGTTATCGCAGCCGTCAGCGGCGGGGCCGATTCGATGGTGCTGCTCGACCTGCTCGTGCGGGAAGGGGACGTCGCGGTCGTGGTGGCACACTTCAACCACCGGCTGCGCGGTGCGGAGTCGGACGCTGATGAGGCATTGGTGGCGGATCGTGCTCGCCTGTACGGGGTGCCATTCCATGCCGGCGGAGCGGACACGGCAGCTGAAACGCGCCGGAGGGGGTGCGGGGTACAGGAAGTCGCCAGGGACCTGCGGTATGCGTTCCTGAAGGAGTTGCGGGAGGCGCTCGGCGCCCACCGGATTGCGACGGCGCATCACGCGGACGATAACGCGGAAACCATTCTGCTCAATTTTCTCCGGGGAGCGGGCGTGCAGGGTCTCGGGGGGATCCCCGTGCTCAGGCGCGAGGAGGGAATTGTCCGTCCCCTTCTCTTCGCACACCGTGATGAGATTGAACAGTACGCGCGCGATGAAGGAATCCCGTTCCGGACCGATTCCTCCAACGAATCGGACGCGTATACACGCAATGCGCTGCGCCATCGGGTGTTCCCGCTCCTGCGTGAGCTGATCGGGCCGTCGGTCGTGGACACGGTGAACCGGTCGGGAGAACATCTCCGCGCGGCGGCGGAGTTCATCGCCGGGGAGACCCGGGCCGCGCTCGAGCAGTGCCTCCGGCCCGGACAGCCGGGAGAGATCCGATTTTCCGTGGCGCGCCTGGCAGCGCTCCCTCCCTTTCTCCGATGGCAGGTCGTGCTGACTGCCGGGGAAGAGCTGCACCATGCACACGTGGAGGACATTCTCGGCCTCCTCACGGGCATCAGCGGCAGAAGAGTCGTGTTGCCAGGGGACCGCGAGGCTGTCCGCGACCGGGAGGAGATCATCATCCGCCCGCATGAGGCGGGAGAAGAGTTCAGCCTGGCCGTCGAGCCGGGACGCGAATACCGCATGGCGGGATTCCGGTTTGCATCGGCCCTAGTCGAACGGGCCGGACAGTTCCCGGGGAGTGACCGTGCGGTCGAGTACGTCGACGCCGACAGGGTTGCAGCGCGGCCCCTGACGCTGAGGTCATGGCGAGAGGGCGACGCATTCATCCCGCTGGGGATGGAGTCCCGGAAGAAGTTGAGCGATTTTTTCGTTGACGAGAAGGTCCCGCTGCGGGAGAAACACCGCACCCCGATCCTTGCCACCGACGACGGCGACATCGTCTGGGTCTGCGGCCGGCGTATCGACGACCGGTTCAAGATCTCGGATTCGACGCGACGCGTGCTGCGGCTGGAGTTTTCCACAACGTCTGACAGATGATATGGCGAAGCCGATTACGGTGAACGGGGATCGATTTGTCGAGATGATCAGCGAACGCCGGATCAAGGCAAAGGTCCGTCAGCTTGCACGCGCCATCAGCAAAGACCATAAGGGAACCGTCCCTGTGTTCATCGGCGTTTTGAACGGTTCGTTCATTTTCTTCGCCGATCTGATCAGGGAAGTCACCATCGATTGCGAGGTCGATTTTCTCAAGCTTTCGAGCTACGGGGATGCAAAAATCAGCTCGGGGAATGTGCGGCTCGTGAAAGACCTGAATTGCCAGGTGGAGGGCCGGGACATCATCATGGTGGAGGATATTGTCGATACCGGATTGTCGGTGGAGTATATCCGTCACCTCATCGAGCCTCAGAACCCCCGGTCGCTTAAAGTTGTTACACTTCTGTACAAGAAGGACTCCGTGAAACCGGGAACCCAGGTGGACTACATCGGGTTTCCCATACCGCGGGATTTTGTGATAGGGTACGGTCTTGATTATGCGCAGCGGGAGCGAAACCTGAAAGCGATCTACCGACTGCAGGCGAAACCGGCGCGCGCCAGGGTGCGGCCGTAAGAGAGGAGAAATTCAGAGCAATGGACGATAACAGGTCACAGGATAACGGCCGGCGGCAGGGTGAGGGCGACAAGCGGCGGGGGGTCCGTCCGCCCCAGAAGGGCAAACGGCCGGGGCAGCAGTTCCGTCAGGACGACGATTTCAACTGGAACAAGGTGCTGAAGGTCGTCATCAGCTGGTCGGCCATCATCCTTCTCGTGTTTGTTGTGCTGACCCTTTTCAAGGGGACCGAAGGGACCGAGGTGGAGATTTCGTACACCGAGTACCAGACCTTCCTCGAAAAGAACATGATCGCCGAGGCGGTCATCAAGAAGTCGGAGCTCACCAACTTCGATTTCCACGGCGTGCTCCGCGAACCGGTCGATTTGAACCATGGCGGCAAGCAGGTGAAGGTCCATCGGTTCACACTGACGCTCCCGATACTGGACAGCGGGGTGATCAAGGAATGGAACGACAAGGGAATCCGGTTTACCGTCCAGAAAGAGGACAACGCATGGATCAGCGCGCTCGTGAGCGCGCTCCCCTGGGTGCTGCTGCTGGTGGTCTGGCTGATCATCATGCGGCGCATGCAGGGCGGCGGCGCGGGCGGTCCGCGGGGAATATTCTCGTTCGGGAAGAGCCGGGCAAAGCTGCTCAACGAAGGATCGTCCAAGGTGACCTTTCTGGACGTCGCAGGGGCCGACGAAGCCAAGATGGAACTCGCGGAGATCATTGAGTTCCTGAAGGAACCGACCAAATTCCAGAAACTCGGCGGAAAAATTCCGCGCGGCGTTCTTCTGCTCGGCCCTCCCGGGACCGGTAAAACCCTGCTTGCCCGTGCGGTCGCCGGAGAAGCCGGGGTACCGTTCTTCACGATTTCCGGCGCGGATTTCGTCGAAATGTTCGTCGGCGTCGGCGCCAGCAGAGTGCGCGACCTCTTCGAACAGGGAAAGAAAAGCGCCCCCTGCATCATCTTTATCGATGAAATTGACGCTGTCGGCAGGCATCGCGGCGCGGGTCTCGGCGGCGGCCATGACGAGCGGGAGCAGACGCTGAACCAGTTGCTGGTGGAGATGGACGGGTTCGAGCAGAACAGCGGGGTGATCATCATCGCCGCTACCAACCGGCCCGATGTCCTCGATCCGGCTCTGATGCGCCCCGGACGGTTTGACCGGCAGGTCGTGGTGGACCGGCCGGATGTCAAGGGGCGCGAAGGCATTCTGCGCGTCCACACGAAGAATATCCCCCTCGCCGACGATGTCACGCTGGAAACTCTCGCCAAGGGGACTCCGGGACTTGCAGGGGCCGAGCTCGCCAATCTCGTCAACGAAGCGGCACTCCTTGCCGCCCGCCAGAACGCCAAGGCCGTCACGATGTTGCACTTCGAGGAGGCCAAGGACAAGGTGATGATGGGGATGGAACGCAAAAGCATGATCATTTCGGAGAATGAAAAGAAGGTTACGTCGTACCATGAAATCGGTCACGTGCTGGTCGCGCGGATGATCCCGGAAGCGGACCCGGTGCACAAGGTCACCATCATCCCGCGTGGACGGGCACTCGGCCTGACCACGTACCTGCCAATCGACGAGAAGCACACGTATTCGAAAAAGTACCTTGAGGCGATGATCACCTACGCGCTCGGCGGGCGCGCGGCGGAGAAACTCATCTTCAAGGAACTCACCACCGGGGCGGGGAACGATATCGAGCGGGCGACGGAGATCGCACGCAAGATGGTCACCGAATGGGGAATGAGCGACAAGCTGGGACCTCTCGCATACGGACAGAAGGACGAGGAAATATTTCTCGGACGGCAGATCACGCGCCACCGCAACTTCAGCGAAAACACCGCCATCGCCATCGACGGCGAAATCAAGAAGATTGTCAACACCGGCATGAAACGGGCCGAGAAGATCCTTCTCGAAAATAAGGACACGCTCCACCGGCTCGCGGCGGCGCTGCTCGAACGCGAAATACTCGATGCCGGGGAAATTGACATCATCGTCCGGGGAGGCGAACTTCCCCCCGTGGACAAGAGGGGAAACGGCCAGTCGAAGTCCGGTGACGTGCCGCCGGCACCAGGAACCGCGGAGAGTCGTCCAGCGAAACGATGAACGGTCTTCCCAGCGTCGAGGAGAGCTACGGCACGGAGTTCATCCGCAAGGGCATCCATCTCCTGTCGTTGCTGATCCCCGTCGTGTATTACTTCATTACACGGCAGACCGCGCTCGCCATCCTGATTCCGCTCACGCTCGCCTTCGCTCTGTCCGACGTCGCCCGGCTGTTCATTCCGTCCTTCGGGCGCGTGTACACGCATCTCTTCGGGTTCCTCCTGCGCGCCCATGAGCGGAACGACACGGGCCGCCACCTGAACGGCGCCACCTATGTCCTGCTCGCGGCATCCCTGCTGGTGTATTTCTTCCCCAAGGTCATCGTCATCACGGCGTTCGCAATCCTGATCATCTCCGATTCCAGCGCCGCCCTCGTCGGGCGCAAGTTCGGGAAGCGCCGTTTCCTGACCAAGAGCTTTGAAGGCGCCACGGCGTTTTTCATCAGCGCGCTGGTCGTTGTTGCCCTCGCTCCGAAAGTCGAGTATCTTCTGCTCGAATACATGATTGGCGCCGTGGGTGCGCTCGTCGGCGCGCTGGTGGAGGCGTCCGCGGTCGGGCTGGACGACAATCTCTCCATCCCGCTCTCGGTGGGGTGTGTGATGTGGATCCTGTACACCTGGCTCCTCCCTGCCGTCAATGTCTTCAAGCTGGACGGGCTCGCCTGAGATGCCCCGCCACGCCTATCTTTCGGGCGGCATGGAGTATGCCGCCGATGAGGGGAGGGACTGGCGCAAGGACCTGCAGGCGTGGCTGGAGTCGGAACTGCAGTGCGCCGTCTTCAATCCGAATGTGGAGAGCGATGCGTACCTTCGCACGCGGCATCCGGGCTTCGATTTTCGTGCGATGAAGCATGACAACATCGACGGCTACCGGGAGGTCGTCCGGCACCTCGTCGAAACGGACTGCCGGGAAATTGCCCAGCATGCCGATTTCGTCGTCTGTTACTGGGATGACGCTGCGCAGCGCGGCGCGGGGACAAAGGGAGAGATTACGATGGCGTATTATTTCGGCAAGCCGGTCTATATGGTGACGGCGTTGCCCCCCGCACAGATACCGGGATGGGTACTTGCCTGCACCGACCGGATCTTCGGCGACTTCGATTCGCTGAAGGCCTATCTGAAATCCACCGCACAGACGCCGTAGTCCCCCGCGCATGCAGCCGCCTCCCACCCTCTCCCGGCGTCTCGGGCTCTTCTCGGCAGCAACCGTCGTCGTTGGATCGATCATCGGTTCGGGGATTTTCCTGACGCCGCAGCGCATCGCCGCCGCGGTGCAGGTCCCGGGGGTGATGATCGGGGTTTGGGTGCTCACCGGCCTTCTGACGCTCGCGGGCGCGCTCACCAACGCGGAGATCGCAAGCGAGATCGCGGAGCCGGGGGGCCAGTATGTATTCTTCCGCGTCCTCTACGGTGATCTGACCGCTTTTCTGTACGGCTGGTGCACGTTCATCGTGTACCAGACCGGCTCGATCGCCGCCATTGCCGTCGCCTTCGCGCGCTACTTCGGCTATTTCGTCGACCTCCCGCACCTGAGTCCGGCGCTCGAAGCCTGGCACATCCCCCTCATCGGCAATATCGCCCCGCTGGCCGACATCGGCGTCAAGCTGGTGGCAATCGCCGCCATCATCTCCGTGGCCGCCGTCAACTACTTCGGTGTGCAATTCGGCGGATTCGTCCAGAACATCTTCACATCGTTGAAGGTTGCGGCGCTCGGCGCAATCATCGTTCTCGGGTTTGCGGCCGGCAAAGGAAGTGTTGATCACTTCTTCCCGCTCTGGGGTGTCCCCTCCTCGGGAGATCTTCTCGGCGCAATCGGCATCGCCATGGTGGCGACTCTCTGGTCGTACGACGGATGGAACAGCCTTACCTACCTCGCCGGCGAAGTCCGCGAACCGAAGAAGAACATTCCGCGGGCCCTCGTCCTGGGGACCGTGATCGTTATCTGTATCTACGTCCTGGCCAACATGGCATATCTGTACGTATTGCCGATCGGGGAGATTGCGGGATCGAAGCTGGTCGCCGCGGACATGATGGAGCGGGTGTTTTCGGGATACGGCGGGGCGGTGATTGCGGCCGCGGTCATGATTTCGACGTTCGG
>JBGPYM010000163.1:0-7196 GCA_041493205.1 Bacteroidota bacterium
CACAATACCGGACCGGCAACTGGTCGGCCGGGAGAATTTCATCGCGCAGAAAATTGGTCACCGGCACTTCCGCAGTCGGCACGAGGTAGAAGCCATCCCGTTCCACCACGTACATCTGGTCTTCTTTGTCGGGGAGCTGGCCGGTGCCGGTCGCGCTTGCCGCATTCACCATCAGGGGAGGGAACAGCTCGGTGTATCCACGGGCCGCCGCCTCATCCAGGAAGAAATTCAAGAGTGCCCGTTCAAGCCGGGCGCCCTTGCCGACATACACCGGGAATCCCGCGCCGGTGATTTTCGTCCCGCGCGCAAAGTCGATTATCCTGAGTTTTTCGACAAGCTCCCAGTGGGGCTTCGGCGTGAAGTCGATTTCCTGTTCCTCCCCCCATGACGCGATCACCTTGTTCTCCTCCGGCGTCCGGCCGGGGGGAACGCTGGCATGGGGGATATTGGGGATTAACAACAGAGAGGCATGCAGTCGTTCCTCGATCCGCGCAAGTTCGCCGTCCATGCCCTTGATTTCCTCGGCAACCGTGCGCATTTCGGCGATCAGCGCGGCTGCATCTTCGCCCTTCGATTTTTTCCGGGCAACTTCGTCAGAAACGTTGTTTTTGCGGCTCTTGAGTGCCTCAACCTTCTGGAGGAGGTTCCGGCGCTGTTCATCGAGCTTCAGGGCTTCATCGATGCGCGAGGGGTCTTCGCCCTTCTTGCGCACGCCATCCCGGACGATATCGGGCTGTTCGCGGATGAATTTAATGTCCAGCATGGAGTTCCCGGTCGGTCATCGTTTTCCACGGGCGTGCGGTTGTCCCGGCACCGGACTGCTGTCCGAGACCCGGCGTGCCCCGTGGGCAAGTTGGTTTTTCACGACTGCAAGCCCCTGGTCGATGGTAGAGGGGTGGATGCCGAGCTCTACCTCGGCTTTCAGGGTAATCAATCCGGATTTCAGGGGGCGCTGGGCCGGCTGGCGAAGCTGCGCCGTCTTGATCGGCGTGATGAGAGATTCATCCAGCTTGAACGCTCGTGCGACCCGCTGCGCAAATTCGTACCGGCTGACGATGTCCCGTCCGGCGATATTATAGACACCCGATCGTCCGAGTTCTATGCCGCGGATGAGTCCGTAGGCAAGATCGTCGGCCAGTGTCGGATTGCCGAGCTGGTCATCCACGATCCGGACGGAGGTCTTTTTCTCGAGACTCTGGATGAGCCACAGGACGAAGTTTGGCTTGACGCCCTGCGCGACGCCATACAGCACCATGGTACGCGCAATCAGGTATTTCACGCCCGACGCACGAAGCGCATTTTCGCCGGCCAGCTTGGTCTTCCCGTAGTAGCTGACGGGTTCGGGGCGGTCGTCCTCCGTGTACGGTCCGTTCTTGCCGTCAAAGATGTAATCGCTCGAGATCTGGACGATGGTTGCATCGGTGCGGCGCGAGAATTCGATGAGGTTTTCGACGCCCCCCACATTGACTTTCCAGGCGAGCTCCCGTTCTGATTCGCACGCATCCACGTTGGTGATGGCGGCGCAGTTGATGATGACGTCCGGTTCCGCGCGGGCGACGAGCTGCTTCACTTCCTTCTTCGATGTGATATCCGTTTTCACATAGCTTGCGGTTTCGATCGGACGCACGGGATCGTCCTCCAGCGAGGATAGTGTCACGGTGCTGGAGGTCCCGCGCACGAGCAACTCGGCGACCTTCTGGCCGAGCAGGCCGTTGCTTCCGACCAGCAGTATGCGGCCCGGGGTCATCGGAGGCTCTCTTCGAGCGCCGTGGCGGCGTCTGTTTTCTCGTCACGGTACTTGACGATGACGGGCGTCGCGACCGAAAGTCCCTGCGCCCGCGCCCACTTCCCCGCCGCCGGGCGGCTGCCGGGAATGACTACCGCATTTTCCGGAATGACCAGCGGGACGTCACCCTGCTTGCGGTACACGGTGTTTTTGACCGCGTCATAGACCGGCGTACCGCCGGTCAGGATGGTCCCGGCCCCGATCACCGCGCGCCGTCGAACGATGGTCCCTTCGTAAATGCCGCAGTTCCCCCCCACCATCACATCATCTTCGACGATCACCGGCATGGCGCCGACCGGTTCGAGCACACCCCCGATCTGCGACGCCGCGCTCAGGTGCACCCGTTTCCCCACCTGGGCGCACGAGCCGACAAGAGCATGCGAGTCCACCATCGTTCCCTCGTCCACGTAGGCGCCCACATTGATATACATCGGCGGCATGCAGACCACTCCCCGTGCGACGAATGCCCCGTCGCGGATGGACGAACCGCCCGGCACGACGCGGACTCCGTCGGCGACCGCAAGGGTTTTGAGGGGGAACGTACTTTTGTCAAAAAACCGGAAGCGCTGGTCAATGGAAACATCCTCGAGCACGCCGAGGCGGAACCCGAGGATGATCCCCTTTTTCACCCATTGATTCACTTTCCACTCGCGGTTGCTGCACTCTGCCGCGCGAATCTCGCCGCGGTTGAGAAAGAACTTGAATTCTGCAAAGGTGCGCAGGGCGGCGGGCCGGTCGACGCCGGCAGGCTCCTGGTCAAACAGCCGTTCTATGTCACGCTGGAGGGACATCTGTTACCGGAGGAGCTTCAGGGATTTGAGCGTGTGTTCGATCTTGGCGCGTGACGCATCAGTTGGGGGCGTCAGCGGAAGCCGGTAGCGTTCTTCCAGCAGCCCCATCATGGCCATTGCGGCCTTCACCGGGATCGGGTTCGACTCGATGAAGTTGACGTTCATCAGGTGCAGGAGGCGGAAATGCAGCTCCCGGGCCTTGTCGTATTTCCCTTTCAGCGCCCAGCGGACCATGGAGGAGAACTCCGCGGGCACTTCATTGGACACGACGGAGATGATTCCGTCCGCTCCGAGTGCGACAAGCGCAAGCGTGAAGTTATCGTCGCCCGACCAGACCCCGAAGCCTGCGGGGCGGTGATGGAGAATTTCCATAATCTGGCCCAGGTTTCCCGAGGCTTCCTTAACGCCCGCGATATACGGGATTTCCTCCGCCAGGCGGAGGCAAGTTTTTGCCTCAATGTTCGAGGCAGTGCGACCCGGCACATTATAGATGACGATCGGCATTTCCACCGCGTCGGCGATCGCGCTGAAATGCTGGTAGATCCCCTCCTGCGTGGGCTTGTTGTAGAAGGGGGCCACCGAAAGAATGGCATCGACGCCGCGCCGTTTCGCTTCCTTTGCCAGGGCGATCGCCTTCCCCGTGGCATTGGAGCTGGCTCCTCCGATCACCGGGATGCGCCCGTTGACCTCACTGACGACAATCTCGATCACGTTGGCCTGTTCCGCCTCCGAAAGGGTTGCGCCTTCCCCCGTACTGCCGACCGGAACGATCGCCTCCACCTTCGCCTTCACCTGACGGTCCACGAGTTCGCGGAGGACGACCTCATCCACCGCGCCATCCCGCCTGAACGGCGTTACGAGCGCCGTCCCGGTGCCGCGGAACAGCAGAGTGCGTCTTTTCATACAGAGCCTGTGTCGTTGATGATCGCTTGCGTCATAAGGAAATCACATCGCGCATGGTGTACAATCCTCTTTTGCCCTTCAGCCATTCGGCGGCAACCACTGCCCCAAGTGCAAATCCTGCGCGGTTTTTCGCCGTGTGCACAAGTTCGATGACATCAGCATCGGAGTCAAACGTGACGGCGTGCGTTCCGGTGACATGGCCGAGGCGTGTGGACGTCACATGGAGCTGGTGCGGTTTGATCCGGCCGTGCGACGTTTCGGCAAGGATTTCGGACTTGCGCTTCATGGACTGGAGGATGGCGGCCGCCACGGAGAGCGCGGTGCCCGACGGGCTGTCGACCTTTCCCGTGTGGTGTATTTCGCTGACGGCAGCATCATACTCGTGATACCGGTCGAACAGATGGGCCGCATGGCTCACGAGATGGATGAACAGGTTCACCCCGAGGGAAAAATTCGACGCGTAGAGGAGGCCGATTTTCGTTTCCTTGACGATTTTCTTCACGTGGTCGAGCCTGTCGTACCAGCCCGTGGTCCCGACGACGATGTTTTTACCGCATGCCGCGGCGGCTTCGATGTTGCTGACAACGGCTCCCGGGGACGAAAATTCAATGCAGACATCGACGCCTTTGAGTGCTTCTTTCGTGATTCCGAGCGAGCCCGTATTATTGTGCAGGTCGAAAACCCTGTTCACGGTGAAACCTTTTTCCTTCGCCAGGCGCTCCACTTCCTTCCCCATCCTGCCGTACCCGATGAGGGCGATGTTCATTGCGCCATCCTTTCGTATCTGCGAAGTGCTGCCGCACCGGCGCTCGCATTTGCAAACTCCGCGGCGGCATGCAGGTCACCGGTTGCAGCGTGCCGCAGGAGAAATGCCGCTCCAAAGACATCTCCCAGCCCGATCGTTGCGGCGGGACCGGGGACAGGAACGCCCGCGATGTCATGCCGGAGTATCTTCTTGTGTTCGCTGGTAAAGAGCGTTGCACCGCCCGGACCGCGGGTCACGACGACTCCCTTCACGCTCAGCGTCAGCAGGTGACCCACGGTCCGGTCCTCGGTCATGCGTTCCAGCGGGAGTCCCGCAATTTCCTCCTCGTTGAGCTGCACCGAGGGAATCATAAACGCCCAGCGCCGCCATTCCGGCAACGGCCGGCGGGCGCGCTCTCCCGCGCCGTTCACGCCCATCGTGAGGTTATGGTAATCGAGATGGACAGGAGTCGCCCGCGGACGGATCTCGAGGCGGATCAGGTCGAGTGTCTCCAGGGTGATGTCGGCGCCCGATGCCATCGAAATCAGCACCGCATCCGCACCACAATATTTTCTGATACGATCGAACGGGATCGGGGGCGCCATGTCTTTTGTGCATGCGACACGAGCACCGTTCTCCTGTTCGTACAGGTGGATGCGGTTCGTCGGGCCGTCAAGAAGAAAGAGGCCTGCGGTATCGACGGCCGGATACCTCCCCAGCCATGCGCTGAACGCCGCGTGGTCTTCTTTCCCCACGCCCGTCACCGGAAGGATCACATCATTCCGGTCCGCGAGGCCGGCGAGGGCTTCGACGGCGTTGGCAATGCCGCCCCACGATTCCGACGCCGTTCCTCCGCGGGGGTGTGCTACATCGATGCACAGGTGACCCAGGAGCAGGAATTTCATAGCCGTGCGGAAAGGGTCTGGAGGGCGCTCAGAATTTCGCCCCGTTTTTTCTGAACAGGAGGAGCTTTTCCCGGAGGCCCGGGTCGTCCAGTGCAAGAATTTCGGCGGCGAGCACGGCGGCATTCTTCGCACCCGCGCTGCCGATGGCAACGGTGGCAACCGGAATGCCCGCGGGCATCTGGACGATGGAGTAGAGCGCATCAACGCCGTTGAGCGCCGAACCATCGAGCGGTACGCCGATGACAGGAAGGTGGGTATAGGCCGCGGCCACGCCGGGCAGGTGGGCGGCCATTCCTGCAGCCGCAATAATGAGACCGTACCCGTTCTGTTCGGCCGATTTCACAAAGGCTGCGGTTTCCTCCGGTTGCCGGTGTGCGGAAGAGACCTTGAGGTCGTGGGGGATCCCGAATTTCGTCAGGTACTCGACGCAGCCCGCCATGGCGGGTTCATCGCTTTTGCTTCCGAGCATGATTGCGACCTTGCGCATGTTCAGATTCTCGCCGTATGGGGATAGTTGCCTGCTTCGCACGTTCGCCAGATCGCCTGGCACGAGAATTTGTTTTCATACAGCGCCCGGCCGATGACCACGGAGTCAACGCCGCACTGCTCGAGTTCCTGTATGCCGAGCAGGTCTTCGAGTCCGGTCACGCCACCTGCCGCCGTGATGCGCATGCCGGTTTTTTCGCCCAGGTCTCTGAGAACTTTCCGGTTGACCGGCGCAGGTTCACCGTCTTCCGCGAGCTCGGTGTAGACGAGCCGCCGGAATCCAAGCGCTTTTGCATTGAGCGCGGCAGACAGAGGGGTCAACCCGGAACTCGACCGGTGGCCGTGGGTGACGACCACGCCGCCGGCGGCATACAGGCCGAGAACAATCTTGCTTGCCGTATACTCTTCGATGACGCGCCGTGCCTCGTCGGGGTTTTCAATGAGCATGGTACTGATCAACACGCGATAGACGCCGGTCTCAAACGCCCAGCGCACGGCGTCGAATGTGCGCAGGCCGCCGCCCAGTTCGATCGGGATATCGACGGTCTGCACCATGCGGCGGATGACGTCGCCGTTGACCACGCGGCCCTCCCGTGCGCCGTCGAGGTCGGTCACATGGAGCGACTTCGCATTTTCGGTCCGCCATATTTTCGCCATCGCCACCGGGTCGTCGGGATAGTTGAATCCCTCCACTCCCCGGGCGGTGCGCGCGCATCGACCGCCCTGTATTTCCATGGCGGGGATAATCAAGAGCATGAAGCAAAGTGCAGAAATTACGTTTCAATTTCAAGTGAACTTCCCGCGCTCTTCTTTGAAATACCACCGCATTTCAGTACCATGAAGCGTTGTTCACCGCGTTCCACAGCCACCGAAGACCCATGCACATCCGTCGATCATTCTTCTCCGTCTTACTTATTGCTCTGATCTCAGGTTTCGCGGCCGGACAGTCTCCACCTCCGCCCCAACTGGTGGTCGTCATTACTCTCGACCAGTTCCCTTACGAGTATCTTGTGCGGTTCGGACCCTGGTTCGGCTCCGGCGGAATCCGCAGGCTCATGTCCGGTGGAGCAAACTTCACGCATGCTTCCTACAAGCATGCCATCACACTCACAGGTCCCGGTCATGCGGTGATCCTGAGCGGGACCTACGGCAACCAGAACGGGATTGTGGTCAACACCTGGTATGACATCGCTGCGCACAAATCCGTGTATTGCGTTGACGACTCGTCGGTAACGATCCTCGGCGCACCGGGCACCGGTAAATCCCCCGCAAACTTCATCGGGTCCACCTATGGCGACGAGCTGCGACTGACGACCGGTTTTCGCTCGAAAGTGATTGCGATTTCCCACAAAGACCGTGCGGCGGTCCTGACCGGCGGGAAGCTTGCCAACGGCGTCTACTGGATGACGGATTCCGTGTTCGTCAGCTCGACGTACTACATGAACGCGCTCCCGGCGTGGGTGCGGGCGTTTAACGGCTCGGGGGCGGTCAATGCCTGTTTCGGCCGGGTCTGGAGGATGCGGGTCCCTCCGGAGGCGCTGGCGGGGGTCGACGCGGATGATGTGCCGTATGAAGACGGC
>JBGPYM010000356.1:0-2753 GCA_041493205.1 Bacteroidota bacterium
CTCAGAAGCGGACCGACGCCATCCGGGAGCTTGTCGTCACCGTGTGTCACGAATTCAACAATCCCCTCGCCGCGATCAAGATCAGCACCGACATCCTGCTGCGGCAGCAGCTCCCCCCGGAGGAACGGGCCATCGTGGAGGGGCTTGACTCGAACATCTCGCTGGTCGAGACGGAGATTAACCGGTTGCGGGACATCAATTTCGAGCGCCCGGAGTTTCTGGCGGGAGAGGCGAACTCAAAGGGGGTGTGAGGAGCTTGCTTCTCTCCCCGCCTGTGCGTATATTGAAAGACAGAAGTCGAATTCGAGAGTACGACGGACCCCATGGGTGAAGGGAAGCCATACACCGATAAGAACCATATTTCAACATTCCAGAGGTCCGTTTCAACGTCGTCCCGCCCTTTCGCGGGACTGCTTATTTTCAGGGGGTGGGGCCGATCGTGAGGGTGCTGGATGTCCAGGATATCATGGACGCATGGGCCCCGCCCTCCATCGCCTGGGAGGGGGACAACGTCGGGTTGCAGGTCGGTGACCCGGAAGCCCGCGTCCGGGGGATCGTGGTATCGCTCGATGTGACGGAGGAAGTGATTGCCGAGGCCGGGCGTCGCGGCGCAAATCTGATTGTGAGCCATCACCCCCTCCTGTTCCGGCCGCTGCGATCGGTCACTCCTTCGAACCCGGTCGGCCGCTGTGTCACGGCGCTTGCGTCGCGCGGGATCGCCCTTTTTGCAGCACACACGAACCTTGATTTTACGCGCGGGGGGACGAGCTTCGCGCTCGCAGACGCGCTCGGGGTTGCAGGAGGAGACTTCCTCCGGAAGCCGTACCGGTTGCAGTCGAAGATTGTGACGTTTGTGCCGCCGGCTGCCGCCGATGCGGTTGCGGAAGCCATGGGCGGTGCAGGCGCCGGAAGGATCGGCGGATACGATCATTGTTCATTCCGGACCGAAGGGACCGGGGCATTCCGCGGCGGCGAGGGAACGCGCCCCGCGGTCGGGAGGAGCGGACGTTTCGAGCGCGTGCGCGAAGTCCGTCTGGAGATGGTCGCCCCGCGCCATGCAGTTCCGGGCGTCGTCCGGGCTCTTCTCGGTGCACATCCGTACGAAGAGCCCGCGTATGATATCGTACCGCTCGAGAACGTCGAGAGCGCGTACGGGATGGGCGTGATCGGAGAACTCCCGCGGTCCGTCTCCCTCGGGCGCTTCCTGTCGACAATCCGCCGGGCGCTGGGTGCCCGTGCGCCGAGGTTCTGCGGTGATCCGCGGGCGCAGGTGCGGAAGATCGCGATGTGCGGCGGGAGCGGCGGCGAGCTCCTCGGGGATGCAGTTGCGGCGGGGGCGGACGTGTATGTGACAGCGGATGTGAAATACCATGCGTATCACGAAGCGGACGGCCGGATAGCGATCGTGGATGCGGGACACTATGAAACCGAATATCCGGTGGTCGGCGTTGTGGCGGAGCATCTGCGCCGTGCGATCGCGGCGCGCGGGGAAAGGACCGTCGTCCGCACTGCATCACGGCCGACGAATCCGGTCAGGCAGGGTTTGAGTTAAACACTGAGGAGCAACACTTGGAAAACAAGCTACGGCTGCTGTACTCGTTGCAACTTGTCGATCTTAATCTTGATGAACTGGAAGAATTGAAAGGGGACCTCCCGTCGGAGGTCCGGGAACTGGAAGAACGGGAAAAGGCGCTGCTGGACCAGCGCACCGCCCTCGAGAACGCCATGAGAACGGCGTTCGTCCAGCGGGACAACGCCGACGGCGAAATCCTGACGCTCCGGGAAAAGGCGGAGAAATACAAGACGCAGCAGTACCAGGTGCGCAACAACAGGGAGTACGACGCGCTGACCAAGGAGATGGACGCCGCACAGGACACGATCGTGCGCCTGGAGAAGGAAATGGAACTCCTCGAGGGGAAGGCGACGCTGGCGCGCAGCGACATCGAGGTGATCACGGCACAGGCAACCGAGCTTGCGTCTCTCCTTGCGGAGAAACGGACCGCCCTCGCGGAAGTTTCGAAGACGACCGAGGCAGAGGAACTGAAATACCGGCATGAGCGGGAAAAGATCGTCCACAAAATCGCCAAGCCGGACCTGACCCAGTATGAGCGCATCCGGAAGGCGAAGAAGGGGAAGGCCGTCGTACCGGTGAAGAAGGGTGCCTGCGGCGGCTGCTTCGCGCGCGTCCCCCCGCAGAAGCTTCTTGAGCTGAGGCAGAACAGCAAGCTGTACATGTGCGAGCATTGCGGCCGCATCATCGTCTCCGACGAGATCGCGGTCGGCGGCAACCCGGCCGCATGACATTGCATGCGTTCACCGACGGCGCCTCCCGCGGCAATCCGGGCGAAGCGGGCGTCGGCATCATCGTAAACGATGCAGAGGGACACGCGGTCCTCACGCTGTACGGATCGATCGGCGTGGCCACGAACAACGTGGCGGAATACAGGGCGCTGGTGACGCTCCTCCAGCGGATGAAGGAACTCCCCTGCACGACGCTGGTCATCCATACGGACAGTGAACTGATGGCGCGGCAGATGAGCGGACGGTACCGCGTGAAGGACAAGGGATTGAAACCGCTGCACGCCCAGGCGCTGCAGTTGATGCGCGCTTTGCCGTGCACATGCCGGATCGAGCATATCCCCCGCGAGGAAAACCGCGAAGCGGACAGGCTTGCCAACAGGGGAATTGACGAGCAGTTGCCGCTGCCGGCATAAAACTTGATGAAAAGCCACCGGCGGGGACGCCGGTGCCAC
>JBGPYM010000257.1:0-4297 GCA_041493205.1 Bacteroidota bacterium
AGCTCGGCCATCTCGACATTCCCGTCGTCCTCCCCCAGTTCCTTGCGGATGGCTTTGAGCTGCTCCCGGAGGTAATACTCCCGCTGGGACTTGTTGATCCCATCCTGCACTTCGGACTGGATCTTGCTCCCCAGCTCCAGGCGCTGCAGAAGCTGCGTGATCGACAGGGTCAGTTTCTCCATCCGGGTGCCTACATCCAGCGCCTCGAGCACCTCCTGACGTTCCGGGACGCTCACCGGGATCATCGATGCGATCATGTCGGCCATCGCGTCCGGCTGTTCAATCGAGAGCACCACGGAAAGCTGCTCATCGGAGAGGTTGGAGGAAAGCTCGACCGTCTTCTTGAACTGGTTTTTGAGATTCGCAGCCATGGCATCGATTTCTAGCCCGGCGGCCGGCTTCGTCTCGAGGTCACGTACGACTGCCCGCAGGTACGGTTCTTCATGCAGGACAGAAATCAGCTGCACACGCCGAATCCCCTGCATCAGCACGCTGCGCGTGCCGTCGGCGAGCGTGAACACCTTCAGAATTTTCGCGAGCGTCCCCACCCAGTAGATGTCCTTCGCGGTCGGTGCATCCACCCCACCGTCCGTCTGGGCGACCAGCACGACGATCCCTTCATCCCGGATCGCCTCCTCGACTGCCCGGACGCTGCTTTCACGGCCGATCGAGAGCGGTGTGACCTGGTGCGGAAAAAACACAGAGTTGCGCAAGGGAAGAACCGGCATCGCCTGCGGGACACCCGAAACGCTCAGTGACTTCTCTTCTTTCCTGCTCTTCGCCATATGCTCCTCGTCCTCTCTCGACATATGTGGTTGGGATTTCATGACAGAAAGGGCGGGTGTCCCCGGAGTTCCCACCGAACTCCAGGGGACCCGCCCCTGATTCCGACCGCCGGCACATACCGGGGGTTTACTTCACCGTCACCGTGATCTCGCGCGGCTTTGCAGCTTCAGCCTTCGGAAGGACCACGCGCAGGATGCCGTCTGCAAGCTCCGCGGTGATCGCGTCGGCGTTCACCTCGTGGCCTATTTCCATCGACCGGACGAACGACCCGTAGCGGAGTTCGCTGCGCACCCGGGACGCCCCTTCGGGCACCGCCGAGGGCTTCCGCTCGCCGCTGATGGTGAGCAGGCCATTCTCAAACGAAATCTTCACATCCTCTTTCTTGAGACCGGGAAGCTCCGCAACGACGACAGTCTCCGAAGGATTCTCGGTGACGTCAGCGACCGGCGTGCGGCCGGACCACGTTGCGAATCCCGGACGGAGAATTCCGTCGAACAGAGAATCAATCCCTTTCTCGAACTCGAGGACGTTTCCATTGTCGCGCATCGGAAACCGATCAAACCGTACCAGCATAGCAGCCTCCTTTTGTTGACCCGCTTGATTACGTGAAATTCTGTCACTACTCCATACTACATTCAACCGTCGTGCCAGTCGCCCACCGTTTAAACAAGTTACTATACTGCAATCACTTAGAGGAGTTGACCGATAGGAGATCTCTGGTAGCCTATGCCAAACAGGCAGGAAGGTCTGTAACCTTATCAGGTGCGAACGGAAGACGCGGCAGAAGTACTGCAAGAATGGCGGACAAAAAAACCGCCGCCCGTGAGTACGGGCGGCGGCGTTCAGGAGGAGACGTTGCTGCGATTATTGCAGAGGTGGAGGAGTGCGCAAAGCGAACGAGAAATTCACGGTACTCGTCTTGCCGGCGGATACTTCCACCTGGCGCGTCTGATCGAATTCTTCTTCCACCAGAGGGGGCGTCCCTGCAGAGGCGTGCGATGGCAGGACCGCCACCCCTTCGTGCCACATCTTCAGGGCGTAAGTTCCGGGCGGCACGTCTTTCAACTCAAACCGCCCCTGCGCATCCGTCACCGCATAGTACGGGTGCGGGGCCCTGATGATATACGCGCGCATCCACGGATGGCCGGCGTCGCACGTTGTGAAGAGCTCCCCCGCGCCCGAGAGTTGTTCGGCCGCGATGCGCGTCCGCTGTCCACGGACGGGCTGCGCGATGTTGAACATCGACTTCGATGCCGGTCCCGCATGATACGCATGCACGTTGTGAAGGATCGGATCGTCGTTGATGATTTCCAGCTGCATGGCGGGCGCCATGAGGAGCACATGCGGCACGTACTCGCATTTCCGCTGATGAAGAACCGCGAGGTCACCTGCGGGAAACTCCTTCCCCGTCCCGATGCGTTCGATGTACACCACCGCGTCTTTCACTCCACCGGCACTGCAGAGGACGAGCCGCGGACACGGTTTTGCCCGTCCGCACCAGGCCCCGTCCTTGGTCACCGGTTCCGGCTTCAGGTTCCGGCTCACCCCCTCGACCGTCACCGCCCCACAGACGATTCCTCCGTTGCGTACCGGACCGGCACTATAGCGTTCCTGACCTGTCGCCGGACCCGCGAGCAGAGTGACAACGGCAACGAGCCAGAGCGGGCTCTTCCACTTCATCATGGTATGTTCCTCGCGTCAAAGGGGTGAGTTACTTTACAGGAGCAGGTGCTCCGGGAGGCGGGATAGGATCATGAATTGCGTTCTTGACCGGCTTGAGCGACTTGAGGTACGCAAAGATCGCCTTCAATTCGCTGTCCGGGAGCTGGGCGAAATTCTCCCATGGCATCGGGGGGAGTATCGGCCGGCCTTCGCCCATGTCCTTACCGGTGCGAAGGGCCTTGATGAACATTGCTTCCGTCCAGCTCCCCAAACCCGTTGCCACATCCGGCGTCAGGTTCCGGGAGAAGCTGAACCCCCAGGGTCCGGCCCAGGTCGTCAGGTCGTTGGTCGTCAGCACACCCCATTTGTCTGGCCCGAGGACGCCATCGGGAACGGGCAGAACCTTCGCGTCGGAGGGAGCTCCGGAGAGGATCCGGGTCGTATCAAATTGCGGGCCCTTCGGCCCGAACACTTTCGGCGTATGGCAGTCGTTGCATCCGCCGAGTGTGACGAGCATTTTCCCGTGCTCAATCAACTGGCGCATCTCTTTTTCCTTCTGATCGGGGGATTGTGCCTGACACGTGAAGGCGAGACTCAGAACGCCCGCGGTCAGGACAGCGACAGCAGTGCCACGCTTCATGGAGACCTCCTGGTTGGTGGTGGTATGTATGTGAAGGAACAGGTGAAACTTTTCAGACGGCAGGGTTCCCCCGGTCAATCCCGGTGTTCTTCCAGCCATCGTTCCGCATCGATCGCAGCCATGCAGCCGGTTCCGGCTGCGCTGACGGCCTGGCGATAGATACTGTCTGCGACGTCCCCCGCAGCAAATACGCCTTCTACGTTGGTTCTAGTGCTTCGTCCTTTCGTGACCAGATAGCCGACCTGATCCATCTCCAGCTGGCCTTTGAACAGATCTGTATTCGGCCTGTGGCCGATGCCCATGAATACGCCATCGGTCAGAATGGTCGTCACGGCACCCGTCGTGACGTTTCTGATACGGGCCGCCGTGACCGATTTCCTGCCGTTGTCGTTTTTCCCGACGATTTCCTCGACGACCGAATTCCAGACAAACGTGATTTTCGGATTGCGGAAGGCCTTGTCCTGCATGATCTTAGAGGCGCGCAGGGCATCGCGGCGATGGACAATAATCACTTTGGCGGCAAATTTCGTAAGAAACGTCGCTTCTTCGATTGCGGTATCGCCGCCGCCGACAACAATGACCTGGAGCCCCTTGAAGAAAAACCCGTCGCATGTGGCACATGCGGAAACCCCGTAACCCATATACTCCTTTTCCGAAGGAAGTTCGAGAAGTTTTGCTGAAGCCCCCGTGGCGACAATGACCGCATCGGCGCTGAACTCCTCCTCATCCGCCCAGATGCGGAAGGGACGGGTTGAAAAGTCGACTTTGGTGACGCCTTTGAAGAGCGACGTAGCCCCAAATCGCTCTGCCTGTTTCCGGAACACGTCCATGAGATCGGGTCCCATGATCCCGTCCGCGAATCCCGGATAGTTCTCAACCTCGGTCGTGATGGTAAGCTGTCCGCCTGGTTGAATGCCTTCGAAGACGACCGGGGAAAGGTTGGCCCTGCCGGCGTAGAGCGCCGCGGTAAGGCCTGCGGGGCCTGAGCCGATGATGATCAGTTTATGGTGGATTGGGGCCATATACTTCTGGAATTTCTACAGACCACAGTCAAGGGCACCGGCGGGGACGCCGGTGCTACTGCTCATAAATCACTGGCGGGACGAGCCTCGTCCGTCCGCCACAGGCGGACCGGACGGGGGACGCCGGTGCTACTGCTCGTAGGATGCGCCGGGTTCCGCTTCCGGGTCATGATGGGCGAGTACGATG
>JBGPYM010000354.1:0-2757 GCA_041493205.1 Bacteroidota bacterium
GGACGCTTAGCTCAGCTGGTTCAGAGCGCCTGCCTTACAAGCAGGAGGTCGCTGGTTCGATCCCGGCAGCGTCCACAGCACACAAACGTAGGGGCGACCTACTGCACGCTCACCAGGGTGTAAGGGCCCTGGGGGATTACCGCGATCGACGCCTCAGGGCCAAGCTTCTCCCTCCCCAGCCGCAGGGCATCATCCAGCGTTTCAGCCGTTCTGATGAATAGCTTCCCGTTGAATTCCCTGTGGAGCCGGGGAGAGACGATTATCACGTCTGCGTGCCGAGCGGCTTTCGCACACTCCTCAAGCTGCCACTGGTCAATGACGACCGGTGAGGACATGATCGATCGTGTAAACTCCCCCGCATCCAAAAAACGCGTCGCCATGGCGGTGAATTCCGGACTCCCCATCCCTTCGGCGCACTCCGCGGCAAGGATCAGCACGCCGCCTTCCCTGACAACAGGAAGCGCGGCAGTCCCTCCTTTGATGGCCTGGTAAAACGTCAGGTCGAGCGGGTACCCCGCGCTCGTCGTGATCACAATATCAGCCGGTCCACCCAGCGTCGCACTCACCATCTTCCTCACATGCGCGACACCCACAGCGTGGGCAAGGAGAGGATCGCCGGCAAACACCCCCGTCACGGCATGTGATGCATCGAGGGAGACGTTCACCATAAAATCATGCCCCGCCATCCGGGCAATTTCCAGCAGTTCGTCGTGGAGGGGATTGGCTTCGATGCTTCCTTCACAGCATTGCGGATCTTCCAGGAACAGCGGACTGTGCAGCGCCTTGATCGTCTCCTCGCCGGCACATCCCGGCGCGACCATCTTGCGCCCGCCTGAGAACCCCGCCATAAGATGCGGCTCGATGAATCCGGTCGTTACCTTGAGGTCCGCGCCCGTGTACTTTCTGTCAATGAAGACGGGCGTACCCCGCCCGGTGGTGCCGAGAAATTCCTGTTCCGCCGCATTCCGCGCCCGGTGGTCAACGATCCTGTATGAACGGACGATCCCCTCCCCCATCATCGCGAGCCGCTCATCGTGCGTGCTCGGGCGGTGGAGACCGGTCGCGACGAGTATCGTAATCCGTTCTCTCCGTATGCCGCTCCGCTCCAGCGTGTCGAGCAGGGGGGGGAGAATGAGCGTGTTGGGAACCGGCCGCGTGATATCGCAGATGACCACGCATGCGCTTTTCGCCTTCGCGGCAAGAGATGAAAGCGGGGACGATCCGATGGGATGCTCCAGTGCATCGCTCATCACGCTCCCGGGGTCCGCGAGACGCGTCGAGGGAGGCATGGTGAGGACGCCGCGGAGGTACCTGTCGGGAATGTCGCACGTCAACCCGTTTTTGCCGAATGCAAGCGTGATGGTCATGTCGACTCCTTGATTTCCAAAGGCGGGGACACCTGTGCCACCCCCAATGCGGTAGTGCTGCGATCAACCAGATCCATGATCGAACGGTAGGGAATGCCGCTGTGCAGCGTCAGGCCGATTTCGCACGTCCGGCTGGTGGAATACCCCGCCGCGCACCCCGGCGGGATTTCTTCACGCAAATTCCGCAGCGCCGATGCATTCAATGCGGGAACGGTAAACCCCCTGTCCCCCGCCCACCCGCAGCACTCCACACCCAACGGGACAACGACGTGCGTTGCACACATGTGCGCCACTTTCTGGAGGGCATTCCCGAGGCCCATTTTGATGGCGCTGCAGGTGACATGCACCGCCACCGGCACGTCCGATTGCCGGAACCGGAGCCGGTCAGTGAGAAACCTCAGCGTGAATTCCGCGGGGTCATACATCCGGAGGCCTTCTCCCGCATGCTCTTTCATGCGATAGAGGCAGGGGCTCATATCCATCAGGACAGGATGCCTCCCGTTCTCAGATGCCGCCGCCAGCGCCTCCCGGAGCTCTTCTGCCTTCCACGCGCCCTCACGGGCGAACCCCTTGCTTTCGAACGCCATGCCGCAGCAGAGGTTCCCGACTCCACGCGGTATGATGACCCGGAATCCGGCCTTCCCCAGCAGCGCGATGGTTGTTTCCGGAACGGAGCGGGACCCGGGGTCGGTTCCCGCCGGTCCGAATGTTCTCGTGATGCAGGACGGGAAATAGACGACCGCGAGGTGATCGTCCCCCGGCTGCGGCAGGAGAGCCGGGAGTCGTGCCGCTCCGCCGGGCATCGCGCGATTCCAGGACGGCACCGCCCCCAGGCTGAGCGTGGTGACCGCCTGTGACGCCAGCGCCATCGCTCGTTCACCGGCAACGCGCCGGAGCAGCGCCACACCGCTCAGGAGCCCGCGCAGAACTGTCGAGACACCCGCGACATGCTGCGCGACATACCGGGCCATCCAGCGTGCAATCCAGGAATGATCCTTCCGGCGCAGATCTTTGATCAATGTTCCCGTATCGATCGCGACCGGGCACGCAACCGCACAGAGACCGTCCGTAGCGCAGGTTGCATCGCCTTCATACGCAAACGCTTTGCGCAGCGCGCGGACACGTTTGCGCTCCTCCCTGCGCCCCGTAAGCCGCGCCAGTTCACGGGTGACGACAATGCGCTGACGAGGCGTGAGCGTGAGATCCTTCGACGGACAGTGCACCTCGCAAAACCCGCATTCAATGCATTTGTCCACGATGGGATCCGCCGCAGGGAGCGGCTTCAGGTGCTTCAGATGATACTGGCCCCGTCCGCCCGTGCCGATCACGCCGTACTGGATCTGGCTGTTCGCCGCGCGGACACTCTGGATGGCGGGAGCCGCGGCGGAAA
>JBGPYM010000082.1:0-11934 GCA_041493205.1 Bacteroidota bacterium
GACTGGCTCGGCATCAGCATCAGGTCGGATGCCGAAAGGATCGGGACAATCTCGAGTTGTTTCCCGAGGAAACGCACCTCCTTTTCCAGCTTCAATTCGCGCACCAGGATTTCACACGCCGACCGGTCCGGCCCGTCCCCCACCAGGAGGAGGTGCGAGGGGACCTTTTTGCGGATCTCGTTGAAGATCTTTATGACGTCCGGGACTCTCTTGACGGCCCGGAAATTCGAAACATGAATGAGCACACGTTCGCCGTGCGGCGCGAACTTGGCGCGCACTTCCTCCGAGGGCATGCGCTGGTATTTCTCGGTGTCTACGAAGTTCGGAATGACCCGGATGTCCTTGTTGATCGCGTAGTTCGTGGTCGTCTTCTCGCGCAGGAACCTGGAAACGGCGGTGACGCCGTCGCTCTGTTCGATGCTGAATTTCATAACCGGAAGGAAGCTCGGTTCCAGTCCGACCAGCGTGATGTCCGTCCCGTGGAGTGTGGTAATGATCTTCATCCCGCCCCCGAGGATCCCGCGGGCCAGGTAGGCGCTGATCGCATGCGGGATCGCGTAATGGGCATGCACCAGGTCGAGCTTTTCAAACCGCGCAACTTCCACGATTTTGCTCGCCAGTGCGGGCGTATAGAGCGGAAACTCGAACAGGGGGTAGCTTGTCATCTCCACTTCGTGGTAGAACACGTCGCCGAGGAAGCCATCCAGCCTCATCGGCATGGCGTAACTGATGAAGTGAATCTGATGCCCGCGTGCCGCCAGTGCCTTGCCCAGCTCCGTTGCGATAACCCCGCTTCCGCCGTAGGTGGGATAACACACAATGCCGATTTTCATACTGCCTTCGTTTTTCTGTCCGGAGGAAGATACAGAAGGGGCGTTAGACTCGCAAGCGCCCTTGCAAAAATGTAGCGAATTGCCTATGCTCTTTCCGATGACTGTCACACGCGACGATTACACGACGCTCGGCGCCCATGGCCGGGCTGAGACGAAGGTTCAGGCATCGCGGTTTATCGGGCGGGCGATGCCCGTGCACGACCGCGCCGCGATCGAATCGGCGCTCGCGGCTCTCCGGAAGGAATACCACGACGCGACGCACCACTGCTACGCGTACCGTCTCGGCGCCGCAGGGGACGACTTCCGTGCACACGACGACGGTGAACCTGCAGGCTCGGCCGGGCGGCCGATCCTGGCCGCGATAGACCACGAAGGGTTGTCGGATGTGCTCATCGTAGTGACGAGGTACTTTGGGGGGACGAAGCTTGGTGTGGGCGGCCTTATGAAGGCGTACGGCGCAGCCGCTGGCGCGGCCCTGGCGTCTGTCCCACGGTTAAAAATGTTCGCACTTGAGCAAATAGAAGTATCATTCCCGCACGAAATGGTCGGCCCCGTGATGCATGTCTGCTCCGCGACAGGCGCCAATATCGCGTCAACGGATTACAATGGTGAGGTTCACCTGCACCTCGAAATCAGGACCTCGCGCGCAGATGCACTGCGCGCTGCTCTCCTGGACCGCACCCGCGGCGCCGTTTCTTTCAAGTAGGACGGGCGTCCCTGCCCGTCTAACATAGCCCGCATCCCCGTAGCACTCGCTTGATTGGCAGATTTACCCCCGCATTTCTCCCTCCTTCCGTCATTTTCTTGCATATGATGGCCGGCCCTTCTTAACGTAGACCGGTTTCAAACGTATCATCTGCAGAGAAGTCATTGCACACCCACTGCGCTCAAAGGTCTTGCCCCGCCATGGGAGAGCCAACAGAGGCCCTGATGGATCGCTGCAAGCGCGCCGATAAGGAGGCATTCCGGGAAATTGTGGAACGCCATCAGGAGTATGCATTCGCTCTGGCATTCAGGATCCTCTGCGAGGGTGAGGAGGCAAAGGATGTCGTGCAGGAAAGTTTCATGCGTGTGTGGATCCACCGGGCAGACTATCGGGCGGAGATGAAGTTTACCACGTGGCTCTACAGAATCGTCGTGAACCTCTGTTACGATCTGCTGAGGGCAAAACAACGACGGGAGAGGATTTTCCTCCGGGCGGGTGAGAACATGGGAGCGCTTGTGGAAGCTGATCGGCACGATCCGGAAGAACTTGAAGAAAACAGGGACCTCGCCGAGCGGATACGCCGCTTTGCAAAGGGTCTCCCCGAGAGGCAACGCATCGTGTTCGCGCTGCGTGACCTGCAGGATCAGACAGTCGAAGAGGTGGCTGCAATCGTCGGCATTTCAGCCAGCGCCGTGCGTGCGAATCTCTGTTATGCGCGCGCTGCCATCCGGATGAAGCTTCAAGAGCAGAAGAAGGAGTGACACTATGCGATGCAACTCGGCACGGCGGCTGATGCTTCTCTACCGGGAAGGCGAGCTTCCGCCCGCACGAGCGGCGGCCCTGACAGAGCATTATGCCTCCTGTGCGGCGTGTGCACGGAGCGCGCAACTCATCGTCGGGGAGTTTGCCCCGCTCGATGCCCTCCGCCGCCGACTGCCTGTGCTGGACAATCCCCGGGCGGTCACAATGAAGATCATGCGGGGGATAGAGGCAACACTTCGGCCCGGCGCCCCATTCGAACTATGGGGACGAAGAATCGACCGTCTCCTGTCTCTGGCCCGCTTTACGATTGGTGCCGCGGCAGCAGCCATGGTTCTCCTCTACATGTCGCTTTCCTACAACGATGCGCTGACAGTGGCTTCACTGGAACGGCGCCTCACGGACCGTCAAAGGGATGACAGCGGGACCGCCGAGCAGCTTGCGCGGGAAGCCACCAATCTGCTGGGGTCCCGGAATGCCGGCACCTATGCCGAATCAGGGATTCGCCCCGGCGACGTCGGACGGGTTCTGGAACACCTCGTGCGCCCCGGGCAACAGTTTGCACGCGTCACGGTCGAAGATTTTCTCCTTCGCAAATACCCGGGGCTCGCATCTGTCACGCTCCAGGACGGACTCGATGACCGTGAACGGGCTGTCCTCGCGGATGAGGGGGAGCGCTTCCTGAAGGACCTGGAGAAATTGATCAGAAAGGAGAAAGGAATCCATGAACGGTAAACGAAGCTGGCTGGTTGTCAGGGCAGCGCTGATGCTGCTTCTGGGGTTCGATGGGTGTCTGGAGCAGTCGGTGAAAACGATCGTGTCGGAGGACGGGTCGTGTGAACGGACGATAGCGGTGAGTGCGGACTCCGGCCGCGTGCCCACCACGAAACTCCCGTTGCCGGTGGACACGTCCTGGACGTTCCGCTGGGAGAGGAAGGAAGGGAAGAGCGGGTTCTCCTGGGTCGCTTCAAAACGTTTTACGAGTCTCGGTACCCTTGCCGCGGAAAAACCGATACTCGACCAACCAGGAAAAATCCGGATTGCCCTGCAGGCCGGCCGGTCGTTCCGCTGGTTCTACACCTACATCAGTTATAGGGAGACCTACCACCGCTTTACACCGTTCAAAAGAACTTCCCCGGGTGATGTGATGACGGAGGATGAAATCAAACGGTTTACCAACGGTGAAGGAGGGGATACCCTGGAATCGAAGGTGGAAGAGTGGAAGACACGCAATTATACAGATTATTTTCTGTACTCACTTGACACGCTCCTCGCGGCACAAGCATCTCCTCCGGTTTCGCCCGCGCAAGTGAAATCGCAGCGGGGAGCGATTCTCCACGCACTCTCAGCCCGAAAAGACATCAAGGAGACCCTCGCGGAGTATCTTCCTGAGGCGGAAAAGAGGAACTTCTTCCGGGACAGTTCAATGGCCCTGACTGCGCAGGGGGTGGAAGCGATGCGGCGGCTCTTTGTGAGAGTACTGGGGACTCCATCAGCGCGCCTGCTCCCGCTCGAGGAGTCATGGGACAGGGCGATTCAATACGCCACCGGAACTGCAGCAGAGGAAGCAGAGGGGGAGTTTGAAAATGTCGTAATCCTGCCGGGCCTTTTTCTCGATACGAATGCCGGCAACCTGAAAGGGAATACTGCCACCTGGTCGTTCAAACGCGACCAGATTGAACTGACGGACTATGTGATGTTCGCAGAATCACGGGTGGTCAATACGTGGGCGTTCATTCTCTCGGGGGTGGTCGCAGTGGGATTCCTGGGCCTTCTCCTCATCCCGCTCCTCCGCTCGGGAAGGAGGATCTCGATTTAGCAAGAAGGGGCGCCGCGCTCGGGAGCCCGGCGCCCTGAGCCTGATGCGGTCTAGTGCCCGCTCGCTGCCGCCTCTTTGGGTACGACCTTCTTCACCCGATCTGCGACAATCTCCCTCGTATCTATCGCGATCACGAGTTCCTCGTTCGTCGGAATCACCAGCACCGCGGTCCGGGAACCCGTTTTGGATATGTTCTTCTCCTTCTCCTTTGAACTGTTCAGCGCCTCATCCACCGTGATGCCCAGGAACTCCAGTCCGGCACACGATGCGGTCCGGACTTCAACGCTGTTCTCCCCGATCCCCCCGGTGAAGACGACAACGTCGATCCCGCCCATGGCGGCCGCATACGCGCCAATGTATTTCCTCACCCGGTATGTGAAGACGTCGAATGCATACGTCGCCTTCTTGTCGCCGTTTTTCATTTCGGTAATGATCTCCCGCATGTCGCTGCTGACGCCGGAGATCCCCTGCAGGCCGCTATGTTTGTTCAAAAGAGTGTTCGCCTCGCCGAGCGAAAGCCCTTCTTTGCCCATGATAAACAGGATCACCGAGGGGTCGATGTCGCCTGACCGGGTACCCATCAGGAGCCCCTCAAGCGGCGTGAATCCCATGGTCGTATCCACGGACGTCCCCTGGTCAACGGCGGCCATGCTGCACCCGTTGCCGAGATGGCACGTGACAATTTTCAGATCTCCGGGATTGCGGCCGAGAAACGCCGCCGCCCGTGAGGCGACGTACCGGTGCGACGTTCCGTGGAATCCGTAACGCCGGATCTTGTACTGGGAGTAGAGCGAATACGGAAGGCCGTAGAGATACGCCTTCTTCGGCATTTTCTGATGAAACGAGGTATCGAACACGGCGACCTGCGGTACGCCGGGGAGGTTGACCTCGCAGGCGGCGATCCCCCGCAGGTTGTGCGGGTTGTGGAGCGGCGCCAGCTCGATGTTTTCCCGGAGGATCTTGATCACATCATCGGTGATCAGGACCGAATCGGTGAATGTTTCACCCCCATGGACCACCCGATGGCCGATGGCGTGGATATCAGATTTGTCATTGATGACGCCGTGATTCCTGCTCAGGAGTACCGCCAGGATGTATTCGATGGCGCTCGTGTGATCGACGATCTCGCCCGCCATCCTGATTTCGTCTCCGTCGTAACGGAAGTTCGTCAGCGTTGCACCGCTCATCCCGATCCGCTCCACGGACCCGCGGGTGAGCGTTTTCTTCTCATCGGCCTCGATAAGCTGATACTTGACGGAAGAGCTCCCGCAATTCAGGACCAGGATATTCATATGCGTTTTCCGTCTTCGTTATACTTGAAAAATCCCTCGCCCACCTTTTTCCCCAGCCTCCGTTCGCGTACCATGCGCCGGAGCAGCGGGCACGGACGGTAACGCGGCTCGCCCAACTCGTGGAAGAGCGTTTCCATCCACATGAGAACCTCGTCCAGCCCCATCGCATCGGCCATTTCCAGCGGTCCTGCCTGCATTGCGTAGCCAAGCTTCATGGCGGTATCGATGTCTTCCGCTTTCGCGATCCCTTCCATCAGCACGTGCATCGCCTCGTTCAACATCGGGAGGATCGTCCGGGTTGTGATGAATCCGGGGTACTCGAACACCTCAACCGGCGTTTTGCCGATCCGCCGGGCGAACGACTTGACAAGCTGGAACGTTTCGTCGGACGTCTTCATCCCGCGGACGATCTCGACCAGCGGCACCTGCGGGACAGGGTTGAGAAAATGCATGCCGATGATCCTGTCGGGCCGCTTGCTCGACTGCGCCAGCTTGGTCAGACTCAGCGTGGCAGTGTTGGAAATGAAGACCGCCTCCTGTTTGCCGATGGAGTAGAACGCCTCGATGAGCTGGCGTTTCATCTCGAAATTTTCGTCCACTGCTTCGATGATGATTTCACACCCTTTGAGTTCCGCGAGGTTCGTCGTCCCTTTAATGCGGCTGATCACCGCACGCTTCTCGGAGGCGGTCTTTCCCCAGCGCTTGATTTCATGATCCATCGCCTTCGAAAGACCGTCGAGCCCGGCCTTGAGGGCCTTGTCGGTCTTTTCGACGCCGATTACTTCAATGCCGGAGCCGGCGACCGTTTCGGCGATTCCCTGGCCCATGACGCCGAGCCCGATAACACCGACGGTATGAAACTTATCGTCCCCCTTTCGCTTGGTCATGAGGGGAGACGGCAGATCTTCCAGCCTAATTTTCTCAGTCATGGAATTGTCCTTTGGTCATCATGCACAGCAGAAACACCCGGGGGCCGGGTTTCCGTCTCACACCCGCAGGTGAAGCGTCGTGACAAGGAGGGTGAGAATTGCGGTGTCAAAGAGGACGGAGAGGGCCCAGGCGCTGACGGCGACGAGCGCCGCCGTACGAACAGTCATCCCGAAGAGAACGCGCATGCCTGTTGCAAGCAGCACAACGTACCATAATGTAAAGATATTTAGCGTGGCAAGCAACGCGACGAGAGGATAGGGGGACGTTGCGGGAAGGAGCGGTGCCGCACTCAACAGCGGAATCTGCATGTCACCACCACCGCCTGTCTGCACTATCGTTGCGTAGACCGCCGTTGCAATTCCTCCGATCACCAGTGCGGCCTCCGCGTGCACTTCGAGTGAGAGGACGCGGACAAAGGTCACCGGCCCGGGAGGGGAAAGGGAACGGATGAACAGATAAAGGATGGCGGCAAAGGCGCTCCAGCCGGCGAGGAGGCGGACGGGCTCAAACATGTAGTGTGTGAGGCGGGTTGCGTTCAACATCGACCCGACCTCCTCCCGGTCGGCAGCAGTTGCGCCGGGAGGGAGATGCGCGATGACGCTGTTCACCGTTTCGCGCTCCGAAAAGATCAGCAACGCAATGTGAAGTGAGGCGAGCGCCAGGAACGGCACGAGCCACCGGGGATGTGCACGGAGTGCGCGTGCTCCCCGAAAGGGCAGGAAAGGGAAGATGAAAAGGGTTTTCATCCTACAGGAATGAGAGTTGCCGGCGCTTCGCCTTGTCCGAGACGGTATCAACGAAGAGCTCTTCGAGGGAATCGAACGTCTCGTGGGGGAGAGCACCTTTGGCGCGTTTCCGAATTTCATCCGTACGGCATTCCACGACCACCTTCCCCCGGTGGACGATGGCGATGTCGGTGCAGAATCTCTCCACGGTGTCGAGCACGTGTGACGTGATGAAAATCGTCGTTCCCCGGGAAGCCATCATTGCGAGCGTCTCCTTGACGGCACTGGATGCCAGCGCGTCAATGCCTTCCAGCGGCTCGTCCAGGATGACAAGTTTCGGGGTATGGATGACCGCGGCGGCGAGCGATACCTTCTTTTTCATTCCCGTGGAGTACGTCTCGATCGGATCTCCGGCCTTCTCCGCAAGATCGAAGAACTGGAGCAGCTCGGCGGTCCGCTTCTCTGCGGCTTCCTGCGTCAGGCCTTCCATAATGCCGACGAACCGGAGGTATTCGGGAGCGGACATCCAGTCGAAGTAGAGCGGCTCATCGAGCACAACGCCTATATTCCGCTTTATTTCGCTGTCGTTCGTGCTGAGCGGTCGTCCAAACAGCTCCACTGTGCCCGCGTCGTGTCCGAGGAGACCGGCAATGATGCGTATGGTTGTCGTCTTCCCCGCCCCGTTCAGACCGATGAAGCCGAAGATGGATCCGTGCGGGACGCGGAGCGAGAGACCATCCACGGCCCGGTGCCCGGTGTCGTAGGCCTTGACGAGCCCGTTGATTTCGAGAATCGGGGATCCCGGTGTCATGAGGATGCCAGGAGTTGTTCTGCCCGGACGGCGGTACGCGGGACCGACCGGATCAGCCAGACAATCGCCATGAATGCTCCGTAGGCAATCGTGACAGGGATATCATCCGTGAGTGTGTACAGGATGATATACGGGAACGAGCAGACGAGTACCAGGACTGCCATGCCTGCGGCCTGGATCAAGGCATCGCCCGTCCCAGCCGTTTCCTTTCTCGGCTCCTGGACCGACCTGAGGTTCCCGATGATCAGGAGGGGAAAGACGACGGTCCAGACGAAGAGCGATGCTCCGAGAAACTGCGCCCCGTCCGGCTGGCGATGCGAGAAGTAAAGAATCGCCAGCGACATGAGAACCGAGAGGAGCAGGGCAGCGCAGATTGTGGCGCAATTCTTCGCCACGACGATGCCCCGCCACGAAATCGGGAAGAGTGAAAGTGCCTCCAGCTCCGAATGCGACCGGTAAAAAATATTGTTGAACTGGCCGTCGAGTCCGCTGAGTGCGATGATGCAAACAGCCACAAGAGGGGGGAGATCGCTCCGTTGTACGACGAGAAGGACTCCGGCGCATGCAAGCATCGAAAGGACAGGAATACGCGCGGCGGCAAAGCACCTCCGCAGGTCCATGGCAAACACCAGGCGCTCCTGCTTCCCGAAAGTCATGAATACCTCGACCCGGCAAACCATGCCGCCACACCCGCTGCAGTTATGGAGCCCGCGTTGATGAACGCCCCTGCAATGTCCCCCCGGCTTCCGGCAAGCATCCCCGCCGATCCCCAGTTGACCAGCGGAACCGCGGCCAGCAGGTTTGTGATGTCAAAGACAATGAGTGCGGCAACGAGCACCACAATTGTCGCACCTCCCAGTGCAAGTGCGGATGCCGACGGGTGTGCAGTGCGCAGCAGCATCAGGGCGATGGCGGATGACACGAACTCCACGGCCGCAGTCAAAAGCAGGAAAATCACGACCGCACACGCTGCAGAGACAATACTCGAACGAAAGAAGAGGGCGAGAAAGGCCGCGGTGGAGATGATGAAGGCAAGCACGATCCTCCTCCGTACTTCAATTGCGACCGTGGATATGTAGCGCTCGGTCGGTGCAACGGGAAAGATACGGGTCTTGACCAGGACCGGGGAGGTTCTTCTTCCGAAATATGAAAAGTTGAGAAAGACCAGGAGAGCGCACTCCGTCAGAAGAAAAAGCGCGAGGAAGTGGCCCGCGGAATCCTCCCTGAGGAACGGCTCGAATGTTGCGCAGAGGAGGAGGTTTGCGACAGCCGCGGCCGGCGGGATCATCCGTACGAAGCTCTTCTCACGCTGTCGCCGGGATTTGTCCACCTCAAGGAGTTGCCGGACTGTGGTCGTGAGGATCAATCGTTACTCTCTCTTCCAGGGATCCGGGGGGAATGACCTGTCTTCATAGAGGGGAACAACGGTCATCGCATTTGGGGCCCCAACGACCGGAGGGACGCCCGGGGTCGGCTCCACCTTGTACTGGCTCGGGATATAGGCAAACAACTGGTCGTGCGGAAGTGAAAAATCGAGGTGGAGCCGCATCCGGATGTAGGAGAGGAGCGCATCAAGGCCGTTGTGACGGATCACTGCTGCAAGGGTGGTACAGTATCCGCTCCGTTGAACTGCCTTCCGTGCAGCCACGCGCCGCTCAAGCTCCGCAGTCTTCAGGGAGCGGGCCGCCACCCGGTATGCGCGGGCCATACTGTCGGCACGGAGCTCTTCCACCGACTGCCGGTCCTGTGCGTCCACAGGTGCGGGAAGGGTGGACGAACCCGCCAGAACCAGGGCGCCCAGGACGATCACAGAAGTCAGTGTCACGTTCCGCCGCTCAAAAGTCCTTTCTTCCGAGTATCCACGCAGCCAGGGCAAGGATCCCGGTGGACGAAAGGAACGACTGCACAAATGGTCGCCACTCGATCCCATTCCCGGCGACGAGCTTGAGCACGTTGTGTTGCATTGCCGGAATCTGCGGGAAGACGTAATAGAGTCCGTCCAGGATCCCCCGGTAGATTTCGTTTGTGCTCAGGTGATAGAGTCCCTCCTCCCGGTTCTGGAGGACCTCGGAAATGACAAACAGATAGACGAACCCGACGATGATGGAGATTGCCATGTTGCGGGTGAGCACGCCGAACAGGGAGACGATCGCAAAGAGGCATGCAAACGCAAACGTCATCATGAGCCCGGCGAGAAGCAGGTTCATATTCCAAATGCCCACCCGGACGCCGACGATGATCCAGAGAAAACCGATGAAGTAGATAATATTCACGAACATCGCCAGGACGCTCCCGCAATACTTGCCGGCGAGGAGTTCCCATCGCGCAATCGGTTTGGAGAGGTACAAATCGACCGTTCCCCGCTCCAGAGCGTCCGGGAGTACTCCCGCCGTCGCGAACATTCCAAAAAGGACGACGCCGGCGAACAGGCCCCCCGCGAACGCCGCCTCCATCGAATTCACCATGCCCGAGAATACTTCCGGCGTGGCCGGCGGTCCGGCGGGATTGCCGAACAGCAGGAGGGTGCTTCCTTCGTCGGTCGTCGAGCGTGAAAGCGTGGCGGCGGCTCCCAGAAGGATCAGTGTCGAAATTCCTGCAAGGACGTAAAGGGTTGCTTTTGCCGACAGTTCCCTGCCGGTCCCGAGTACCAGCGTCAGGAGTTTCATGGTGCCACCTCCCGCTTGATGAGGGAGATGAACGATTCCTCCAGGCTGTTCCGCTGCTGTACAACCGATGTGATTTCCACGCCGTGCCTGCGAAGGAGATCGATGACCTTATTCAACTCTGCTGTCGTGGGACAATCTGCGGTGAGGGTGCCATTGGCGGTGCTCAGGCGGAGAACAAGGGCCCGCGATTCCGCAAGAGCAACCTCGGGAACCGTCCCGACTATACCGATCAGGTAGTTCGTCCCGCCGGTCGTCAGTTCGTCCACGGTGCCGGTCTTCAGGAGCTTCCCCTTGTCCAGGATCGCGACGCGGTCGGAAATCAGCTCAACTTCCGACAATAAATGTGAATTGAGGAATATCGTCTTCCCCTTCCTCTTCAGTTCCTTGAGAATTTCCCTGATCTCCTTCCTGCCGAGCGGATCGACGCCGTCTGTCGGTTCGTCCAGGAAGAGGATCTCCGGATCGTTAATCAGCGCCTGGGCCAGGCCGAGCCGCTGCATCATCCCCTTGGAGTATTTCTTGACCTTCATGCCGCGCCACTGGGTCATCCCGACCAGCTCCAGAAGGGATGGAATACGTTGCGCGAGCACGCCGGTATCGACGCCGCTCAATTTCCCGAAGAAACTGAGCACCTGTGCTCCGGTGAGATACCCCGGGTAGCGGTGGCTTTCCGGAAGATACCCAATACGGCTTTTGATACCGACGTTGGGGAGCGGTATGCCCGCGATCGATGCTCTCCCCGTCGTGGGGTGGGTCAGGGAGAGAAGGATCTTGATGAATGTCGTCTTCCCCGCGCCGTTTGGCCCCAGCAGACTGAAAATCTGTCCGCTTTCGACGGCGAGCGAGAACCCTGCGAGTGCCTCGACGCGTTCGCGCCGGAGCAAACCGCTGGTGTAGGTCTTGGAGAGTGAATCAGCTTCGATGGCGAGCATACGTTAAAGGGTTGTGAGTGAAGAAAAGTACCGAAAAACGCCGTTGAATGCAAAGACGCGCGGGAGAACAGCGGGGACCTTTGCGGCGTACGTCTCATACTCCGGGCCGAACTCCTCACGCAGGAGTCGCTCCTCTGCGCGCGCGCGTATCCGCAGGCCCAGACAATAGGAGATGATCCCGAATGCAAAGGCTGGCCAGGCCGTTGCGACTATTCCTGTCGCAATCAGAAATCCGAGAAGGGCGGCATAAATCGGATGGCGAATGATGCCGAACGGGCCGGTCGTGATGAGCCGGTGACCTTCGATCAACCGTGCCGCTACCGTCCATTGAGCGCCGAGCGTCCGTATCGCCGATGCGGTCAGCCAGACCGATCCGGCGGCGATAAGCGGTGCGGAACCCAGCAGGGCCTTGTGAAACCAATCTCCAAACGGCAGGGGGGGGACATCAGGAGGCCGGCGAA
>JBGPYM010000338.1:0-2862 GCA_041493205.1 Bacteroidota bacterium
ACTACAACGCCGACGGAAGCTGGGGAGGAATGTGCGGGAACGGGGGGCGATGCATCGCCAGGTTCGCGCAGGTGACGGGGATCGCAGGTCCCCGTCAGCGCTTTGAGGCCCAGGGCCACATCTATGACGCCGAGATCGGCCCTACGGCGGTCACGCTCCGGATGAAGGACCCGGGGCCGCTTCGGAACGGACTGAAGCTCTCCGTCGAGGGGACAACGCATGAGGCGTCGTTCCTCGATACGGGAGCTCCGCACGTCGTGATTTTTGCACGGGACACCGCTCAGACGGACGTGTCGGGGATCGGGAGGGCGATCAGGAATCACGCAGAGTTTCAGCCGGCAGGGACGAACGTAAACTTTGTCCGCCGGACAGGACCTTCGACAATCGAACTCCGCACGTACGAGCGCGGCGTGGAAGCAGAGACCCTCGCCTGCGGGACCGGCTCCGTCGCATCGGCGCTGGTGGCAGCGGCGACGTTCGGCATCAGCTCGCCGATTCAGGTCCGTGTTCGGAGCGGGGAGGACCTGACGGTTCATTTCAGGGGCGCCCCGGGCTCGTGGACCGACGTCAGGCTCGAAGGGAGCGCCCACATGCTTTTCTCCGGTACGCTGGTGTTTCGGACCGATCCCCCGACAATCATGCAGACTGCTTGAGCGCGTACACCTTCATTGTCAATCCCACCGCCGGAAATGGCACAGCCGCCAGGCTGCTTGATCCGCTCCGTACTTCACTGGACGGGCGGGGCATTGATTATGAGCTTGTCACGACCAGCCGTCCCGGGCACGCCACAGCGGCCGCCCGGCTCAGCAGGGCGCGCGTCGTCGTCGCCGTGGGAGGCGACGGGACGCTGAACGAGGTCGCCAACGGCCTCACCGGACCCGGCACGGCAATGGGCATCATCCCCGCGGGCTCCGGAAACGACTTCATCAAGTCGGTGGGGATCCCTCCCAAGTTTCTCCCCGCGCTCGAGATTCTGTTCAATGGAACGGCCCGCTCCGTGGACCTGGGCACGGTTTCCTGTGGTGAAGATCCAGGCAACTCTCCACTGAGGTACTTTGTTAATGGTGTGGGCATCGGGTTCGATGCCGCGGTGGCTGCCCGGACGCGCGCAATCAGATTCCTGGGGGGAAATGCCCTGTATATCATGGCGGTGTTTCAGACTCTTGGCAAGTACGTGCCGCCACGGTTTACGGTCTCGATGAACGGTGCGACGAGCCAATCACGCAACCTTCTTATTGCCATCGGAAACGGCCCGTGTGCGGGGGGAGGGTTTTACCTGACTCCGGATGCGCAGGTGGACGACGGCCTGCTGGACATCTGCATGGTGGATGAAAAGTCAATCCTCCAGATCCTGTCGCTGATGCCGAAAGTCATGAAGGGAAAGCACCGGAACGTCCCCGGAGTATCGTTTCACCGGGAGAAGGGGATAACGGTCTCCGCTGCGGAGCCGTTTTATGTGCACGCCGACGGCGAGATCGTCGGGGCGAACGTCCACCGGGTCGATGTGGGCATCCTCCCCGGCCGCCTCTCCGTCATTGCGCCAGCGCGATAACAGTGCATCCCATGAACGAACCCAACAGAAGAGACTTCCTTAAGCGGGCGTTCGCGCTCTGGGCACTGATCAGCGCGGTCCCGGTCGTGGGGATGCTCGCGCAGTATTTGACCCCCGGAAAGGCGGCCACTACCAGGGAAACGGTAATGGTCGGGAAGACCGATGACATTCCGGCGGACACGCCCAAAATATTCCGATTCAACAAGGAGCCGGTTGTCGTGCTCCTGAATCCCGCGGGCCAGTACAAGGCCTTCTCTGCCCGGTGCACGCACCTCGGTTGCGTGGTTCAATTTCAGACGGAGGGAGGCCCTCATTTTGGATGCAATTGCCATGGGAGTCAGTTTGATATGAGCGGCAAGAACGTCGCAGGGCCGGCTCCCCGCCCACTCGCTCCTTTTCGCGTCAACCTTGATGGGAAATCCATATATCTCACAAAGGTTTAGCCAGTTTCTCTTGATGACGTTTCCACGAAATTCAAACATACTGGGGTGGCTTTCGGATCGGCTTCCAGTTGGGTGGCTGAGGGAGGCGGCCGCAGCGAAATCCGTGCCGCGGCATAAGCACTCGTTCTGGTACTTCTTCGGCGGGCTTACGCTCTTTTTCTTTGGTGTGCAGCTCGTAACGGGCCTTTTGCTGGCACTTTACTATCAACCGAGCCCGGAGCACGCCTACGAAAGCGTTACCGGCATCGTGAACGACGTTCAGCACGGCTGGCTCGTGCGCTCCATACATTCCTGGTCGGCCAATCTCCTCGTGGCAATGCTCTTCATCCACATGTTCAGCGCGTTCCTTATGAAGGCCTACAGGAAGCCGCGCGAGCTCATGTGGCTTTCCGGGGCGTTGCTTCTTTTCCTGATGCTCGGGTTCAGCTTTACGGGGTTCCTGCTCCCATGGGACACGACGGCGTACTTCGCGACCTTGATTGGAACTGAGGTTCCGAAGACGATGCCGATCATCGGGACCTGGGGCGTCAGTCTCATCAAAGGCGCGGAGGAGATTGGTGAGGCAACGCTCACGCGTATGTATAGTCTCCACGTCATCTACCTGCCGTTAATTACTCTGGCAATCATTAGTTTCCATGTTCTCCTTAATCAGTTGTCAGGCAGCTCAACACCTGTGGGGACTGCCGAACGACGACCGCCGATCAGGTTCTTTCCGAATTATTTCTACCGCGATTTGATTGCGTGGGGCCTCGGGCTTGCAGCTTTACTCGTGCTTGCGACGATGCTCCCATGGGGCCTCGGAGATAAGGCGGATCCGTTCGCGTCGGCACCTTCAGGCATCAGGCCGGAATGGTACTTCTGGCCGCT
>JBGPYM010000180.1:0-6648 GCA_041493205.1 Bacteroidota bacterium
GCATTGCAGAGCGGAGCATGCCGGACACGGAAAACACGCGGCCCATGTCTCCGTACGCAAGCGGGATGGTCGGGATGGATGCCTCGTCGCACTTCCGCAGCAGCAGGTGCCCCGGCCGGGCCGAGACCCAGACCGTGTGCCCGCGTCGCGCGAGGTAGCGGGCGAGGATCAGGACGTAGTCCTCCCCCCCCGCGAAAATATCGGTGGCATTCGTCAGCAGAACGTTCATGGGGTCATGCGTTTCCGTACACCTCGTCAATCCCGTACGAACTGGCCGCCCAGAGTGCGAGGTTGGAGGTGATGGCGGCAATTGCGCGTTTCTCGTCGATGGCGCGGACCGCGAGGTCGTACGTATCGGCGACGAACTGCATGTTGCGCATGATCTTGTCGAGGCGGTCGGCTGGCACCGATCCGTGCCAGAACACGATCTGGGACCGGATCATCGCCCCATGGCGACGCAGAAGTTCTCCCATGGAGATCAGTTTTTCGGTGCGGGGCGATCGTGGAATGCAGATGCTCATGAGATCGGTGAAATATTCATCCCAGCTTTCGGCGAAGGGCTTGTTTTCCGGCCGCCGGAGGTAGCGCGCACGCTTGAGCGAGAAATGGGCCTTCGTGCGGACACGGAAGCGCGGAATGACCGGATGGAGGTCGTACAGTTTCACCGTCTGGGTGGTGTCATCGGGATCGCGTTCCGTGTACACCCAGCGCTTCTTCAGGCTGTACCATGTCTCCACGCAGACAACGGGCGCCCTGCGGCTGTCGATGGTAATGAACTTGCCCTTCTCTGCCCCGACCACGGTAATCCAGTGGTTCCACCGGTCGACGCAGAGCAGCGCGGGATGCCCCTTTTTCAGTGCCAGGAGGAGTTCGCGTTTCGCGCGGAGCGATGCTTTGCGCCGGATGACCTTCATTTCGCAATCGTACGTCCTGGCAGCGCGACTGAGTTTGATCTCATCGGTGCCATTCCACCAGTGCGTACCCGCGATGCGCGAAATCCTCTTCTCGTCGACGAACCTCCCCAGCATGATCAGGGCGTATTTCAACGCAAACGGCCCGCACTGCCATTTATTCGGCTGTGGATAGAGTCCCATGGAGCGTAATTTCTTCGGCACAATTGTCACCGGAAAAAAGCTGTGGCCCCCGGAGGGACCACGCTGATATGATAAGGTACGGAAGACGGATGGGATTTCCAAGGGCGTTGAACGACGTGAAATTGCGTGTGTTTCGCTCATGCGGACCGTACGGTCTCCATGAGACATTTTTGCCGCGGCGCACACTCCACATCATCACAGAGCGGATAATCGATCGACATGGAACTCTCGCGCACCGACGACTACTTATTCTCGTGACGGCTGGTCCCCACAAACATCCTTCCGGAAAAAAACATGACGACACACAAGAGAGTGCTGATCACAGGGGTGGGCGGTCCCGCAGGGAGGGCATCCACCCTCTGGTTCCGTGAAAAGGGATTTGAGGTGCACGGGACGGATATCACCCCGGTGGAGACCGTGACTGATTCGTTCAGCATTATTCCGCGGGGCGACGATCCCGGATTCAATGACGCGATCCTCGACATCGCACGGAGCGAGCGGCCTCTCCTCTTCCTCTGCACGGTCACCGAAGAGATTCCCGCCGCGGCTGCGTTGCGCGCCCCCCTTCGCGCCCTCGGCGTGACGGTGTTCGCCACTGACCCTGCCATGGCCGCCGTCGCAAATGACAAATACCGCACGGCCCGGTTTCTCCGGGCGAACGGGGTGGCTGTTCCCAGGACGCTCAGCGATGTTGAATGTCCCACGCCGCTGCAAGCCGGCGAAGCGCTCGGCTATCCGTTTGTGGCGAAGCCGCGGCACGGGAGGGGCGGACGCGGTGTGCGCGTCGTGCTCGACGAAGCGATGGCGGCCGGGGAGCATCGTACCGGCGTCGCGTATCAGGAATTTGTTGGCGGGGAAGAATACGACGTGAATCTTTTTGCATTCCCTGCGGGGAACGCATCGATCACGCGGGTGCTGTTCAAGACCGGCCTCAGGGAAGGAATCGTCGGCAACGCAACGGGAGTCCGCCCGTCACCCCGGCAGGATGTCGAACTCCTGGCAGAGGCGGCCGTGCGGGCGATGCGGCTTGAAGGCCCGATCGACATGGACATACGACTCACCGAGAACGGCGTCCCGAAGATCCTTGAAGTGAATGCGCGCGTGGGCGCACACGTGGTGCAGGCGGAAGGCGTCCTTGACCTCTTACTGGAGTTAACACTGATGGGAGCGCAATCATGAACTTCCTTGCCGTTCTTCTGTTTGCGGTGACCGGTGCGACAAGCGACAGCGTCCGGGATGTCACGCTCAGAAATGAAGCCATCGCCGCCTTGCGCACGGGAGACCCCGCGCTGGCAGGCATAAAAGCCAGACTGCTGGTGGCGCGGGACGCAGCAAATGCGGAGTATCTCATGATCCTGGGCGATGCATGTGCGGCAGACGGAAAATTACCAGAAGCACTGAACGCATATGAACAATCGTCACAGCTTCGCAGCAACCGGGATGCCGGAGCACTGAAGAAGATCGCTGAAGTCCAGACCTGGGTGCGTCAATACTCGTCCGCCCGCACAACGCTCGGCAAAGCTCTCCGTCTGACTCCCGATGACGGGGAAGCAGAGTCGTCCCTCCGCTCGATTGCACTGCGCCGGAGTCTCCATCTGATCGGCTCCACGGGCGGGTGGGAGGTGGATTATGCCCGGAACGTCCAGGAATACGGCGCATTCGTCGGATGGGCTGATGAGGCCGATCTCTATGGAGGGGTTTCACGAACCGACAGGGTGTTCTACCGGCGGACGAATCTCTGGGCCGACGCGTATATCTTCCCCGACTATCGGACATACATCCGCGTTGGGGTACGGTACAAGCGGTATGAGTATCCCGGGTCGATCAATCCTCACCCGGACGCTACGGCGTATGATCATGCGTCGCATGTCCAGATCGAAGGTGGGTACGCGTACGGTACAGAGAACTCGGTTTCACTTGAGGTTGAGTATTTCAGACCAGACTTCTTCTGGAACAACAATCTGTTCGCGAACAATTTCAAGGTCGGCGCCAGTCTCCGCAACTCGATCGCCGGACCGGTGTACGGCAGACTCTTCGCGGCCCTTCTGCGCGATCCCGATCCCGTAACAGTCGTGACGGATCCCGCCTCCGGAATTGTGAACTCGTTCAGCTACGAAACGCTGGGATTGCTGGGAGCGGGACTGGGGTACGATGACGGAAGTCTCTCCGCGGAGGTGCGTTATGTCCCTGACCGGGACCTGGACCGCTCGTTGACGTGGTCTCTGTTTGCCCGCGTCGGATACCGTTTTGCGCGGTACGGGGTCCAGGCGGACCTGCTTTACGACCGGTACCCTGAGACGGGCGCACGGGGGTTTACCGGTTCGCGCGTGGCGATGGTGACGCTGCTGGCGGAACCATGGGACTTTGTGGAGATGCGGGGAGGTGTCAAGGCGCTCACCCGACTGACAACTGAAATTGCCCCGTTCCTGCTCGTCCGGCTGAAAACGGGCTTCTGAAAGGATCGTGAGAATGTACCCTCCAGTGCGCTTCCCCCTCATTGGCATGATCCTGCTTCTTCATGTGCAGCCGGGAGCCAGCAACCCTTTGCATAAAATGACCCGGCTCCCGGCGCAGACGAATCTGGTGGAGGTCTCCACCTCTCCGCGGTTCGCATTGCCGGAGTCGCTGGCTGCCCTCCGGCGCCAGGGTGAGCAGCTCATCCACGATCAGAGGATCGATGACGCTATAGGGATCTACCGGCGCCTCGCGAAGGGACTGCCCAACGACATTGGGATTGTGATAAGGCTCGCGGATCTCTATTCCTGGAAGGGAGAGTACGACCGGGCGATCGTACTCTATAAAGACGCTGTCGAGCGCGACACGGTCAACCTGGCCGGACTGAAGGGTCTTGCGCGGGTCATGCGCTGGGCCACCCGCTATGCCGAGGCGGAACGCTGTTATGAAAAGCTCCTTGTGCGGGAGCCGCTTGACATCGACGCGCTCAAAGGGATGGCGCAAACCCTGGCCCAGCAGCGGCGGCTCGAGGAAGCGCTCACCATCATCATGCGGGCAGAGGCCATTGCGCCAAACAATACAGAGATACTCCTGACCAAAGGGGATATCCTCGCCTGGGGGAATCATTTCACCGATGCGGAGAAGTGTTACAACGATGCCCTGAAGCTCAACCCTGTACTCCCCGAGGCGTACAGGAGTCTTGGTGACCTGTATGGCTGGATGGGCCGGCCATCACAAGGCGCTGCAATGCTGCGGAAGGCGCATTCCTTCGACCCGGAGAACATGGAAATTCTGATCAAGCTGGGAAATCTTTCGATTGATGCGAGACAAATTCCTGAGGCGGAGGAAGCCGTCAAGTCGTTGTTCGCCATTGACCCGAATAACAGCTACGGATACGAAATCCTCCGCCGCATAGAACAACGGCAGTCCATCGACTACGCCGCGGTCCTGGACAATTACGCGAAACCCGTCTTCCTCATCCTCTCCAATATTGTCATTGGCATCTATTTTCACGGCCGGAAAGACAGGCTCCGGCTCCGCGGCGGGCCGTACTGGCGGGTCACGTACTATGTCTGGCCAGTGCTGGCGCTCCTCTGGCTGGTGATGTTCATTGCGGCGAATGTCAGCGGGATGACGAGGGTCATCGGTTACACGGAGATCGCTGAGTTCGCCACAATGCTCGCCTGGATGCTAGCGTTCGTCACACTGGTCTGGACGACACATGTCACGCGGGAGGAGCACAAGCGGGCGGTTCTGGCGATCGGCGCGCATCCGGACGATATCGAACTCGGCTGCGGCGGCACACTCTCACGCTACAAGGAGCTTGGGTACCGTGTCTACGGAGTGGTGATGACCGCTGGTGAGGAGGGGAAAGGTCAGCAGCATCGCGACCGGAAGAAGGAGGCGCAGGCCGGCGCCGGGATACTGGGGCTTGACGATCTCTGGGTGTTCAATTTCGCCGATACCGGCCTTTCGGATCAGATCAACGAAATGAAGAAGGTCATTGAGGAGAAGATCACGCAGACAGCCGCCGGGATCATTGTAACACAGTCCCCCTTCGACATTCATCAGGACCATAAAGCCGTCTTCGAGGCGACCAGGATCGCCGCACGGGGCGACAAGTCTCTTCTCTGCTACGAAGACGTGTCCACAGAGTCGCACTTCGCGGCCAACTATTTTGTCGACATCACCGGCACCATCGCCGACAAAGTCAGAGCCGTGCAGGCACACCGGACACAGAAGGACAAGCTGTACATGAGCCCGAAGCAGATTACCGGCCGTGCGTCGCATCGCGGTTTGCAGACCGGTGTGAAATATGCCGAGGCGTTCCTTCTGTATAAGGGAGTCGATCTATGACCGTCCTGACCGGCGCCTTCCTCGCCCTGGGGTTGGCCACATTTCTCTTCGGACTGCAGTCGCTCTTTTTCTTCCCCTTGACGATTATCTATGAATTCTGGAAGCGGCGATTTTTCGCCCGCGGGGGGGAGCATCATACACCGTTCGTGTCGGTGGTCGTTCCGGCATTCAACGAGGAGAAAACGGTCGTTCTGACGATTCAGTCAATTCTGGCCTCCGACTACCCGCGGTTTGAAGTCATCGTTGTCAACGACGGCTCCACCGACGCGACCGGGGAACTTCTCCGGCCGTTTGTCGCGGAGAACCGGATTGTGTATATCGCAAAAGCGAACGGGGGAAAAGCGAGCGCACTCAATGCCGGGATTGCGAAAGCCCGGGGGGAGATCATTCTCTTCACAGATGCCGACTCGATGTTCCAACGCCGCACGCTTGCCAAGGCGGCGCGGTGGTTCGTGGATCCGGGCATTCACGCCGTGTGCGGGAACGACACGCCCGTCCGGCCCGACACGCCGTTGCAAAAGCTCCTGACGCTCACGACGCATGTCGGCACGGGGTTCGTGCGCCGCGCCTTCTCGATCCTGAACGTCATGCCGATCATCTCGGGTAATACCGGCGCGGTGCGGAAGGAGTGGCTCGAACGCGTCGGGGGATTCAGCGAGGTCTGGGGGGAGGACCTGGATCTGACGTTTAAGCTTCAGCGCGCCAGGGCCAGGATCATCTATGATGGGGATGCGATGGTGATGTGCGACGTGCCCCGCGATTTTCCCTCGCTTTGGCGTCAGAGGGTCCGGTGGATGCGGAGTTATCTCACAATCACGGCGGCACACCGTGATATGCTCTTCCGACGAGAGTACTTTCCCTTTTCCTGGTTTCTCCCCGTCAACTGGTTCAGCATGGTGGGGATACCGATCCTGCAACTCTTCCTGGCGATCGGCCTTCCGTTCGCGCTTTCCTTCGGGGTCGTCACCCTCGGCGGGCCTCTGGATGTGATTGCGTTTCTGGGTTACGGGATGTTTGCCGGGATTGTCGTGTACAGTGCCCTTCTCGACCGGCAACCTGCGCACCTGAGGTACTTCCCACTGTACGGGTGGCTCATTATTCCCCTTTCGTATTTTTACAATGGCGTGGTGGTGTATTCCCTGTATGCTGAACTGCGCGGAGCGGCCGAGCGATGGGAGAAGCGTGAGCGGCGCGATCTCACCGTGGTCCCGGCACGGCGCCGGTCCATCCGGGCGAACCTGGC
>JBGPYM010000158.1:0-7511 GCA_041493205.1 Bacteroidota bacterium
CGGGGGAGAATCTTCTGAAGGGAGGAGTGCTATCTGTTGGGGTTCGCTTTTTCCTCCGTCGTGTTGACAACAGGGACATCGTCTCTTCCGCTCCAGTCTTCGAACGACCCGTCGTACAACCGGGCAGGATATCCGAGATACCTGGCCACGAAATAGACAAGTGAGGCCTGCTGACCGATGTGGCAGTATGACACCACGGTCTTCCCCGGCGCAATGCCTGAGGCACGGAACATTGCCCGCAACGAATCAGGCGATTTCAACCTGTTGGTGGAATCGACAAGACTGTTGAAGGGAATGTTGACGGCGCCGGGAATGTGCCCCGCACGCGGCATGCCGCCGCCCCGCCCCTGATAGAATTGCGGGGCGCGGGCATCCACGATTTTCACCGTGGAATCCGCCAGGTGTCCGGCCACCCAGTCTCCGTCGACGACAACGCCGGAAACGGCACGGGCCTTCCATTCGCCGTGAAGCCCGGCAGGAATATCGGTGACCACGGGCCGTCCTTCCGCCTTCCAGGCTTCCAGCCCGCCATCCAGAAGTGCAACCCGTCCCCCGAGGCCCAGATAATCGAGCGTCATGAAGACGCGGGTTGTCTGGGTGACATTCCCTCCCGAAAAATAAAGGATGATGCGTTGTCCCTCCGAGACCCCGAGAGATTTCAGCACCGAGTCCGCTTTGGGAAGCGACGGGACCTCCAGCGTGTAGTCCTCATTGCTGTAGGCGAGCGCCTGGCTCCAGAGGAACCGGGCGCCGGGGATATGCCCCCTGGCATATTCGCGACGGTTGGACGCGACGTGAAGAACGAGAACGGCAGGATCATGCGCGCGTTCCCCCAGCCACGCGGTCGTCACGAGAAGAGGGAACGGCGAGTCCCCCCCGTTACCACCCGCCACGGCGGCGGGAGAAGAAATTCCTCCGCAGAGAAGAAGCGTTGCAAGCCAGAGCTTCCGGCGCATGGAGTACCTCCCTCAGAAGATGAGCGTCACGCCTGCCTTGAATCCCTGGCTGAAGAGCGGAGGTTCGGATTCAAATGGGGCGAACATCTTTTCCCGGCGGAGCTGGTAGGCTCCGAATGCAAGTGCGTTTTTTAACACGAAGTTCACCACCGGCACCGCCGCAGGAGATGAATCGAGAATCCTGCTGACAAACCGGTCAAGCAGCCATTGACCGGCTCCCTCCACCGCCACGCTGCCGATCCACGGCCAGAAGATATGCCGGCGGAATGTGACGCTCCTTTCGAAACCGGCATCGAGGACCACCAGGGGGAGGAGGCGGAGCCTCACCCCCGCTTCCGTTTTGGTGCCGAACCGCGCCGCGTCTTCAAATTGTCCCAGCAACGGCCCGTCGGGGAAACCGCTCAGAGTACCCCTGAAGTCCACCCGCGACCAGAGAATCCCATCGGCCTTGTACAGGATCAGCGCCGGCCTGCTCTCGGCCTCCCCGAGCTGATAGCCATACCCCTTTTCCCACGCAAATCCAACCCGCCACGTATCCGTGGCGAGTTCGCCCGACCGCAGATCCCGGCCCAGATCGTTCGAGATGTTTGCGATCGTGAAGTATTCATAGCGATACTCGATCAGACCCCCCTCGTCCATGAGGTCTTCTTTGACTCCCCCCAGTTTCAGCTCCACCAGCCCGGCGGGGGCCAGCGCCGTCCCGATGCCATTGATGCTGTAATTCGCGCCGCCGTAGACAACGCTGAGCGAGGGACTCCGGTGGAAGTGGAACCAGGGGCCGGCAGGCACATCGCCGACTTCCTGTGCGATGACGGACCCTGCGGCGAACAATGCAGCGCCGCACAGGAGCAGGACCCGTGCACGCAGCCGTGAATGGCGTAGCTCAGATGAGAGTTCCATGGATGTCACCGTTTTCTATTCGTGCAATCCGGCAGCGCCCGCCATTACGGGCGTATGCCGAGGTGGTCGTACAGAGCCGTGTAGCACCCCACAAGAATGTTCTCCTCTTCCCTGGTGAGCGTTCCGGGGGAATCACCAAATGCGAACCGCGCGTCCAGTTCGCACGAGTTTGGCGAAGCAGGAACAATCGACAGGTGCATGATGATCCGCCTGGACTCATCCTGCCGGCCGAGGGAGACATTCCGGAAGGCGACCACGCGTCCCGTCTCCTCCTCAAAACTCGATATTTTGTACTGTTCACGCATCGCGAACATCCGGACTGCGTTCATCAGCGACGACTTGTCGCCTGCAACCACATGGTGTGGTTGAATCTGATCAAGCGTCAACTGCGGGCCGGTCGCACACCCCGCGATCATCAGGGAACAGGCACACGCGAAGACGAATGTTTGTCTCATTGAAGATTCCTCCATTGCTGGGCTCCCCCGTATGCAGTATCTCCCCCGACGAATGTACCCCCGCGACAAGAAAATAGCAAGGCGTCCTCTTTGATTTCCTCGCCGCTTTTTATATATTTTTGACGTCCACGGCATCCCACCACCATCCACGAGCAGGAGCTCATCCCATGAAGCACTTCATCGCACTCCTCGTCCTTGCGGCTGCTGTCCTGGCAGCCCAGTGTGACGTCTCCGCGCAGACCAAGGAGAAGCCCAAGACGGAGAAGTCCACCGCAAAGAGCAAGAAGGAAACCACCGCGAAAAAGAAAACCGCCGCCAAGGAGACAAAGGCCGCTGCTGCGAAGTCGAAAAAGGTCACCGCGGCAAAAAAGGAAACGGCACCGAAGAAAACTGCCCCTGTCAGGGAGAAGGCGCCTGCGGCTGCAAAGGCCAAGAAGCCCTCGACGGAAATGAAGGTCGCTAAGGAATCAGGAGCAGCTGCGAAAGCCAAGGCGACGAAAGAAACTGCTCCTGCCGCGGGCGGGGATAAAGATGACGCCGTCGGCAAGACCAGCGATGGACAGACCGTGTATGAAGGATCCCGGGGCGGCCACTATTACCTGAACGACAAAGGCGACAAGACGTACGTGCAGGACTTTGTCGGCGCAAAGATCACCGGCAAGACGGCCGACGGCAGGAACATCTACGAAGGTCCGCGCGGCGGACACTTCTACTACAGCGCCACCGGGAACAAAGTGTACGTAAAGAAGTAATGCGTCGTCGTTATCGTTCGATTGTCATCGAAAGCCATCGCTCCAGCGCCGCGTAGAGCATTTCCTTTTGTCCCGGCGTCAGGTCGCGGATGCGGCTCCCATGCGGCCCCCCCTTGTTGATGAACTTGAGGGCGTCTGCCTGCCCGGTGAGCTGCACCGCACAGGCGGTCCAGGTATCCGTCTCGCCATACAGGTAGATGATCCTGTCCCCCTTCGTCTGGAGCCATCGGTTGAGGTTTTGCATTGACTCGCAATGATAGGTCACCGAAGCTCCGGCCGGCACAAAGATTCGGTTGGTTGCGTCCCGGACGGTTTTCAGGAGACCCCGGAAATCCGTGATATCATACCGGTAGTAGCCGAGTTCCGTGTAGGCCTGGTAGTAGAACGGACCGAAAAACCCGACCCCGGCGTCGGAGAAGAGATAGAACCCGACCACCTTCGCCAGATGGTCAAAGGCGGCGGAATCCGACGCCCCGGGCCCGGGGATGTTCTCGCACGCCGAATTCCCGTACTGCCAGAACGCAAAGGGATATTCGAGCACGGCATACTCGTAGGCCATGGGAATGCCGATGGAGAATTTCGTTCCCGTGGTCTTCGAAAAATCCTCGAGGCGCCTTATGTGGCCGGCTTCATCGCGGAGCATCCGGAGTTGGTATGCCTTGATGCGGGCCCGGCACGTTGAATCCCCGACTGTGTTCAGGAACGTGAACACCCGGGGATCCTCCTGCGCCAGAGGTACCGGTGCGACGTACGGGACGCTTGCATCGACGTCGTCCGGAAACCAGTAGCGATACACGAGCGTTGTTTGCCCCCCCTTGCTTGCCCCCGTGCTGACCCATTTCCCGCGATAGAGCCCCTTCAGCGATTGCACAACTGCGTGCAGATCTTCCGCCGACTGTTTGAGTGTAAGGTACTCCCACTGGAGCGAGTCAGGACGCGACCGGCCGAAGTACCGGTGTTCCACGATGACCTGGTTGCTCTTCAGAATCCCCGCCAGTTCGGTGGGACGATTCGCCAGTGCCGCGTACCCCTCAGTTTCCAGGACCACGGGGCGGTCGGCGTTGCGATGTGAGACATAGACCCTCTGCAGGAAGGCAGGGCCTTCTGCATTCTGATGGTTGAGGGGCTGGCGGAACCGGAGTTCGTACGATTCGGCAAATCCCTTCAAAGGAGCAAGTACTTTGACTTCAGTCACGCCGCGGAGCGCGCGGAGCTTTGGAGCGAGAGTCGAGTCCTGTGCCCGCGCCTGTACGAACAGCACAATCAGAAACCCCAGAAGCGGGAGCGTATGTCGTGATGAACGGAAGACGGTGCGCACGGTCTGAGTCGTCATGGATGTGCCTTTGATTGTCTTGTGAATCTGAGAGAAAGCGTCGGAGCACACCCGGAACTACGGCCGGATGAGGACCAGTTCGGTTTGCGGCGTGGAGAGGAATTCGGCCCCCCCGCCCGTCACCACGACCATCTCCTCCACGGTGGCAATCCCCCTCCCTGCCACGTCGAGCCGCGGCTCAAGCGTGAACACCATCTTCTCCTCCAGCGGGACGAACGGTTTCCTGGCATATTTTTCCCACTGTGGTCCGAGCAGAGCGGTCCCGTCATGTGCAAAGCGCCCCACCTGGTGTCCCAGTCCGTGGGGGAATTCCGCATACCCGGCTTCGGTCACCGTCCTGCGAGCCACTGCATCGATCTCGTGCCCCGCAACGCCCGGACGCATTGCCTTGCGGGACTCTTCGATCGCACGGACGATCGTCTCAAAACCTTTCCGGACATCGGCCGGGGGGGACGATTCCCCTTTCCTGAGGACATAAAACGTCCGCTGGAGGTCCGAGCAGTACTCCTCAACCTTGAGGCCGAAGTCCATATTGAGAATATGCCCTTCTTCCACCTTTCGATCCGTCGGGGCGTAATGGGCGGCTGCTGTGTCCGGTCCCGTGAACACGGCAGGGCAGGTCCGCGGATCCCAGGCGTATTTCACGCCGGCTTCTTCCACCTTTGCTTTCATGAAAGCGGCGATCTCCAGTTCGGACTTCCCCGGCGCGATGAACCGGGCCGCTGCCTCGAATATCTTTTCGGTCGCCTCGATGGCGCGCCTTATCCTGGCTATCTCCGCGGGGGTCTTCCGCTGACGGAGCGCCGAGATGATCCGGTCGGCCTGCACAATCCGGTCCTGCATGCCGATCGTCGACAACAGATCAACCAGGGTCAGGTACATGCCGTGGGTCAGCCCGTCGCATATTTCGCTGTCCTTTGAGTAATTGACGGCGATCGTGGCCGGATTGATCTGCCGGAGGCAGTCCTGCAAGGGTTTGGTGATTCCTTCCACATACCCCGTCACGTGGCTGTAGACGCCGAGTTCTTCCACCCCTCTTTTGTCGTACTGACCGACAATGGCGAAGGTGTCGCCTTTCCGGGTGAGAATGAGGGCGCTGTGCCATGTGAGGTCGCCGTCAACGAGGAACGGCAGCGTAGGATCACCGTTGATCGCCGTCTCGCGGGTAAATGTGATCCAGCAGTCGGTGCTGAATTCATTCAACAGGCCGACGGCCTGGCGCACTTTTTCCTTGATCAGCATAACACTCTCCTTTGGTCAGGGGCAGGTTTAGAACGAGGCATGTTCCGTCCGGGCGATGATCTCATCCTGCAATGATGTGCCGAGGTCACAAAAGTAGTCGCTGTATCCCGCCACCCGCACGATCAGGTCCCGGTGCTGATCGGGATGCGTCTGCGCATCGCGCAGGGTGGCCGCATCCACGACATTGAACTGTATGTGGTGCCCCCCCATCCGGAAATAGCCCCGCACGAGCGCGGCCACGCTGTCGATCCCCTTCGTCCCGTCCATGAGGTGCGGCGTGAATTTCTGATTCAGCAGGGTCCCGCCTGTGCGGATGTGATCGAGTTTCCCCGCCGACCGGAGCACGGCGGTCGGGCCATGGCGGTCAGCGCCCTGAACGGGGGAGATCCCCTCCGACAGCGGCGTCCACGCTTTCCTGCCGTCCGGCGTTGCACCAGTCACGGAGCCGAAGTAGATGTGGCAGGTTGTCGGGAGCAGGTTGATCCGGTAGTGCCCTCCCCTTCCATTTGGCCTGCCATCCACCGCGCCGAAGTAGATCTCGAAGACTTCATTCATAAGGGCGTCGGCGCGGCTGTCATCGTTGCCGTACCGGGGCGTTCTGTTCCAGAGGAGCAGCCGGGTCTTCTCATACCCGTCGAAATCGGCGGCCAGGACGGTGCGCAGGTCGTGCATCGTCATCGTTTTTGCTTCGAACACGTGGTGGCGCACTGCCGAGAGGCAATCGGTGACGGTGCCGAGACCCACCCCCTGGATATAACTGGAATTGTACCGCGCGCCTCCGGCGTTGTAGTCTGTGCCGCGCGTGATGCAGTCGTCGATGAGCAGGGAAAGGAACGGCACGGGCATTTCCTCCGCGTAGATCTGTTCGATGACCGCGCTCCCCCGGATCTTTACGTCGATGAAGTAGCGAACCTGCGCCCGGAAGGCGGCCAGCACCTCGTCGAATGACCGGAACGATTCCGGGTCGCCCGACTGCGGACCGAGTTGCTTCCCTGTCCGCGTATCGAGTCCGTTGTGGAGCGTCAATTCGAAAATCTTCGGTAGATTGAAATAACCGGTCAGTATGTACGCTTCCTTGCCAAACGCTCCCGTCTCGACACATCCGCTGGTACCGCCGTCCCGCGCATCTTCGACGCTCTTGCCCTGCCGGAGAAGCTCTCCCACGACCGCGTCGGCATTGAAGATGGAGGGCTGTCCCCACCCTTTTCGGATGATCCTGCAGGCGGCCTTCAGGAAGTCGTCGGGATTCTTGCGGCTCAGCTGGATGTTGGAGCTGGGCTGCACGAGGCGCATCTCATCGATCACCTCCAGGACGAGATACGTCACGTCATTGACCCCGTCGTCGCCGTCGGTCGTCAGTCCGCCGCTGTTGATATTGGCGAAATCCGTGTAGGTGGAGCTTTCTTCGGCGGTGACACCCACCTTGGGAGGCGCCGGTTGGTTGTTAAACTTGACCCAGAAGCACTCGAGCAGCTCTTTTGCCTGCTCGCGGGTCAGCGTACCCGCCGCGATCTCGCGGGCATAGAACGGAATGAGATGTTGGTCGAGTCGGCCGGGATTGAATGCGTCCCACGGATTCAGTTCGGTGATGACCCCGAGATGGACAAACCAGTACGCCTGCAGCGCTTCGCGGAATGTGCTCGGGGGGAACGCCGGGACTCTCCTGCAGATTGCCGCGATTTCGGACAACTCGTCGCGGCGGACCGGGTCGGTGGTCCGCTGTGCCAGCGCCTCGGCGGCGTCGGCATACCGGACGGCGAGCAGGATCACGGCGTCGGCGGCAATGGCCATCGCCTGGAGTTCATCCCGTTTCGCCCTGACGGCGGAGTCATCCCCTTTCGGCAGAGTGTGCAGCGCGCGCTCGACATCGTCC
>JBGPYM010000373.1:0-2307 GCA_041493205.1 Bacteroidota bacterium
AACAACGGCGGGTACGCCAATGACTGGCTGGTGGCGGACAGGAAAACCAACGAGATCGCGAGCCTGGAACTCGGCCTGAAGAACGTCACCCTCGAGCGTACCCGGGACGGGTACTTTGTCGGCGCCAACTTCCCGAAAAACCCGAACCTCGCGCATCAGGAGACCACGTGCGATGTCAACGACTCGGGAGCGAGCTGCAACGCACGGCGGATCCGGTGGGAGCAGCTCATCGATGCGAAGAAGGGGCGCATTGATGTGAAGGCCGCCCAACGGTTCATGTCCGACCATTACGACATCTATGCCGGGAAGGAAAATCCGGGGGAGCGGACGCTCTGCGGCCACGTGGACCTTTCCCCGCGAGGAATGCCGACGTGGCAAAAGCCGTATGGGCCGGCCGGCGTCGTGCAAAACAAGATCGCGGACGCCGCGCTCTGCGCCGATATGGCGTTTCTCGCTGCTGCCGGGCACTCGTGCGGCATGGATTTCCACGCTGCCGAATTTCTCAAGGCGCACCCGGAATTTTCGTGGCAGAAGGACCTTCTGCGGGACCTTCCGTCACGCCCCTGGACGCGCGTCGCCATCGAAAAGCCCAATTGACCATAGACGAAAGTCACTTGACGATCGTCAAGTGACTCAGGGACCATTCCTCTCCACAACTACGAACCATCGTGTCTGATCTTTCTCCTCAACAGAAGCAACCTGGACCGGATACACTGCTTGGCCGCATCCGGCGAAACGTGCTGCAGGGTCTCGACGCGGGTGGCTCATCTCCCCGCAACGCGCCGGGATCCCCTCCGTCGGTCAAAGGGTGGAATGAATCGCTCGTTACCATTTCGACCGGCGTCGTGGCCATCGCCACGCTCGCCACCTGGTTTTTCGGCGGCGCACGGGGGTTCCCGGCCTGGGTCACCTACGTCCTCACCATCTTCGTCGCCGTCGCTCTCTACAAGTACTCGGAAACGTACCTGAAGCGGCTGCTCGGGCTCCTGATCGTCCGGCGGTATCTGCGTCAGCAGCGCTTTCGGCTGGTCGACAGCATCGAGGGGTTCAGCGATCTTATGAGCCTCCGGCTCGAATCGTCGGTGACATCGGTGCTGAAGAAGGTCTCAGGACGGACCGGGACGGCGATCGTTGATCCGGATCTCCTTCCGATCCCGGATCAGTTCCTGTCAAATATCCTGGTCGGACTCTCGGAAGCGGGGGGGCGTGTGACCATCCGCGAATTCCGCGGGGTCCTGAATGATCTGAGCACGCTGATCAAGTTCAGCACGAACTTCTACTTCAGGAAGCCGGCCGAGGAAGGGAAACTGGCCCTGGTGAAACCGGATGACCGGAACAGCCTTGAGGCCGCCAGGGAAAATTATGCCGATTTTGTCAGGCGCTTTGAGGTGTTCTACGACGAGGTGCGGCTCCGCGTCGGGTCGGGCGAACGGGCCCGGTTCGAAATCCCTTCCCCTCTCCAGTGGTCCAAACGCGGCACTTGACATTCGCCGTTTGTCAGAGTATATTCGCCAGAACTTGAGCGCGCACTGCGACCCCGCACCCTGCCGGGTTGAACGTCACTGAAGAGCATTTACCGCGTCATTCACTTCGGAACTTCCGCGATACTGTTGAGGCGTTGACCCTCTGCCCCCCGGCAGACGTGGTGAAGTCGTGCTCGTCGACGATTCAAATGTACGAGCTCATGGACGAGAAGAAGAAAGGAGCATGCGTATGAAGCGCACGGGATACATTTTCACTCCGCATGGACTCACCGCACTCCTGATCGCCATCATGGCGGCAGCATCGGTCTCGATGGCCGCTGAGAAGCTCCGCCTGGTGATTGGCGTGAACAAGGGCGACTACCAGAAGGTCGAGGACGCCGTGAAGAACCTGAGCGGAGAAGTCCGGTTCCGTTACAAAAACACGGACGGCCTTGCGGTCACAATCCCCGCGGCGAAACTTGCAGATCTTCTCTCCTCGCCCGGCATTCTCCGCATCGCAAAGGACGAACTGGTGACGCTTCCCTCCCCGAAGAGACGGGACATCCCGGGCGTCGGGGTGATCGCCCCGGTGTATGAAGCGAAACCCTCCGGCGCACAGGCCATGACGGTCAGCGACGTGCAGGGGCTCTACAACGCTGCGCCCGCTAATTATTATCCGTTTGACAACTCTCTGACGCATGCCTTCGAGTTCTCGAACCTCACAGGCCACTTCGGTGAGAATGTGATTGTGGGGATCATCGATGCGGGGGTCTCAAGCGCGGCGGTTGCGGTGAGCTCCAGAATTGTTGGCGCGGAGAATTTTTCGGGGGATGGCATCCCCGGG
>JBGPYM010000379.1:0-2181 GCA_041493205.1 Bacteroidota bacterium
ATGTCGGCAGGAGCAAGATTGACCGTCAGCTTGCGGGTGGGAAACTCGTAGCCGCAGTTCCGCACAGCCGCGGTGATCCGCTCCCGGCTCTCGCGTACCGTACTGTCCGGAAGTCCGACAATCGCGAAACCGGGTATCATCTTCTCGAGATGAGTCTCCACCTCGACGATGTATGCGTTGATCCCATGCGTCGCACCGCTCAATACCTTTGAGAGCATCGCATCCGGCCAGGCCCGTTCCGGCAATCCAGGTTTTCAGTACACCAATCAAAAGCCGGTCCACACGGCAAGTCTCCTCCATCCCGCCTGTGGTACAGAGCAAACCACCGTGCGGCACCGGCTTCAGGTAAGCGTCAAGGTCTTACAGGTATTGATACACGGGAGAGAGGAAATTTACGAGAGGGACAATCGATAATTGTCGATCAGGTCTTTTAATGAGGGTGTCTGTGCTTGAGGATATGCGGCATTTCGAGGCCGTGATCGAGCATCAGCTGCTCATCGGAGAGGAGCGATTTCGTGGGGCCGAAGGAGATCACCTCTCCCCCGTCGAGCAGATAGGTCCGTGAACAGAGCTCAACGATCAATTCCAGGTCATGTGATGCGATCACCCGCGTCGCAGCAAGCCCACGGAGCAACCCCGTCAGCTCCCGCCTCCCGCGCGGATCAAGGTCGCTGGTTGGTTCGTCCAGAACCAGTATCCTGGGTGAACAGGCGAGGATTCCCGCCAGGCACACCCGCTGCTTCTCTCCGCCGCTCAGATGATGCGGCGTGCGTGATTCAAACCCGGCAAGCCCGACGTGCGATAGCGCGTCGTGGACAGCAGACGAAACCTCGGTCTCGGACATTCCAAATTGCTGGGGCCCGAATGCAACATCTTCAAAAACGGTCGGACAGAAGAGCTGGTCGTCCGGATCCTGGAAAAGGACCCCGACGTCCCGGTGTATCTCATGGAGATTCTCACCCGACACTCCCTTCCCGTACACGAACACCGCCGGCGTGTCTGCGGGCGTATCCGGCAGGATACCATTCAGATGCAGCATGAGTGTCGATTTCCCCGCCCCATTCGGTCCGATAACACCGATGCATTCCCCCTCCGCGGCGTCAATTGTCACCCCCCGGAGCGCGGGTTTCCCGTCGGGGTACACGTAGGAGAGGTTCTTTACATCGAGCGCTTTCATACGCGCCACCCCCGCGCTGTCATGGCGGCATAGACCCGCTCTGCACGCTCGGTGGACCGGATGAAAAGGTGTGCGACGATTCCGGCGCCTGTCATCCACGAAAGCCTCCTGCGCACGAATGTCCGGCTGCGCCTGGCACGCATCATCCGCTCGCCCTGGTCGACCAGCAGGAACACATACCGGTACATGAGCGAGAGGACGGTCACCAGCAGCCCGGGAGCGCGGAACCTTGTGAGGACGCCGAGGAGCGCGCTGAACGGGGTCGTGTTGGCCAGCAGCAGCATGGTCAGGAGACAGATGTTGCTCTTGAGCACGACCCGTGCGGCAACCGTCCATCCGTCGGGCCGGAAAAATGCCAGCACCACCACGCCTGCCACGAACGGCTGCAGGAGAAGAAGGCGGCGGACCACGAAACTGACAGGCACACGACTCAGCGCGACGATCAGGATCAGAAACAGCGTTACAGACACGAAGTACGCAGTGAGGGAAAACGGAACTGCAACGGTTGCCAGAACAAGCCCGAGAGCCGCAGCAAGCTTGACATCCGGCCGTATGCGGTGAACGGGGGAATCGAGCCTGGCGTACCTGTCGATGTAATTGTGTCTCACCCGGTCTTCTCCCCTCCTGCGTCCGTTGCACCCCGCAGGCTTGACGCGGGAACCGCGATCCTCGCAAGCAGATACCCGACGAAAAACACCACGACCGTTCCGATCGCTCCCGCAACAGCGGTCGCTGCAACCGGTGAGCCCATGCCGGGAATCACATACCCCGGCATGGGCGACGTGGTGGCCGGAGGCAGCGATGATCCGTGGATACCCAGCTGTGCCACCGCATGCTCAAGTCCGTCGGGAAGCGGCGAGGCAAATGGCGCGACAAAGAAGGCAATACCGAGTGCAGCTGTCACGCCATACGTCACGAACAGCACATAATGATCCCGCGTCCGGGGCATCAGGGGATCGGTGAAGAGGCCGGGGCGGGAGGCGCGGATCACCGAAAGGACGAGG
>JBGPYM010000224.1:0-5079 GCA_041493205.1 Bacteroidota bacterium
ATGTTCGCGGGATCAAGCATGAGTGCCTTGGTATACGCGCCGCGGGCCCTACGGTAGTTTTTCTGGTTGTACAGGATCGCCCCCTTTTGTGTGTACGGAACGGCCGCCTTTTCCACTTGGTGTGCGTCGGCCGCCTGTTGAAAAACGGTGACGGCCTGAGCGGCGGAATCCATGCGCGCAAGGGCGAGCCCCAGATTGAGGAGCAGAACGGAATTGCCGGCTTCGAGCGACACGGCTCGCCGGTATGCCGTGACGGAAGAATCAAACCTGTTGAGACCAAAAAAGATCTGCCCGATGTGCGCAAAATACAGGGCGTCCGAACTATCCAGCATCGCCGCCCGGCGGAAAAGATCCACTGCAAGATAATCGCTCCCCAGCCGTTCGCTGCAGAGACCCGCCCTGTACCAGTAATCAGGATTCCGGGGGTGTTGTTTGCAGAGACGTTCGTACAGCCGAAGGGACTGATGGTAATCACTTCGTGCAAAATAGAGAGCTGCAAGGAGGCTTCCCGCAGGCGCGTAATCCGGATTCAGCGTGATGCTCGTGGCAAGATACAATTCTGCCGAATCCGGTTCCTCGAGCCGCTCAAAGCATGCACCGATGTAATAATTCGAAAGAAAATCACGTGGATTTTCGGCGAGCGATCGGCGGAAGGCGGTCGTTGCCGCCCGGTAGTCCGCGTCATCAAACAGAAAAGTTCCGTAACTTGTGAGCGCGGGAGGAAAGGGATGGTCGCCTGCGACGAGGATCTCATACTGGACCCGTGCCTCCGCCACAATCCCCCCCTGTGCAAGGACACGGGCATACTGAAAGCGGTAGCCGGTATGGGAGGGCGCAAGGGCGACGGCGGTCCTGAGATTGCGTGTGGCATTCCGGATGTCACCGAGCGCGGCAGAGGACGAGCCGAGGTAAAACGCTGCCGGCGCAGAGAGGCTGTCGGAGGGAAGCACCATCAGCATGTTCACGACGTCCCGGTAGGCCCCCTCGGCATAGAGAAGTGCGGATTTCTGTGCGAGCGAGTCTCCCGCTTCCCCCGGGGCGGAGAAAGCGACCTGTGCGGCGATGAAGAACCAGCAAATGAGAAGGGGTGCCGGCGGGTGGAAAATACCCCGGGGCGGGGGATCGGTCACTTCAGCCCTTTCGCTGAAACCTCATAGTGCTCGACGGTCGGTTCAAACTCGAGGAGATACTGACTGTCTTCCGGATAGTATTTTGCCCGCGCAATATCGGGACCGGAAAAACTCTTGATGGCGTCAATCGAATCCCAGAAGGACAGAGTGAGAAAATGAGCTTCATCCCCGTTCAACCGATGCAGGATGTACACACCCCTGTTCCCGTCGGTCGTTTCATAGTCGGGAATCGCCCTCTTCTTGAGGAACTCGAGATACCCGGACGCCTTGTCCGTCCTGGTGCGGCCATGCCAGATGCGTGCAATCATTGCGCCCTCCCACGGTGGTCTCCGCGTTCGCGTGTCATGCAAAAGTACGCTTCCATAACGACTTTCGCAAAGGGGTGCGGGCAACCAATTCCCGTCATCCGAAGTCTAATGCACTAAAGGCCCGCACTCCGGGAATCGCCCGCATGCAGGAAAACGATACCGACCTGGTTCGGCAAGCGCAGCAGGGGGATATCTCCGCCTTCGAACGGCTTGTGTTTCGCCATGATAAACAGGTCCTCGGCATTGCAGCGCGGTATGTTGTGAACGCGGAGGACGCCAAGGATATCTACCAGGAAGTCTTCATCCGGGTGTACAGGAATATCCGGCGGTTCAGATTCAAAAGCGACTTCGCCACCTGGGTGCACAGGATCACGGTCAACGTTTGCCTCACCCACAAGGCGAGGTCAAAACGGGGAATACATGTCTCGATCGACGAGCAGAGGAGCGATGAAGACGGCGACCCTCATGGGGGTGTGGAACTCCGCGCGGACACGGAGCCTCCGGACGAAGCGGCGCATAACGCCCGGATGGCGGACGATATCATGGCGGCAGTCGGGACGCTCTCTCCCCGGCAGAAGATGGTGTTTACGATGAAGTACCTCGAGGGCTATACGCTGAAGGAGATTGCGCACATGATGAACTGTGCTGAGGGGACGATCAAGCGGTATCTCTTTACGGCAACGGCGCGCGTTCGCGCGCACATGGGGGGACGCACTTGACCTCCGGGAGAAAGAAATGATGAACCATCGTGCGCTGCGGCAAGATGTCTGCTTGCTCGCACTGAACGAGCTTGAGGAACGGTCACGGGCGCGGGTGCTGGAGCATATGCGCACGTGCGGCGAGTGCCGCGCGCTGCATGACGGGTTGACCCGGATCGCCGGAACCCTGGCCGCGGCTCCCCGTGCGCTTGATGAAGAGCGTCTCCTGGCGGAAGCCCGCGCGGATCTGATGCGAACCCTGCGAAGCGGGGCGGTGCGGCTGCGCTGGAGTGACCGGCTGGCGGAACTTCTGCCGGGATTCTCCCTGCAGACGTATCGGGTCGCCCTCGGGGCTGTCGCGTTCCTTGCAGCGGGCATTCTGATCGGGCGCGCCTGGCCTGCTGCTCCGGCGATGTCGGTCCCCGCCCGGGTGCACGGCGCCGGGCCATCGCAGGAGCCCAGAATAGCCAACATACGTTTTCAGCGCTCCACAGACGGCGGTGACCTGTACGACGTGGAGTATGACGAAGTGATGCCGGTGCGGATCAGCGGAAAGCTGCAGGATGCCGCAATTCAGAAGGCGCTCGTCCGCGCTATGATCGGGGACGAAAATCCGGGCGTCCGTCTCCGTGCGGTGGCCACGCTGGGCACCCCGGGATCCAAAGAGACGGACCGGGAAATCAAGGCGGCGCTTGTGCTGGCGCTCAGGACCGACCCGAATGCGGGAGTGCGGAAACAGGCGCTGCAGGTGCTGCGCAGGCTCCCGTATGACGACGAAATCAAAAATGCGTTTATTCACACCCTGATGTTTGACCGGAATCCCGGTCTCCGCGTCGACGCGATCAACAGCCTCGATTCTGTGGCCGCAGGAAATGTCGCGACTGACAGGGCGCTTCTCGATGCACTGCGAGAGAGTGCGGCGCGCGACGTAAACACCTATGTCCAATGGAAAGCCAGGGCTGTCCTCCAGGAGGCAAAGAGACAATGATCCGTGTAATTCTTCAGCTCATGTTCATCATAACCGGCATAGCCGGGTTCGCCAGCGGCGCCGATCAACAGGAGAGGCAGAAGAAGCAGGTGTATACCGTCGCACCCGGCGGTTCTCTCGAGATGCACCTTGCCTCGGGGAACATCAGTATCACCGGATGGGACCGGAACGAGGTCATGGTCCAGGCCACGGAATTGTCCGGGGAGGATCTTGACGATCTCCGGATTTCGCAATCCGGCAAAATAATTCGCATTGAGTACACGGGTGGTGGTTCCTTCGACGGCGACCTGACGATACGTGTGTCCGTGCCTGCAAGGTTTAATGTCTCGGCGGAGACAGGCGGAGGCGATATTGAAATTCGCGGCCCCCTCAAAGGGGAGATCACCGGCTCGACTGCAGGCGGAGAGATCCGGCTTGGTTCCGTCGGAGGCAGCATCAGAATGTTGACGTCGGGCGGTGATATCGAGGCCGGCGACATCGACGGCACGCTTTCGCTGAGCAGCATGGGAGGAGAAGTCCATGCTGGAGTGCTCTCAGGGAAGACGGATATATCGACCGGCGGCGGCGATGTGGAAGTCGAGCGCGCAAAGGCCGGCCTCGCTATTTCCACCGCAGGAGGAAACATACGGGTAGAAGAGGTTGATGGAATTCTGTCGGCGCGCACCGCAGGCGGGGATATCGAGATACGGAAGGCAACGGGACATACTGAGCTGAACACTGCGGGCGGATCGGTCACGGTGGGAAGCGCGCCGAAGGGAGTCGCCGTGCGGACTGCCGGCGGAGACCTCACGCTCAGGAATATCGGCGAGGTCATCGAAGCTGAAACCGCGAGCGGTGATGTGGAAGTCTCCTTCGTGCCCGGGGTGCTCAAAGAGAGTAGGATCAGGACCGGTGCGGGGGATATCAGTCTGCTGATTCCACCGGGCCTGAAGGCCACGATCAGAGTGGAGATTCATGGGGGAGGTGACGACCGGGAAAACGACCGTGCCATTCAGTCGGACTTCAAGGTCGAATCACGGGAGTGGAATGACCGCCGGGAGGAGCTCCGGGGCACGATTCCGCTGAACGGCGGCGGCGAGGAGATCGCGGTTGTAACGCACGATGGCAGAGTAAAGATTCTCTCGTCCAGGAATCGATCAAAGTAACCGGCGCCGCCTGCTTACGGGTTTGGCCGGGAAGCGACGCGTTCGCCCCCACGCACAGCCAGCGCGATGCCGCCCAGAATGGCTGCCGAGGCAACCATCAGGCGGAGAGTCACCGATTCTCCAAGGAAAAACGCGGCGGCAAACGCTGCGATCACCGGAACGGCCAGTTGCACGCTTGCCGCTCTGGTTCTGGTGAGACCCTGGAGCGCGCTGTACCAGAGGATGTAACCGATTCCCGAAGTCACCGCGCCGGAGACAAGAGCGAGCAGAAACCCCTGCACGGTGACGTGTGCGTCCCGGAAGAAGAGCAGGCTCAACGCGAGCGCGAAGGGGATTGATCGGACAAAGTTTTCTACCGTTACCGCAACAGGATCGCCTGCTCCCCGGCCCCGCAGAGAATACACCCCCCAGGCAATCCCCGCAATCGTCATCAGTGCCGAACCGGCCGGAGACGGTGCCGTTAATCCGGGGGACACGAGATAGACGAGTCCCGCAAGCGCTGCCGCCAGTCCGGCCCACTGCACGGGATGAGGATGCTCTCCCGCGCGTATGCCGGCAAGGATCATCGTCCCCTGTACCGCGCCGAACAGAATGAGTGCGCCTGTGCCGACACTGAGACTGATGTAGGCGTAGGAAAACGCAACGGCATACAGGAAGAGCATCGCAGCGGAGGTCCACGCGGTGCGGGGTGTGGAGGGTCGCCGCCGGCCGGAAACAACGGCAATCAACCAGAGCATCGCTCCCCCCGCGATCAGCCGCACCGTGGAAAAAGTAGCCGGATCAATGCCGCCATTCCGCAGTGCCAGCCGG
>JBGPYM010000271.1:0-4038 GCA_041493205.1 Bacteroidota bacterium
TCAACTGGATAGAGCATCAGACTTCGGATCTGAGGGTTGGGGGTTCGACTCCCTCCGGGTGTACAATCGATTGACTATAGTCGATGGTCATGGACTATGGTCAAACCATAGAGGTTTATGATCTCACTCGGACTTGACATCGGAAGCTCCTCCATCAAAGCGGCGCTGGTGGAAACCGACACCGGCGTCGCGGTGGCAACGGCCTCGTACCCCGACACGGAAATGACGATCGCGGCCCCGTCACCGGGATTCGCGGAGCAGGATCCCGAACTCTGGTGGCAGTGCGTGAAGGAAGCCGTGGCGCGTCTGCGTTCCCAATCCCCTAAGGCCCTCGCCGCGACGCGCTCAATCGGCATTTCCTACCAGATGCATGGCCTGGTCCTCCTGGACCGCGCCGGAACCCCGCTTCTCCCCTCCATCATCTGGTGTGACAGCCGGGCCGCCGCGATCGGGCGGGATGCATTCGATGCGCTTGGCCATGACTGGTGCCTGACGCACCTGCTTAATTCGCCCGGGAATTTTACCGCCTCCAAGCTCCGCTGGGTCATTGAACACCGCCCGGAAATTGCGAGGCGTGCAGTCGCATTCCTCCTCCCCGGCGATTTCATCGCGTACAAGCTCACGGGGGAGATGAACACCACCATCTCCGGCCTCTCCGAAGGGACTTTGTGGGATTTCAGGTCCTCCTCCCCGGCAACGAGATTGATGGATCAGTACGGCATATCTCCCTCGCTGATCCCGCCCCTCGTCCCGACATTCGGCCCGCAGGGGACGGTCACAGCCCAGGCGGCAGTGGCATTCGGAGTACCGGCAGGGACACCCGTTACGTACCGCGCCGGGGACCAGCCCAACAACGCGCTCGCCCTGAACGTACTTGAACCGGGAGAGATCGCCGCCACTGCCGGGACATCCGGAGTTGTCTATGCGGTTAGCGGCGACCTCGATGCCGACCCCGAATCGAGAATCAATTCGTTTGCGCATGTCAATCATACCCCGCGAGACCCGCGTATCGGCATTCTCCTCTGTGTGAACGGGACGGGCATCGCGAACAGCTGGAGCCGCCGGATCACCGGGAATGCCGGCATACCTTACACACGCATCAATGAAATCGCGGCCGGCGCACCTGTCGGCGCGGGCGGTATCGTCTTCCTTCCTTTCGGCAACGGCGCGGAGCGATTGTTCGGCGACCGGATCATCGGGGCTCATCTCCTCAATGTGGATTTCACACGGCATGCGACACCGGACCTCCTCCGGGCCGTGCAGGAGGGGATTGCATTTTCCCTTGTCCGCGGCATCCGGCTCATGGGTACCCTCGGCGTCACTCCGACGGTCATCAGAACGGGCGTCGGAAACATGTTTCTCAGTCCGCTCTTCTGTGAAGCGCTCGCGACATCGAGCGGCATTCCGATTGAAATCTATCAAACCGACGGCGCGCAGGGCGCAGCAAGGGGTGCCGCAGCCGGGGCAGGCACCTATGCATCGCTGAGAGACGCTGCAACGGGGCTCCAGTGCGACAGGACTATCGAACCTACGAACGCAATGACCCGTCAGTACGGCGAGGCATTCGACGCCTGGAATGACTACCTTGAACCGTTTCTGGCCGCATCACCATCACCGCACCTGGAAAAGGAACCTCAATGACAGACGACGAACGGTGGATGGAGTCAGCAGTGCGAGAAGCCGAACAGGCGCTCAAACGGAAAGAGGTCCCGGTCGGCGCCGTCATTGTGAACAACGGTCGCATCATCGGGAAGGGGTACAATCAGATCGAGTCCCTTCAGGACCCGACGGCACACGCGGAGATGATCGCCATTACTGCAGCGGCGGCGGGGCTGGGGAGCAGGCGGCTGGACGATTGCACGCTGTACGTGACGCTCGAACCCTGTCCCATGTGTGCAGGAGCAATCGTGCTCGCGCGCATTCCGCGTCTGGTGTTCGGCGCCTTTGACCCGAAGGCGGGAGCTTGCGGGACGCTCTTTAATATCGTGCAGGATGGGCGGTTGAATCACCGGGTGGAAACGGCCGGGGGGGTCGGCGCGGAACGGTGCGGTGCACTTCTCTCGGAGTTCTTTCAGAAGGTCAGGGGGAACGGCAAGGGAGGTGAATAGCGAAGCGCCGCACCCGCGTTACTTTTCTGCGTTAAGCCTTTCAGCTCTGTCTGCAATCTTCAGCGCTTCGAGCAGTTCCTCCAGCTTCCCGTCGATAATCTCGGCGAGGTTGTAGAGGGTCACCCCGATCCGGTGATCCGTCACGCGGTTCTGCGGGAAATTGTACGTTCTGATCTTGTCGCTCCGGTCGCCGCTCTTGACCATCATTTTCCTGCGGGCGGCAACATCCCCCACCTGTGCTTCCACTTTCTGTTCAAACAGCTTTGCGCGGAGCATCTTCATCGCCCGCTCGCGGTTCTGCAGTTGCGAGCGTTCCTGCCGGCACACCACGATAATCCCGCTTGGTTTGTGGGTGATCCGGACCGCCGTCTCGACCTTATTGACGTTCTGTCCACCCTTGCCGCCTGAACGGAACGTGTCCATTTCCAGATCTGCCGGATTTATTTCGACGTCCACCTGCTCCACTTCCGGCAGTATCGCAACGGTGGCAGCGGAAGTGTGCACCCTCCCCTGCGTTTCCGTCTCCGGCACCCTCTGGACGCGGTGGACGCCGCTCTCGAATTTCATCGTGCCATACACATCCTGGCCGGCGAGCGAAAACGACACTTCCTTCAACCCGCCGATCCCCGTATCGCTCACATCCAGCACATCCACTTTCCACCCCTGTTTCTCCGCAAACCGGACATACATCCGGTACAGGTCCGCGGCAAAGAGTGCTGCTTCCTCCCCGCCCGTTCCCGCCCGAATCTCCACGATTACGTTCCTGCTGTCGTTCGGATCCTTCGGGATGAGAAGGAGCTTGAGATCCTCTTCCATCTGCGCAACCCGGGTCCGCGCATCCTCCATCTCCCCGTAGGCAAGCTGTTTCATCTCCTGGTCAGACGACGTCTCGGTAATCTCTTTCAGGCCGGCAAGGTTCTGTCTCTCGCGGCGATAAGCGTCGTACGCCCTGATGATGGGCGTGAGGTCGCTGTGCTCCTTGCTGAGCGTGCGGAACCGTTCCTGGTTGGAAACCGTGGCAGGGTCGCTGAGAAGGCGGGTCAGTTCTTCGTACCGTTCCTTCACTTTGTCGAGACGGTCGAGCATGATCAGGGCGCGATGGCCTCGTGAAGGGGAGCCGGAATCACCCCGGCGGATTCCATGCCCAGGGCGCTTCGCAGGGCGACGAGAGCCACTTCCAGCTGTCGCTCGTCAGGCTCCTTCGTCGTGATCTTTTGCAGCCACAGGCCGGGGGCAACGACGATGCGCCCGAGGAATGTCGTACTGTGCCGCGCTGAAATGCGTATGAATTCATAGGAAACGCCCCCCACCAGGGGTATGAGCGGGAGGTGTGTCGCAAGACGGAGTGAGAGCGTCAGTCCGCCGAGCGCCCGCAGGAGGATCGCGTCGAGGAGTCCGAACAGGACGATCGCGGCCAGCATGACAATGAGGAGGAAACTCGTCCCGCAGCGCGGATGAAAGCGGGACTGGCGTGACGCCGTTGCCACGTCGAGCGTCCCGCCCGACTCGAACGCAAAGACCGCTTTATGCTCGGCGCCGTGATATTCAAACAGCCGCCGGACATCCTTCATCAGGGAAATCCCTCCGAGATAGGCAAGGAGCAGCCCGATGCGAATCCCGCCGGCGATGAAGTTGAATGTGAGCGGATCCTGCTGCACGTTGAACAGGGCATTCGTGACGATCAGGGGCGTCGCGAAGAAGAGCGCGGCCCCTGCAATCAGGGAGAACGCGACCATGAGGGCGAGGCGTATGCCGTCGGCGCTCTTTGTTTCCGCATGCTCGCCTCCGCCATTCACCTTTTCTTCCGACACGGGGGGTTGATCCCCCGCATTCTGCAGGGCGATTTCCGCGGAGTAATTCAGTGTCCGGATCCCCACCATGAGCATGTCCACGAGTCCAAAGGCACCCCGCAGAACGGGAAACTTCAGAA
>JBGPYM010000266.1:0-4146 GCA_041493205.1 Bacteroidota bacterium
CAATACCCACACCCAGAATCCGCTCCGTTCCCGGTTCGATAATAAGTTTGGTCATTCCGTCGGTCCGGTCAAAGCTGAGGGCGCGGCCGGAAGCCGACCATGGGAACTTCGCCACCTCGATGTTGATCCCTTTCTGCCGCGCTTCCGCTTCCGTCAGTCCGCACCACGCGAGTTCGGGGTCCGTAAAAACCACCGCCGGGATGACGATGTCCTTGAAGACGCTCATTTCGCCTGTGAGGACCTCGACCGCGATATGTGCTTCCTTGGTTGCCTTGTGAGCGAGAAGGACGCCGCCGGCAACATCCCCGATGGCATAAATCGACGGGTCGCCCGTCTGCTGTTTCTCGTTGACCGCAATAAACCCTTTCTCATCCTGTTTCACGCCGGTATTCTCGAGACCGAGGTCTTCGCAGTTCGGCACACGCCCGACCGAGACCAGGACGCGGTCATAGAGCTCATCTTTCTTCTCCCCGTTTATCTCCAGCGTCACCTTAATCTGCTTTCCCGCAGTCGCCATCTTCACGACTTTGGTCTTGACCCTGATTTCCTTGAAGAGCTTTTCGGCACGCTTGGCAACCGGCCGCGCCAGGTCCGGGTCTGCCCCTGTCAGGATGGTGTCGAGCGCCTCCACCACGACGATCGTGCTTCCGAGCGTGGCATAGACCGTACCGAGTTCCATGCCGATGTATCCTCCGCCGACGACGAGGAGGTCTTTCGGAATTTCTTCGATGTCGAGGGCCTCGGTGGACGTCATGACGCGCGGGTTGCCCAGGTCGAATGCCGCGGGCATCGACGCTTTGGAGCCGACGGCAATGATCGCATGTTCAAACGTGACGAATTTCTGTCCTTCGGCCGTTTCCACACGGAGTGTGGTTGAATTCTCGAAGTAGCCTCTCCCGTGCATGACCTCGACATTCCTGCGCTGCGCGAGTGTCGTGATGCCGCCGGCCAGCTTGTCGAGTATCGAGTCTTTCCACGTCCGCATCTGGTTCAGATCGATGCGCGGTTTCTCAAAATGAATCCCGCGGAAGCCGGAGTCCTCCGCTTCCGTAATCAGCTTCGCCGCATGCAGGAGGGCTTTGGACGGTATGCATCCGACGTTCAGGCAGACCCCGCCGAGGCGCTTGTCCTGCTCGACCATTATCACGTTCTTCCCCCTGGCAGCAGCGTAGAATGCCGCGGCATACCCTCCGGGCCCCGCGCCGAGTACCACAATATCCGTCTTGATCGACTTCTGGTTCACGTTATGCTCCGAAATTGGGAGATCAGATTTTTACGTCTGCGTCGCCGATCGCTTCGAACCCCTTGACGAGGTCCACCATGAACCGCGCGGCATCGGCGCCGTCGTTCACCCTGTGGTCATAGGAAAGCGCCACCGGCATCATCACGCGCTGTGCAATTTTCCCGCCTTTGACCACCGCCTTCTCGACGCCGCGCCCCATTCCGAGAATCGCCACCTCGGGAGTGTTGATGATCGGGGTAAAGTGGCCGCTGCCGATCCCTCCCTGGTTCGAAATGGTAAACGATCCGCCGTGCATTTCTTCCAGCGCAACCTTTCGCTGGCGTGTCCGTTCGGCGAGGGTATTGAGCTCGACGGAGAGTTCGAGCATCGATTTTTTCGCGACATCGCGCAGCACCGGCACGATCAGTCCCTGCTCGGTGTCCACCGCAATCCCGATGTGGTAGTACTGTTTCAGGACGATATCCCCCGCCGCTTCGTCCATGCTGGCGTTGAAGCGGGGATGTTTTTTCAGCGCATCCACCACCGCCTTCAGTGCGAACGACGTGAGCGTGAGGTGACCGCCTTTTTTCTCATAGGCGGGGGCGTACTTCTTGCGCAACGCGAGGAGATCGGTGACGTCCACCTCGTCAAACTGAGTGATGTGCGGGACGGTGGTCCAGGACTCGACCATTTTCACGCTGATCGACTTCCGGAGCTGAGACATCTTCTGCTTGGTGACCGGTCCCCATTTGGCAAAGTCGATCGACGGCGCGGCTGGCTTCGGCGCACGGGCGCCGCCCGGCACTGCAGCTGCTGCTATCCGCGGCGCCATCGCGGCCTGCTGAACCTTCTGGACGAACGCGCGCAGGTCGGCCATGACGATCCGCCCGCCCCGTTCACTTCCCGGCACCCTGTAAAGGTCGATGCCGAGTTCCCGGGCGATTTTCCGGAGCGACGGTGAGGCGGGAGGCGGCGTACCGACGGGATGGACCACGGGGAAATCGGTCTGGGCCGGACCGCCGGGGGGTGCGGGCACGGGGGCGGGCGGCGGTTCATAGCGGACATCGATTGCCGCCGCTTCCGGCTCATCGCCGACGCGGGCGTCGATCACCGGTTTTCCCGGTGCGGGGGCCGGCGCGGTCGCGCCGTTCTCCGCGAGCGCAAGGATCAGCGCCCCCACTTTGATCTCGTCCCCCTCCTTCACGAAAATCTTGCTGACTGTTCCGGACGCCGGCGCGGGGATCGTGGCCACCGCTTTCTCGCTCTCGAGCTCCAGGACCGCCTGGTCCTTCTTGAGCTGGTCTCCCTCCTTCACGAAGATGGTGGCAACCACACCGGTATCAGATCCTTCTCCGAGGCGGGGAAGTCGAACATCCATCGAAATTCTCCTTCAAATTGATGCGAACAGCATTACACGAGCTGCGGAAACTGCTTCTCCGGATCCAGGGAGAGGTCCTTGATCGCCTGTCCGACCGTCGCCATCGGAATCGCTCCTTCGAGCGCGAGGGCATAGAGCGTGGCGATCACGGTGGATTCGGCGTCGATCTCGAAGAACCGCCGGAGGGCAGGCCGCGTATCGCTTCTCCCGAAGCCATCCGTCCCGAGCGTCATCAGTCCGCCGGGCACCCAGGGCGCGATCTGGTCCGGGACGATCTTCATGTAGTCGGACACAGCGACAAACACGCCTTCCTCATGCTCGAGGATCCGCTCGAGGTACGACGTCCGCGGGGTCTCGGTGGGATGGAGCATGTTCCATCGCCGGACGTTGAGCGCCTCGTTCCGGAGCAGTTTGTAGCTGGTTGCGCTCCAGACATCGGCCGAGACGCCGTACCGCTCGGCAAGGATTTCCTGCGCACGCAGCGCCTGGCGAATGATCGGGCCGCTGCCGAAGATGTGGGCTTTGAGTTTGACCTTCGCACTCCCCGGCCGGAACCGGTAGAGTCCCTTCAGAACGCCTTCGGCCGCTCCGTCAGGCATCGACGGCATGGAATAATTCTCGTTGTACAGCGTCAGATAGTAGAATACCTCTTCCCCGTCCCGGTACATCCTCCGGAGGCCGTCCTGAATGATGATGGCGATCTCATAGGCGAATGCAGGATCGTACGTGACGAGGTTCGGGATGGTACTCGCCAGGATGTGGCTGTGGCCGTCTTCGTGCTGGAGCCCTTCACCGTTCAGGGTCGTTCTCCCCGCCGTTGCGCCGAGCATGAATCCCTTTGCCCGGATGTCCCCCGCGGCCCAGGCAAGATCCCCGATCCGCTGGAAGCCGAACATGGAGTAGTATATATAGAACGGAATCATCGGGACGCCGTTGGAGGCATAGGAAGTGGCGGCGGCGATGAAGGACGACATCGACCCCGCTTCCGTTATTCCTTCCTCGAGGATCTGTCCGTCGGATGCCTCGTGGTAGTAGAGAAGCGATTCGCTATCCACAGGCTCGTAGAGCTGTCCCTTGGGGGAATAGATGCCGATTTCCCGGAAGAGAGGATCCATGCCGAATGTGCGCGCCTCGTCGGGAATGATCGGCACGATGCGCCGGGCGATGTTCTTGTTCCTGAGGAGGAGTCCGAGCATCCGGACAAATGCCATGGTGGTGGAGACTTCAAACCGTTCCGACCCCTTGAGAAATTCGCCGAACTGGTCGAGCGAAGGCGTCTCGAGCGGCTGAGCCTTGAAGGAGCGCGCGGGGACATAGCCGAAGAGCGATGTGCGGCGCTCCTGCAGGTACTTCATCTCTTCGCTCTCCGCGGGGGGGCGGTAGAACGGCGTGTCCGCGACGTCTTCGTCGTTGATCGGGATGCCGAACCGCGTCCGGAATTCACGCAGTTCCTTCTCGTTCAATTTCTTCTGCTGATGAGTGACGTTCCGTCCTTCGCCCGCTTCGCCGAGACCGTATCCCTTTACCGTTTTGGCAAGAATGACCG
>JBGPYM010000116.1:0-9315 GCA_041493205.1 Bacteroidota bacterium
GGACATCTCCGGCGGCATCAAGAAACACGACGCGTGTGCGGCTGCGACGGGTGATTTCGTCTTTTCCGCACCCGACAACATTCTGAAGACCGGGGATAACTTGCTCACCGTCCACGGCGTCTGGCTGAGCGCGAAGAATTACATCGACATGCAGGTGACCTGCGATATCGGCTTTACGATCATCGCGTCCACGGGATCCAACGGGTCGATCAACCCTCTGGGAGCAAGCACGGTCCCGGCCGGCAGCAATGCGGTATACACCGTGACCCCCCAAACCGGGTACCATGTCCAGAGTCTCATCGTCGACGGCGTTAATCAGGGGAGTGTGACGTCGTACGTGTTTACAAATGTCAGCACCTCGCACACGATCAGCGTCATCTTCGTTATCAATTCATATGCGCTGACCACCGGCGTTTCTCCCGCGGGGGCAGGAACGCTCACCAGAACCCCAGATCAAACATCTTACACGCACGGTACACTGGTAACTCTCACCGCAAGCGCGAACCGAGGATATCATTTCGACTCATGGACCGGGACAGCGGGTACCGCCAATCCATTGACGGTGACGATGCTCCAGGACATGTCGATCACGGCACAGTTCGTCCCGAATGTCCCCGTCACCTTCACGCTCATTTCAACCAACGAGGCCGACCTCCGGAACGCGATAAATAGTGCGAATGCTCACCCCGGCGCCGACACGATCCGGTATACTGTTTCAGGGGTTGTCACGCTCACCGATACACTACCCAGTATTACAGATGAACTGATCATTGATGGCACGGGACAGGATCCATACACAGGAACCCCAGTGGTCGGCCTGGACGGCGCCTCGCTCCCCGTGATATCCGGCCTGGGCTCCGGCCGGGTTTTTGGGTTCTCCCTCAGAGCCGGGTACAGCTCGGTACGGGGATTCCGCATCACCGGCTTTACAGGCGCGGGAATTTATATTGCGAGCGACAGCAACCAGGTTACCGGCAATATCATCGAGCTTAACGGCGGACCGGGGGTCCTGATCGAGGATGGCAATGGAAACCGCATTGGCGGGACGGTGCCGGGCGCGGCCAATATCATCGACCGCAACGGCGCGGGAGTCGTGATCAAGCAGGTGACCGCACTTCTCCCCCCCTCGGGGAACGCCGTTCTTGGAAACTCCCTCTACAGCAATACCGGGCTCGCCATCGATATTGGCGGCAACGGGGTGACGGCAAATGCCTATCCTCCGGGTCCGACCAAGACTGTGCCGCGCCCCGCCCAGCCGGGGGGCGTCAACTACCGTCAGAACTTTCCCAATCTCTTCTTTGCATCCGCCGGGAGCGGAAATCCTCACGTGGAGGGCTCGCTTCTCGCATGGCCTGACATCACGTACCGCATCGAAGTGTATCTCGTCGAGACGGTCCATCCCACCGGGTTTGGTGATGGGAAGACGCTCATCGGCGCGCAGAACGTCGTGGCCGATGCCAACGGGTTTGTGTGGTTCTCCATTCCGTCCAGCGCGGTGTTGCTAGCGGGTCAGTTTGTGACCGCTACCGCCACGGATTTTGCTGGAAACACATCCGAATTTTCCCCGGACCTTCCGGTCGGGGTCATGACACGGGTCTTCGGGGACCACTACGTGGTGAACACCACACTCACCGGCATTCCGCTGCACTGGCGTGACGGCAAAGGAACCTACAAGGTCAGTACGGATGTGCCGCCTTCGTTCCGCCCCGTGATTGCAAAGTCGTTTGGCACCTGGAGCGCCCTCTCAGGAACGGGTTGGCAGCTGCAGTATTCGGATCAGGGGGACACGCCCTCGGACCACTGGGGAGGGGTCCCTGACGGCGTCAACAACGTCGTCTTTATTAGCAGCCACTGGGACACGACCGGCGCCGATCCCAATACGATCGCCATCACCCGCGTGCGGTACAACGCCCTCAACGGCGAAATGACCGATGTGGACATCGCGTTCAACAGCGGAAATTTCCCGTTCAGTATCATCACCGACGCGCCGGGAGACCCCACGAACACCAAAGACGTGGAAGACGTTGCGACCCATGAGATCGGGCATTACGGAGGACTTGGAGACATCTACAACCCGGGATATCCGCAGTACGTCATATATATGGGGGACGGCAATGACGTAGTGACGATGTACGGATTGATCAAGGACGATGAAACCGACAAGCGGGTCCTGGATGCCGCGGATATCAATGGCATCAACTTCATCTACTCGAACATACCGGCCAGTCATGTTGACCTGATGTTCGTGTTCGATGCCTCGTCGACGTTTGCATCGTCGTACAGCGCGCTCGATCCTTCCAAGAACAACGCCGCGGCACTGGTCACGCAGATGAGGCCCGGGGACCGTGTCGGGGCTATAAAGCTCCCCTCCACCGTCGTGTTCCCACTGACGACGCTGGATGACAGCAACTCGTCCCGCCTTAACGCCATCAACGCGATCAACAGCATCGTGGTCAGCGGCTCGAGCGGCGTCGGGGCCGGATTGCAGGCGGGCGTGACAGCGCTCGCCGGCAGGCCGCCGGACCATGCCGGGGCGATGCTCCTCTTCAGCGCGGGGGAAGAGACCGGGGTTCCCACGGCTCTGAGCACACTACCGACGCTGAAGTCGAACGGGATCCGGATGTTCACGCTCGGCTTCCCCGGGAGCAGCGGGCAGGACCTGGATAGCCGGCTGGCGGACAGCACGGGAGGCGCATATTTCCTCGCGTCCGACACGACGATCAGCCAGGTGGTCGCACAGACGTGGAACATACTGACCGGCGTTCAGCTCATCGGCGACTCGACACTCTTCTCGCAGGGCATCGCGTGGCAGGGGGGCATCGCATGGCAGGGCGGGCTCGCCTGGCAGGGGGGCATCGCCTGGCAGGGGGGCATCGCATGGCAGGGGGCCGTCGACCCTGGAACAACGAAGATCCTTCCGGGCATCGCGTGGCAAGGGAGCTCGTTTGAACTCGGGCTCTTACCTCCGGGGGCGAGTCTTTTCGACGGGGACCACGATGGGATCCCGGATGCCGCGTACACTCCATTGAATCACCCCGCCGGTGTTCAGTACATACAGGGACCGACGTACGCTTACTATACGATTCCGAATCCGGCACCCGGACCGTGGCGATTGGTCCCGGCAGGAACGAACACAACGCCTCTTCCACCTGACCCGGAACCGGTGATTCTCTCCCTCCTCGCCGAGACGGATGTGACGATGCAGGTCACGTTCAACAAGTCAAATTATCTGCCCGGGGATCAGGTCAATGTCACAGCATCGCTGTCGGCGGGCGGGACGACACAGGGCGGCGGGCATGTTTCAGGCGGATCACTTGTAAGCAATGCGACCGTACAGGCGAACGTGACGCTTCCGGGCCTGGGGTCCGTTCAGAGCTTCCTCCTTGTTCCGCAGGGGAACGGACTGTATTCCGGGTCGTTCACGAGCACGTCGGCGGCCGGCACATACAAGTTCCTCATCCGGGCAGCGGGCGTCGTCACGGCGGGGCAGGACAGCTTCCACCGGCAGAGCGACCAGTCGGTGTTCGTGGCTCCTCCGTTCGTGCCGAACGCCGTCCTCCTCTCCACGAATGCCACCATCGTGGGGGACAGCACGCAAATCGTTTCCGGGAGTGTCATTGTCAATGTGAAGAAGACCGGTTTCCTCCCGCTGACGAGCTACGAGTTGACGCTCGGAAAGGGCGTTACCACACCGGCGCGTTATAACCTCAAGGCAAACAAGATCTCCCTCCAATCCGGTGCTGCAGTCGGGAGCGACGTGTACTATAACACTCTCTCGAATGCCGGCACCATCGGCGGAACGCTTCACACCCCGCTGGCGCTTCCGGTGATCAGTGCGCTGCCTCCGTTCAAAGCGGCAACGCCGGGGACAAGCGATCTGAATCTCGCAAGCTCCGCGCAGTTGACGCTGGCACCGGGCTCGTATCGTGACGTCGTCCTGAACCCCCAGTCAACGCTGACATTGACGGGCGGGACGTATCAGTTCAGGAGCATCTGGATACGGAACGGCGCACGGCTCCGATTCACATTGCCGACGGAGGTACGACTTTCCCTCGGTCTGCTCGCCGAAAGCAACACCTATCTCGGTCCGGCGAACGGCTCTCCGATCACGGCCGGGGACATCGTTATCTACGTCGGGGGCCTCGATACCGACTGCTCGTGGCTCAACGCCATCCTTGTGTCGTCACAGGCGGTCGTGTTCGGTAATTTCTATGCGCCGAACGGGACGATCTGGCTGGGCGACGGGACGCAGGCGACTGGGGCATTCCTCGCACGGAATATCTTCGTCGGGAAGAAAGCAAAGGTGGTTCTCTCGACCACCTTCAGCGGTCTGACAAAGGCTGACGGCGGACGCTGGGGCGGGGAGCCCGGAGCGGACAACGCAGCTGCGGAAGGTGTACCGCAGACGTACTCCCTTGCACAGAACTACCCGAACCCGTTCAATCCGAGCACACAGATCCGGTACGGCCTCCCCCGGCTGAGCCACGTCACCCTGACGGTGTACAATACGCTCGGTCAGGAGATCGTGCGGCTGGCGGATGGCGTGCAGGAAGCCGGGTTCCACGTCATACAGTGGAACGGCACGAATGCGCAGGGCAAGAGCGTCGCGTCCGGCGTGTACTTCTACCGACTGGTGGCGGGAGATTTCGTGGATCTCAAGAAATCGGTGTTCCTGAAATAGCCAGCGCATCGGGCTGACCGATGCACTTGCCGTAGCAATGCATGCGCCGGGTACTCCGGGGCGGTCTCCGCCTCCGGCACCCGGCGCATCCGCTTCTTTCTTGTCCGGGATACAGACGAATGATGAGCAGAACCACCATCCACACCATCACGGCGTGTGTGATCGCACTCGCCCTCTTTTCCGTCGCGGGCGCGCAGCAGACGCTCCGGTTTGAACACCTGACGGTCAGGCAGGGGCTCTCACAGGGATCGGTCATCTGCATCCTGCAGGACAGCCGCGGTTTTCTCTGGTTCGGCACGCTGGACGGCCTCAACAGGTACGATGCATACGGTTGCACGGTGTTCCGGCACGATGCCGCGGATTCCACCTCCCTCAACGAAAGCTTCATCACCTCCATCATCGAGACTCCCGACAGCACGCTCTGGATCGGGACGCTGAATACGCCGGGCCTTCTGAACCGGTATAACCCGGCGACAGAGTCTTTCACCCGCGTGCCCCGGGACAGCGTCGATCTTTCGCACGCGCGGATCGGTGCGGCCAGGTCGGAATACACCGATGCTTCGGGCCAGGTCTGGTCCGGGTCTGTCGGCAACGGGCTCACGCGGCGGAATCCCCGCACCGGCGAGTCGAAGACGTACACCCACGCTCCGGCGGATCCCGGCAGCCTCTCGGACAATCGCGTCTACTCGGTCATCGGAGACCAGACCGGGACACTCTGGATCGGGACACGGGAAGGCCTCGACTGCCTTCGGCCGGGAACGGATTCGTTTACACATTACCGGCACGATGACAAAAACCCGAGGAGCCTGAGCGACAACTGGGTCTGGCCGCTTCTCGAAGACCGGAACGGTGTCATGTGGGTCGGGACATTCCGGGGCGGGCTCAACCGGTTCGATCGCGCGACCGGAACGTTTCTCCGCTACCGGCATGACGAATCCGACCCGGTCAGCCTGGCAGGCGACCGGGTGTACTCGCTCACCGAGGACCAATCGGGGATGATCTGGGTCGGACTGGGAGACAACGGCGTGGACCGCTTTCATCCGGCCATGGCGGCATTCCGTCACTACCGGCACGATCCAAAGGAGCCATCGAGTCTCATCGACGATAACATCACAAACCTGTTCGTTGACAGGAGCGGCGTGGCATGGATCGGCACCCGGAGCGGACTTGACCGGTGGGACAGGGCGAACGATGCGTTCCGCCACTATATGAGCAAGCCGACATCTTCCGGCGCGGGGGGCGACGCCGTCCAGTCCATGGTGCAGGACAACAACGGAGAACTCTGGCTGGGGACTCTCAGCAGCGGTCTGGGGCGACTCGATCCCGCATCGGGACACATCACCTCCTACCGGCACGATCCCGCCAATAGCCGGAGCGTGAGCGATGACAGAATCTACGCCCTGTGCGAAGACCGCGCGGGAAATCTCTGGGTCGGGACGTACGGCGGCGGACTCAATCGCTTCAATCCCGCCGCGGGAGAATTCAGCAGATATGTGCACAACGACTCTCTCCCCGGAAGCCTGGGCGGCCCCGGAGTCTGGTCCCTGCTTGAAGACCGGAGCGGAAGGCTCTGGGTAGGAACCTACGGCGGCGGCCTCGACCGGTACGAACCGGCGACGGGGACGTTTACACACTTCGTGCATGACGACGCCAATCCGCAGAGCATCAGCGACAACATCATTCTCTCGCTCCACCAGGACCGGGAAGGGACGCTCTGGGTGGGGACGAACCAGGGATTGAATGCGACGGACGGAACGTCAGGGGTCTTTCGCCAGTACCATCAGAAAGACGGACTCCCGAATGACGTCGTCCTGGGCATTCTGGAGGACGCGCAGGGCATGCTCTGGATGAGCACCAACAAGGGGATTTCACGGCTCGATCCACGGAAGAGGGTGTTCAGGAACTACACCCATGACGACGGGCTGCAGGGGGACGAGTTCAACCAGGGGGCGTACGCGCAGGATCCCCGCACCGGCGAAATACTCTTTGGCGGCTCGGCGGGATTTAATGTCTTCCTCCCGGACCAGGTGAAGGACAATCCATACGTCCCGCCGGTGGTATTCACCTCCTTCATCCGGTTCAACACCGACGACAAGGAAGGGAGGGCCATTGCCCAGCGCGGGATTGCCACCCATCCCGCAATCACCCTTTCCTACAAAGACAATATCTCCGCCATTGAATTTGCCGCGTTAAACTTCTACAATACATCCAGGAACCAGTACGCGTACAAGCTCGAAGGCTTCAGCGACAACTGGATCCAGATCGGCACGGATCGCCGGGCAACGTTTACGAATCTGGACGCCGGCACATACACGCTGCGCGTCAGAGGATCCAACAACGACGGAATCTGGAACGATGCCGGGGCGGCCCTTCGCCTGACGGTCACTCCCCCCTGGTGGAAGACGCGCTGGGCCTACGGGCTCTACGCGGTGATCGTGTTCGGATTCCTGTACGGCATCCGGAGCGTGGAAATACGGCGGCGGGAACAGAAGGCACAGATACGCGAGTCGGAGTTGCGCGCAAAGGCGGTCGAAGCAGAGAAACGCGCACTTGAGGCGGAGAACGAGAGGAAAACAAAGGAACTGGAAGACGCCCGGCAGCTCCAGATCTCCATGCTGCCGAAGGAGGTCCCGCTCCTTCCGGGATTTGAAATCGCCGTCTATATGAAAACTGCAACCGAGGTGGGGGGCGATTACTACGATTTCAACGTTGCAGACGACGGGACCCTGAGCGTCGCATTCGGCGACGCAACCGGACACGGCATGCAGGCCGGAACCATCGTCACGCTGATGAAGGGGCTGTTCGTGTCTGATGTGTCGCGGTTCACCGTTCCGGAATTCCTGAACCACTGCAGCCGGGCCATCAAGAAAATCAAGATGGGGCGATTGTTCATGGCATTCTCCCTCATCAGGCTGAAGGACCAGGCCATCGCGCTCTCCAGCGCAGGCATGCCCCCCGTCTACCTGTACCGGCACGCAACCCGGTCCGTGGAAGAGATTCTCGTCAAGGGGATGCCGCTGGGGGCCATGAAGCACCCGCAGTACGATCTCCATGAGGAGGCGCTGGCCCAGGGGGACACGCTCCTGATGCTGACGGACGGTCTTCCGGAGCAGAAGAACGCCAGCGGAGAGATGTTCGCGTATGCGCGCCTTGAAGAGGCGTTCGGCAAAGCTGCGGGCGGCACGCCGGAGGCGGTTGTCCGCCGGCTTGTGGAGAACATTGAATCATGGATGGTCGGCGCGTCCCAGGAAGACGACATCACGCTCCTGGCCATCCGGTGCACGGGTCCGCGGGATTCCCTTTCACAGTCGCACTGAGGACATGCATGAACGACGCGGTCTCGCTCAAGGTGTCACTGCCGAAGATCCCCGATATCGAGCTCGTTGCCATCGAGGGGCTTGACCGTCTTGCCCACCATCTCGGCATTGCCGACGAGAAGATCGGCGAGGCGAAGATCATCGTCACCGAGGCGATCATCAACGCCCTCGAGCATGCGGGCGAGAAGAGCCCGGGCGTCAGGGTGGAATTCACGATGACCACGAAAGAACTTGTGATCTTCGTGCGGGATTACGGGGACGGCTTCGAGCCGGCGTCCGTTGCGGATCCCGACATCAACACAAAGCTGGGAACGAAGAACAAGCGCGGCTGGGGGCTCAAGCTTATGAAGTCCCTTTCCGACGATTTCAAGATCGAGTCAAACAAGAACGGCACGCGCATCACCATCAAAAAACTGCTCGTCTGAGGCAACACGCATGGAACAGCCATTCAGCCTGAACGCGGAGGTCAGAGACAAGCGGCTGATCATCACGACGTCGGGCTATGTCAATAACGTCGGCGGCGAGGCAATCGCGACGGAATTCCGCCGCCACTTCGATGCCGGGATCAGGGAAGTCGTCATCAACCTTGCGGATTCACGGGTGGTCAATTCAGTGGGGATGTCTTTCCTGATCGAGATCATCGAACAGCTTGAGGACACGGGGGGAAAACTCGTGTTCACCAATCTCGACGCGGCGGTTGAAAAAATGCTGACGATCATGGGGTTGTTCAAATTCGCGGGGAAGGAACGAACCGTCGACGAGGCGGTACACGTTCTTTCCCGTCGCACGTGAGAGGAACCGGCGTGGCAACTGGAGTCACCGAGCGGGAGCTCGCGCAGCGGCTGGCGGTCCATATTGATTCGCTCCAGGAAGGATACCGCACGCTGTCAGGCGCGGCCACGCTCAAGGACATGGCCGGCCGATTTGTCGCCGTGGTCCGCCCGATGTTCCCCGGGGGAGAAATTGTGCTCGCCGTCCGGCCCGCCTTCGGCGGCGCCTGGCAGGTGCTGACCGGCACCTCCACGGGCGATCCCGGGTCGTTCCTCCCTCCTCTCCCGGAGAGTGATCATTCGCGGTTCATCCTTGGTGACGGGGGCGCGGGACTTCGCGCCGTCCACCGGTTTGCTGACGGCTCTTTCGTCGGCATCCTCATTGCGAACCTCACCGCCGGCGCACCGTATGGAGAATCCGACGTCATCTCCCTCCGGCTCCTGGTACAGCTTCTGGATACCGCGTACCAGGCACTCCTTTCCCGGCGCCATGAGAAGGATCTCATTTTCTCGCTGAATCACCGCGTCCTCCAGCTCAACAGTCTGA
>JBGPYM010000232.1:0-4926 GCA_041493205.1 Bacteroidota bacterium
ATGACCGACTGAAAATCCCTTACGATCATCGGGTACGGGTGCGGACCAACGGCCGAACCGATTATATAGAATGTGTCCGCAACGTTCGTCACCCAGTCGCGTATCGCCTCACTCGTTGCATCTTTGAGCGTCCGGCTTCCGGAATTGACGGGTATTACTTTTGCCCCAAGCATTTCCATACGCCGGACATTCAGCCGCTGCCGCTCCATGTCCTCCACGCCCATATAGACTGAGCAGGTGAGTCCCATCTTCGCGGCAACCGTGGCCGTCGCGACGCCGTGCTGTCCGGCGCCCGTCTCTGCGATGATCCGCTTCTTGCCCGATCGGCGCGCGAGAAGGATCTGGCCGATCGTGTTGTTGATTTTGTGCGCACCGGTGTGGCAGAGGTCTTCCCGCTTCAGGTAGATCGTCCCTGCGCCATAATGCTCTGTCAGCCGCTCCGCCGTAGTCAGCGGCGTGGGCCGGCCAACATAATCATGGAGGAGCCGGTCGAATTCCGCGAGGAACGCTGTATCCTGTCTGGCTGCCCCATAGATATCTTCGAGTTCACGCAAGGCGGGGATGAGCGTCTCGGGAACGAACTGTCCGCCGTACACCCCGAAATAGCCGCGGGCGTCGGGCGATGCGGATGCAGGACCGGTCTCGTGAGGCATCACCCTTCCACCTCCGCGGCGACTGTCCGGTCGACGACTTCGGCAATCCGCCTCACTTTCTCGACCAGCTCTTTAAATCTCTCCGGTTTCAACGACTGAGATCCGTCGGAGAGCGCATCGGCGGGATTGGGATGGACTTCGATCATCAGTCCGTCTGCCCCGGCCGCGACGCCCGCGAGAGCCATGGCCGTCACCCCGTCCCACATGCCAATGCCGTGGCTTGGATCGACGATGATCGGCAGATGCGAAAGCTTCTTCACCACCGGCACGGCATTCAGGTCGAGTGTGTTGCGCGTTGCCGGCTCGAATGTCCTGATCCCACGTTCGCACAGTATGACGTTCAGGTTCCCGCGCGCGAGGATGTACTCGGCGGCCATGAGAAGCTCCTCGATCGTGGCGGCAATGCCTCGTTTCAGAAGAACCGGCGTCCGCAAATCCCCGACCGCCTCGAGCAGGCCGAAATTGTTCATGTTCCTGGCCCCGATCTGAATCATGTCCGCAACTTCGGCGACTGCCGGGAGCGTCAGTACGTCTTTCACTTCCGTAACGATCTTGAGCCCCGTCTCCGCCCGAGCCTCGCGAAGGAGCACCAGCCCCTCCTCTTTCATCCCCTGGAACGTGTAGGGCGACGTGCGCGGCTTGAAGGCGCCCCCGCGCAGGAATTTCGCACCTGCTTCCTTGACGGCACGCGCGGTCGCAATCAACTGGTCCCAGCTCTCCACGGAGCAGGGTCCTGCAATGATCGCGAGCTCCCTGCCGCCGATGATTTCTCCCCCGACGTTGATCTCCGAGTTTTCGGACTTTGCATCACGCCCGGCCAGCTTGTACGGCTTCGAGACCGGAATTGCCTTTTCCACCCCGCCCATCGTGGAAAACAATTCGGGGTCAACCTTCCCCTTGTTTCCCGTGATGCCGATGGCGACCCTCTGGGCGCCGGGGATTTCATGGGCGCGGTATCCCATCTCTTCGATCTTCTTCCATACCCGGTGGATCTCTTCGCGGGTCGCGTTGTTCTTCATGACAATAAGCATCTGAACTCCTGAAGGTGATTTTGTTTACACTGAGAGTGCGCGGAGAAACCTGAGCATCCGGTCAGGGTCTTTTACTCCCGGCAACGATTCCACCCCGCTGCACACGTCGACAGCGTAGGGGCGGACAGTACGCACCGCCTCCGCAACGTTTTCGGGCGTCAGACCGCCGCTCAGAATGATCCGGCCGTACTGCTTTGCCTGCACCGCGATATTCCAGTCGAATGTTTTGCCCGTCCCTCCGCGCATGCCCGCAACCTGCGAGTCGAGCAGATGCGCCGGCGTCAGATACGAGCTGAGGATCACGGGATCGAAGTTCCCTCCCACATGAAACCCCTTGATGACCGGGACGGCGTAACCTTCGGTCTCTCCCGGCGGTTCGTCGCCATGAAGCTGCAGGCACCGGATCCCCGCAATGGCAATTGCCCGCTGGATCTCCTCGCGCGGCTCGTTGGCGAACACACCTACCGGGGTGACGAACGGCGGAAGCGACCTGATGATACACCCGGCCGCATCCGGGTCGATGTACCTCGGGCTCGTCCGCACGAATATGAACCCGATCGCGTCCACCCCGTGGTCGACGGCGAAAAGCGCATCTTCCAGCCGTGTCATGCCGCAGAATTTGACTTTCAAGTCATTTCCTCCGCCATTGCCAGAAATCGGGCGAGCTCTTCTCCGGGATTGCTTGCCCGCATGAACGCTTCCCCGATCAGGACCGCACGAACACCCGCACTTCTGAGCCTGACGACATCGTTCTGCGAGCTGATGCCGCTCTCACTGACACAGAGAACGCCTTTGGGGACTTCAGCAGCGAGGGTCAGCGATGTTGCGATGTCGGTCGTGAACGTCGCCAGGTCCCTGTTGTTAATGCCGACCATTGCAGCGCCTGCGTCGAGTGCCACCCGGAGTTCAGGGGCCGAGTGGACTTCGACAAGGCACTCGAGTCCGATCAACCTCGCCCCGGCCAGCATTTCCTTCAACCGCGAGGGTTCGACCGCAGCGACAATGAGAAGTACGGAATCTGCTCCGGACGCTTTTGACTCCACCAGCTGGTACGGATCGATGATAAAATCCTTGCGCAGCAGAGGAATCCCGACCTCCGCGCGAACTGCCTCAAGATCATGAAGCGTCCCGTGGAAAAAGCGGCTGTCGGTCAGGACCGAAATGGCGCTTGCTCCTGAGTTCTCATATTGGTTTGCGATTCCCACGGGATCATACACTTCCCGCAACACACCTTTGGATGGGGAGGCCTTCTTCAGTTCAGCAATGACCGCAAACTCCCGCGCGCCGAGTGCCGAGGAGAGTGAGAGGGTGGTTCGCTCGAAACCCGGCGTTTCTCTCAGAGCTTCCACCGGCACGGTCTTCTTGCGCAGTGCGACTTCCTCCGACTTATGGGACAGTATAGTCTGAAGGAAATTCATAACCGGTTTGTATGCTCGACGAGTCGCTTCAGAGTCTCTCCGGCCCGGCCGGAGTCGATTGATTCCCCCGCCATGGCACTTGCTTCCATGAGCCCGGCTGCCTTTCCTGCCACGTAGATGCCGAGCGCGGCGTTCGCGACCACGACGTCCCGATACGGCCCCCGCTCCTTGTCGAGGACGCGCCGGGCAATTGCCGCGTTCTCGTCTGCGGACCCGCCGCGGACAGCCCCCACGGGCCGTTCCGTGAGTCCGAAATTCCCGGGAGCGAGGCTGTACTTCCTCATATTGCTTTTCGAGCCGACCTCGAATACCGTTGTCGCGCCGGAGACCGACACCTCGTCCATTCCGTCTTCGCTGTGAAGCACGCACGACTTATCCGTCAGGAGCTGACCAAGAGCCCCTGCGAGCCGTGACGCAACGTCGCTTTCGTACGCCCCGATGACCTGGTTCTTGACCCCCGCCGGATTCGTGATGGGACCGAGCATGTTGAATATCGTCCGCACCCCGAGCTCCGTCCGGGGCTTCGCGGCATATTTCATGGCAGGATGAAACAGGGGAGCAAAGAGGAACCCGACCCCAACCGCGTTGATGCACTCTCCTGCCCTTTCGGGCGCGAGCTGGATATTGACACCGAGGGCGCTCAGAAGATCCGCGCTCCCGCTCCGGCTTGAGACCGACCGGTTTCCATGTTTTGCCACCGTAACGCCCGCCCCCGCGGCAACCAGCGATGCGAGCGTGGAAATATTGAACGTCCCGAGCCCGTCTCCTCCGGTTCCGCACATGTCGATCGCCTGGGGGTCGTCTACCTTGACCCTGACCGACTTCTCCCGCATGGTCCGGGCGAACCCCACGAGTTCGTCTACCGTCTCCCCTTTTGCCCGGAGAGCAATCAGCAGCCCGGCGATCTGTGCTTCTGTCGCCTGGTTTGTCATGATCAGCTCGAGCGCGCCCGACGCCTCGTCCACCGTCAGGTTCTCGCCCGCAAGGCACTTCTCGATGCACAGTTTCATCGTCATGATTTCGCCTCCAGCCAGTTGCGTACGATGCGCGCCCCCTCGTCGGTCAGTATCGACTCCGGGTGAAACTGAACTCCCACTGTCGGGTGCAACTTGTGCCGCAATGCCATGATGACCCCGTCATCGGTTTCGGCGGTCACTTCCAGATCCGCGGGAAGACCTTCGCGCGACACGACGAGCGAGTGGTACCGGGTCGCGGTAAACGGATTGCTCACACCTGCAAACAGCGAATTGCCGTTGTGATTGATCTGGGATGTCCGTCCGTGCATCAGGACCGGCGCATGGACGACCGTACCGCCAAATGCCACACCGATTGCCTGGTGGCCGAGGCAGACCCCGAGAATCGGAATCGTCGGCGAATATTTCTTGATCAGACTGACCGTGATGCCGGCGTCCTCCGGCCTGCCAGGTCCCGGCGAGATGACGATTCGTTCGGGCGCCATTGCACCGATTTCTCCAAGCCCGATCTTGTCGTTCCGCCGCACGACCACCTCACCCACCATGCCGCCGAGGAGCTGGACCAGGTTATAGGTGAACGAGTCGTAGTTGTCGATGACCAGAACCATGGATTTCTCGCCTCACCCTTCCTCTGTCACTGCTGAACGGAGTCCGTTCGCCGCGCTTTTCACCGCAAGCATGAGCGCCCGGGCCTTGTTGACCGTCTCGTCGTATTCGAGTCCGGGCACCGAATCAGCAACAATCCCCGCCCCCGTCTGGATCGAGAGTTTCCCACGGTGCGCGATGACGGTCCGGATTGCGATGCAGGTATCAAGACTCCCGTTGAATCCGAGGTAGCCGACGGCGCCTG
>JBGPYM010000333.1:0-2985 GCA_041493205.1 Bacteroidota bacterium
CGCTGATCGAGGCGGCCGACGCAGCGGTGAAGACATCCCGTGTCACGCTGATTGAAATACGGCTTGCGATGGCTCTGGGAGGGAAGGCGTTCATGACCCTGACCGGCGACGTCGCCGCTGTGACTTCCGCCGTTGCCTCTGCAGCCGCGGTCTGCGCAGACCGCGGCCTGCTGGTCAATAAGGTCGTCATCCCGAACCCGCGCAAAGAGCTCCTGAAGGAAATGATCTGACCGGCGGGATACCTTCCACGCCGGATGGAGTCCCGCCCCGCCGCCCATGACGCACGCCCCCGAAACGATCCAGACCGCCCGCCTCCTGTTGCGCAAACCGTTGCCCGGGGATGTCCCCGCCGTGCTTCGCGCATATGCACACGATCCGGAGGTCACGCGGTACCTCCTCTGGAGGCCGGATCAAACGCCGGAGGAGATTGCCGCATTCGTTGCGCGGGCCCTCGAGGCATGGGAGCGGGGGACCACCTATACATGGGCCATCACGCTCAGGGAGTCCGGCCGTCTCATCGGCATGATCGATGCGCGTGTTGACGCATACATGGCAAATATCGGCTATGTCCTCGCGAAGGCGCACTGGAACGAGGGGTACACCACCGAGGCGCTGAAGGCCGTACTTGCGTGGACTGACACGCAGGAGGAACTGGAGCGCGTCTGGGCGGTCTGTGCCGTGGCAAACCCGTCATCGGCCCGCGTTATGGAGAAGGCCGGGATGGAGAGGGAGGGGATCCTCCGGCGGTGGATGATATTTCCGAACATCGGAGGAACGCCGCTCGATTGTTACTCCTATGCGCGCGTGCGGGACGCGGAGAGTCGCTGAGAGAACTCTTGTGTGTTGGATGACCGTTTGATATCTTACCCGGATATTCAGGAGCACTTCATGGCATCTATTGTCGAACGGCTGTTTTCACCCGATGAGAGAAATCGCATCACGGAAGCAGTCCGCGAAGCCGAACTGCAGACTTCGGGGGAAATCGTCCCTTATGTCGTCGAACGGAGCGATCATTACGAAGAGGCGGAGTGGCGCGGGGGCGTACTGGCCGGCGCGCTCACGTTTGCGGTTCTGACGGTCGTCCGGAGCCTTCTTGCGGCGTGGGTTCCCTATGATGCCATGGAGCTGGGACTTGCCACGCTTGCAGCGGGCGCTTGCGGCATGCTTGCGATCAGGATCGTTGCACCCCTCAGGCGCCTGTTTGCCGGGCGCCATCTGCTCTCCCGGCGCGTGGAACAGCGGGCAGCCGAGGCGTTCATCAGCGAGGAAGTGTTCCATACGAAGGCACGCACGGGTATCCTTATCTTTGTCAGCCTTTTTGAACGACGCGTCCTGGTCGTCGGTGATGCCGGTATCAATGCGAAAGTGAAGAAGGAGGAGTGGGATGGAGTGGTGCAGCGAGTGATCGGCGGGATCGTTGCGGGGAAGCCCGCCGATGGGCTTGTGGAGGCAATCGCGGCTTGCGGAACGCTGCTGCGAAAGCACGGAGTGGCCCGCGGCAAAGGCGACCGCGATGAGCTCTCCGACACGCTCCGCGTCGGCAAAGACTGACGGTGACCACGATGCGGAGCATCCTCCGGACGTGTGCCTTTATTGCCGGCCTGCTGGCCGCAACTGCCACCGCCACCGGCGCAGAAATCCCGTTCCTCTCAGGCAGGGTCAACGACTACGCCGGCATCCTCTCTCCTGCCACGGTGCAATACCTCTCTCAGTTGCTGAAAGAACATGAAGACTCGACCTCCAATCAGGTCGTTGTTCTGACGGTGGCATCCCTTGAAGGCGAGGTGCTGGAGGAATATTCCATACGCGTCGCGCAAAACTGGAAACTCGGGCAGAAGGGCAAAGACAACGGTGTCCTCCTGCTCGTTGCGCGTGACGACCGGAAGGTGCGCATCGAGGTCGGCCGCGGGCTCGAGGGTGATCTGACCGACGCGACCTGCGGCGCCATCATTCGGAAAGAAATCATTCCCAGGTTCAAGCAGGGAAACTACGATGCGGGGGTCACCGGCGGGGTGGAGTCGATGCTGGCGGCGATCCGCGGGTCGTACGCTGCGACGGAGGAAGGGTCGACCTTTGAGCCCGGTGATATCATGTTCCGCCTCTTCGCCGGAGCTATGTTTCTTCTCGTCGTGGGGATCTTCACGATGATCGGCCTGCTCACCAGAGGCGGTCCTTCATGGTTCCTCTACGTCTTCCTCCTCCCGTTCTGGATTGCATTCCCTTCGGCGATCCTCGGGGTCGCGGCGGGTGTCACGCTGTTTGCCATGTACGCGCTGGGTTTCCCGGTGATCAAGCTCTGGCTCAGCACAAGCGACAAGGGGAAGGAAATTGTAAAGAAGCTTGCCGAGAAGAAAATCTTCGCCGCCGGTACCGGGGGCGGGTGGTCGTCCGGTGGCGGGTCCGGATCCTCGGGGGGCGGGTTCTCAGGAGGGGGAGGGAGCTTCTCAGGCGGCGGATCGTCGGGGAGCTGGTAGCGGAAGAGCATGCGCAACGCACACTTCGCAGCGAGGTCATCATGACAACGAGCTACAGGCGCGAGGTTGTCAGGTCGGGCATCGGCATCGGCGCGGCACTCGCCATCACGATTTCGTGGTCCGTCAACCACTCGGTTCTCTGGGCGATCATCCATGGAATTCTCTCGTGGATTTATATCGTCTATTATCTGATCGTCCGCTGATGAAAATCCGGCCCTTGTTCCGTGCGCTCGTCACCGGGGCATATGCCGTTCCATTCTGGTTCGCCGTCGGGCGCGTACTCCTTCAGCTCGCGCTCACTCTCTGGGGCAGCTACGGCATATTTCGAGACGAGCTCTATTACATTGCCTGCGCCGAACATCCCGCGGCCGGCTACGTCGATCAGCCCCCCCTCTCGATTCTCATCCTCGCCGTGAGCCGGCTTCTGACCGGCGACTCTCTCTTTGCTCTCCGGTTCCTCCCGGCCCTCGCTGCCGGCGCGACGGTTTTCGTGACCGGCCTGATCGTCGCC
>JBGPYM010000162.1:0-7373 GCA_041493205.1 Bacteroidota bacterium
AGAACAAGGAGCAGCGTTATCACTGCAAAAAAAATGACCAGCCGGGTTCGCTGGTACACCAGGGCGATAACACCAAACAGGATCGGCACAAGTCCGACGTACACACTGCTGTTGGTCCACGGCACAATGGGGCCCCAGTACAGGTCCGCCTTCAACCCGTAAAACCCGGGGATGAGCAGCGTGATGATTTCTCCTGGGTGCCAGGACCAGTTCGTCGCGTAATCGAAGGCAAGTCCCCCTGCCGCTCCCGTCGTTCCGCCCCCGCGCATGGAGTACTGCGCGTACTCGTAGACCGAAAGATAGATGTAGGAAGAAATCGCGAATCCCACCGCGAGACCGCCCGCAAAGAGGAGTACCCTCACCAGCGCACGGACAGGATTGCTCCGGAGGTCCTGGACGGCATCGTATACAAGGTACAACCCCATCACCATGAAGACGTAATAGACCATCTGCATGTGATTGGTGAGCATGAGCGTACCGACCCCCGCGGAAAAAAGGCCGAAGCTGAGCAGGTCGCGCCGTTCGAACAGTTTATGCGTGAGCAACACCAGGAGCGGCAGGTAACAGAGCGCCATCAGCTTCGATCCATGCCCCTCGCCCGGCAGCCCGACGGCGTACGGACTCAGCATGACGGTGAACGCGGCGATCAGCGCTGCAGGGCGCGAGTATCCCCACGCGCGCATCAGGAACAGCATACCGACGCCGCCAATCAGGCAATAGACGATGAGCCAGGTCCACTTGCCGTTGAGATACAGAAGGTTGAGAACGGTCTGTGCGGTGGTCTGGAGATAGTTGACGTTCCGCGGTACGTACGCCACATTGCCGAACGTCGGCATGCCGCTGAAGAAGAATGGCATCCAGAGAACCTCGGTTCCTTCGGCCTGCGTGATGCGGTTGCCGGCGGCGGCATAGCTCATGGCGGTGGCCGTGTCACCTTCCGAGGCGAAGGCCGCGTTGTCGAAAATGATGCCGCGGAACAGTACCAGCGTGACCACGTACAGAAGTCCGACGCAGAGAAGGTCCAGCGTCACCGGCGAAAATCGCTCGAAGGGATTTCCCGCGGATGCGGGCGGTGCCGGCTTCGGCTTATGTGCTGCCATAGATGTGTTCTTTGCGCTGTGAGAAGAAATCGCGGACCTGCCGCGAGAATGCGTCCCTGCCGAACTCAAGCGCGCGAAGGCGGGCGGCAGCGCCCATGCGGGAGGCGCGTGCAGGATTCTCCATCACGCCGAGCGTTGCGGTGATGAGTTCCTCGCGCGTGGTCCAGAGAGTGCCCGAGACGCCGCCGGCGACGATTTCGCGCTGGCCGCCGCTGTTGACGACGACCGGGACGCACCCGGCGGTCATTGCCTCTGCAGTCGTCATGCCGAAGTGCTCCATCTGTTCGGGAAACCGCGCCTCATCGATCCCGAATCCCGCGGCGTGCCAGAAGAGTTGCGCACGGTGATAACAATCGGCAAGAAATGAATACGGCGAATTGAGGTGAAATACAATGGGGTAACCCTCCGCACTGCTGCGGAGCTCCGCAAGATACTTCCGGGATTCGCCGTCCTCGCCGCAACTCCCGACAATCCAGTACTCCCATGGTTGCCCCGGAACACGGCGGCAGAGTTCCTTGAACGCCTCGATCAGAAACGGGTAACGCTTGTCGTTGTAAAGACCGCGGAAGACCCGCCCGACACTCAGGATCAGCGGCTGCTTCACGCCCTCGCGCCCGAAATCATCGATCGGCGGATACAGGACGGTCGCATCAATCCGATGATGCCGCCGCAGTATCTCCTGCACGAAGTGCGAATACACGATCACACCCGCGGCGGCACGGGCCCGCCGGAGCAATGAGCGCCGGAACAGGTCCTTCACTGACTCACGGAAGTCTCCGCGGAGCCCGTCCCGGAGTATGCGGCGCACGCCCATGGGACCATACGGAATCTGCAGGATATACACGGAACGGGAAGGGTCGACCGGGAGCGGATACCAGTTTGAAAGAATCAGCGCCAAGTCGGCGGAGCGGAGCATGGGCATCCTGGCGCGGTCAGGGATGGGTGCCATGCGAACGCTGTCGAGCGTGAGATGAAAGTACTCCTTCAACCGCGCCGGCGTGACCCCCTCCTCGGGGAGTATCAGCGTAACGTCGTGCTCGGTGGCGAGCGCCTCGAGCGCGGAGCAGAAGTACTTTTCACCTCCGCCCATGGCGATCCAGTTGGTATTATATGCGGCAATCTGCACGTATGCCTTCCCCGGGTTTCCGGGCGCTTCAGTCAGGGTGACGAGAGATGGATGAGGCGTTTGACCTGCTTCGCAAGGAACTTTGCATAGTACGCCACAAACGCGACCGGACGGATCGCTGCAGGCCAGTGCCGCCGGTAGAGCACAAGGCGGAGCGAGAGCTTTGCATCCGACTTGTTCGAGAAGAGCGGCAGAAAGAACGTGCGTGGTGTGACACGCTCACGCACCCGCCGCTGCACCGATTCTTCCGTTCTGTTCCATATCCTGGCATCCGGGGCGATTGCCAGCGGAAAGCCCGCCTTCACCGCACGGAGACTGAAATCGGCGTCTGCCGCGTACTGGGGAAAATGAATCTCGTCATAGGAGCCGATCGCATCAAACACCTGCACGGGGACGAGCGTCCCCATGCCGGTCAGCCAGCAGAGGGGCCCGTCGTCGGCCGACGTCCGGTGGACAAGATCCCCGGCCAGCCAGTGCATCTTCCCCCCGGCGTACCAGATGCGCTCCGGATCCGACTGGTAATAGATCGTGGATCCGACGAGTGTCCCGGGCCGGGACTCCGCGGTGCGCACCAGCGCATCGAGGAGGAATGGATCGACCAGCACATCGTCATTGATGGTGAGAATATACTCCGCCTCCCGCCCGCGGGCGTCCGCGATGCCGATGTTCGTCGCACGCGTCCACCAGAGCCCGCCGTGCGTGCGGATGATCCGGACAGAAGGAAACTCGCGCGTAATGGCGTCCGCCGATCCATCCGTGCTTCCGTCGTCCACGAGAATCATTTCGTAGCGTGGATACCGTACGGACGAAAAGCTCCGGAGAAAATCGCAGGTGATGGCCCTCCGGTTATATATCGGTACGATGACTGCGATGAGGGGAGCAGGGGCGGTCATGCGCGCGGTGTCAGAATGAAACCTTGTCGAGAATATACCGGAGGAAGGGACGGGGGCCGTATCTCCGGAACACGTGACCGAGGGAGCGCGCGATCTTCAGCGGCTGCTTCTGCCGGAGGACCGAGCGCAGGAACACCTCGATGTAAAAATCGAGACGGACGGGAATCTGCTCGTGAAACTCCTTCCGCGCCTCCGCAAACGACCCGTGCAGGACGGCCTGGATGCAATCGGCGACACGCTCTTCAGGGCAGTCCGTCAGCTCGATGATATGTTCTGCCGATAGTCCGAAATGTTCGGCGTCATGAACCATGGAAGCGAACACGGACGTGGAGCGCCTCAGCAACTGGATCGCCGGGAGTGGTTTCGCCCAGTCGGAGGTGCAGAGCCACGAGATCCCGCTGGAGCAGCCGACAAGCAGCGTGCAATATCTGCTGAGTTCCGCATTCTGGGTGAGCGTGAGGATGCTCCCGTCGACGATCTTCCCGGGCGTTTCCTGCACGCGTTCCGTTGAGGAGAGGATGAACACCGTGTCATCGCGCCGGGCGGTCACACGCGCGGCGACCGCGGCCGCGAAGGCGATCGTGACGAACGACTGCCTGCTCTCAGCGGCACACTCGAAGAGAATGACGTGCGTCCGTCCGGCCAGCCCGTGACGCTCGGCGAACCCCCGGGCTGCCGCCACGTCGCGGTCGTTCAAACGGATGACCGGTTGTACCGGAACGGTCACCGGGTGCGGGTACCCGCGAAAGATGGAGGCGCGGATGGTCCCGTCGAAGTTCTGGTAATTGTCCGGGCTGAGTTGCGTGAAAAAGGCCCGGTCAAACTCGCCCCGTCTGACGCGTGCGCGGGCCTCAGCGGCAAAACGCCGCCAGGTCGCGTCCGCATCGTCCCGCCGGGCAAGGGGAATTTCCCAGATCGCATCCACGAAGGGATTTTCATCGATGACGGACCGGTATTTCGATCCGATGGCCCAGGTCAGATGGCACGCCGGCTCATCGTGCTTGATCTGGCGGGCGACAGCAGTGGCATACAGGCAATCCCCGAAGGAGCCAAGGTGCCCGAGGAGGATGCGCCGTGCGTGCATTACGGTTCCTGCATCATCATGGCCGCGAGCGCCGTGAAATCCACCGCTGGTTGCCAGCCAAGGCGGTTCATCGTTCCGGGGTCCGACACAAGCCGCCGGTACTCCGGCACGAATCCTTCACGCACGCGGACGTGGTTCTCCCAGCGGAGACCCGTGCTGCGAAAACAGGCGTCGAGCCATTGCGCTATCGAATACGCTTTGCCCGACCCGATGACTGCTTCAGCGACGTCGTCCTGTCGCACCAGCGTCAGCATCGCCTCGGCGACATCGCCGGCAAACGTCCATTCCTTTTCTACAGAAGGATCGCCGACGGTCACGCTCTCGGTGCTGCCTGCGGCAATCCTGCGCGCGGCGAGCGCGATCATCATGCTGACATGGTCCGGTGTACGGCGCGGGCTCTCGTGATGGAAAAGATATCCCAGGTACGTCCTGATGCCGAGCGAGCGGAAATACCGTGCCGCAAACGCCGACTGGATCCGGGCGACGGCATAGGAACTGGTGGGGGCGAATGCGTCCCGTTCCGAAATCGGTTTTCCTTCGTTCACAAACTGGACCCCGCTCCCTGCGATGAATACCCGCGACTGCGGGCTGTGTACCCGCACCGCCTCGAGGATATTGAGCGTGCCGCCCGCGATGGTGGCATGGTGGTCGAAGAGCGCCTCGTGACGTGTCGTGGAGTGTGCGGCGAGGTGAAACACATACGCGGGACGGTGGTGCCGGATCAGGGAGATGACTGCGCCCGCGTCCGACACGTCGCACACGGCGTCGCCGGACGACCGGGAGACGGCGATCGGGGTCACACCCTCACGCCTGCAGGCCGACGCAAGATAATAGCCGTCCTGGCCGCCTGCGCCGAAGATGAGCGCGTTCATCGCGGCTTCTTTTTCCGGAATACCAGCGAGGCGAATGTGTAACGGCACCCCGCATATTCGAAATCGGGTGACGGACAGTCCCAGGAAGGGGTGTCCGCGAGCGCGCAATCAGTGAGGCGCGGGAGCAGGCGGTCGATAATATCGTTCTGCGTGTAGAATCGGAAATCTTCCGGCGGAATCGTATCACCCGGCCGGTACTGGTCGTTGAAGTCGCACGTCAGGACCGCAAAGCCCCCCGGCGCAAGCAGGGTCGCAATGTCCGCGAGAAACTGAACGTCGTCGCGTACGTGCTCGAGCACGGAAGTGGAGAGCACGACGTCGTACGAACCCCGTTTCGTGGAAGGCTTGTGGAGGAACGTGGCCAGGTCGTAATTGATGATCGGATCGATCATGTCGATGGAGGCGCCCAGCGCCCGCAGCGCATGCGCCGCAGTGTCTTCGTAGCTGCCGACGGCGAGGATGCGGGCTCCCCGTTTCCGGGACGCGAGGTGCCGCACCGTGTCAAAGACGAATGCCTGCTGTATGTTGGCGCGGGCCATCTTCCGCGACATCATGTCGGGAAGAAGTTCGCTGAGGGTATCGATCACCGGGGCATACTGCCGCCGGGCGGCATCATCGAGTATCCTGTTGAACTTCCGCGCGCCTGTGATCGTTGCGCGGGAAGCCGCCGTCTGCCGCCTGCCGGCACCGGATCGGGTCACGGGCGGAAGGGCGGGCGCCCGCATCAGCTTGTCGCCGGCCAGGCTGGTCCGCGCGAGCCGCTTGCGAAGGAACCTGCGTACCCTCTTGAGGAAAGGGTGATACGGCTGAACGATGAGCGGGCGGTTCAGGATGGATTCAATGATGCGTTCAAAGTCCCAGAGGAGATTCTCCGCCGTCCACTCATGTGCAACGTTTGCAAGCGGAGCGAAACCGTTCCGGAGAATCTGGCGGAGGCTGGAATCTTCGATGCAGATGGACGGCTGCACATCGAACAGATGGCGGAACATCACGCTTCTGGTGATGGCAATCGGGCGCCGGACGGCAAGCGCGTAATCGAGGACGCTCGAGATCCCGCGTCCTTCGTTTGTGGCGTAGAAGAAAGCGTTCAGCGAATTGCCGGCGAGGAAATCGAGAAGCTGATTGTTGGACAGGAAATGCTGCGTGACGTCGAGGCGGATGCCCGGCTTGGTGACAAGCGCCCGGCACTGGTCGATGACCGCCTGTGCCCGCGCGCCGTCGCGATCCACAACGTCGTTCAAGGGAATGTGCAGGCGGATGACCGCGCGGTCGAACTCATCCTGTACCTGGCGGACGACGGCGTCAAATCCCTTCCCGGGCGTCCCGAACCCGAAGCTCCCGATGACAGGGACGCGGGGCAGGCGCTTTGTGTTCGTAAAGCGCGGGATCACCCGACCGCTTTTATACACGAGAGAATTGAACAGCAGGAGCGTCGGGTCGGGGGCGATGTGATAATGGAACAGGTCGGTGTCGAGGCTGTCGGCGGTCCGCTGGGTACCTTCGTGGAGTATGCCGACGTGCGGCACGGGAATGGTGCGAAGAAGATCCCGCGTGACCCAGGGGAGGGTGAGGAGCGTGAAGTTGTAGATGATCACCCGCGGCTGGAGCTGCGTAAATGCGGCCCGCAGATCTGCGGGGCTTGAACATTCGCGGTACAGGAACTCGTACCGGCGGGATTTCCGGAGTTCCGCGGCGGTCGTGAGGCCATACTGGTGGACGCCGCAGCGGACGGCGGGGTGAGAGACGAACAGGATGCGTGGTCGGTCAACGATGCGCCGCCGGGAGGATGGTGGTCGGGGGCGCGCGTTCACTGGCGTACGACTTCAATGGTCGGAAGAGGAAAGATCAGTCCGGTGCCCCGGCGGAGCGTCTCGGCCTCGCGGGCCAGGATTTCTTCCCGGAAATGCCATGGAAGGACCAGGTAATAATCGGGCTTCATCGCGCGGGAATCGGCTTCGCTCACGATCGGGATGTCGGTCCCGAGCGTGCGGGCGCCGAATTTGTCCGGATTCCGCTCGGCCGCAACATCAATGATCCTTTGATCGATCCCGCACCACTGAAGGATCGTGTTCCCCTTGGTGGATGCCCCGTAGATGTGGATGTGTTTCCCCTCCTTTTTCAGGCGCCGGAGAAGCTCGTTCAGTTCCTCCCGGTGCACGTTGATCCTGTCCTGAAAGTTCTTGTACGGCCGGTTCGTGTCGAGCTCAAGGTCGAACTCCTCCTGCCGGAGACCCTTGATCCTGGTGACGTACTCGTCTTTCTTGTACGCAAACGTGTCGGCATGCGTGGCAAAGCAGC
>JBGPYM010000104.1:0-10103 GCA_041493205.1 Bacteroidota bacterium
GTGCGTCGGAACAACAGGTTTCTCCGCACACCTGGACATTCTTCAAATCACAGTGATCTTTGAAAGAGGACGTCATGCGCAAATTTCTCGTATGTCTCTCAGTCGTCTGCTTCTCGTTATCGGCAGGAGCCCAGCAGCTTGACACCCGGCTGCTTGCGGAGAAGGTACGATCGGAATTCGTCCATGCATGGAACGGTTATAAGAAATATGCGTGGGGGTACGACGGCTATCGGCCGCTCAGCAAGACGGCGTACAACTGGAATACGACACCCATGTATCTGACCGCCCTCGAAGCGCTGGACACCATGACACTCATGGGGCTCACCGAGGAGGCCGACAGCACCCGCGAGTTCCTCGCCACCCACCTCAGGTTCGATTCGGACCAGTCCGTTGACGTGTTCGAAATTACGATACGGGCAATGGGAAGCCTCCTGTCGAACTATGAACTGACCGGGGACAACCGGTTGCTCAACCTTGCGGACTCCCTCGGCACGCACCTCCTCCCTGCATTCATCACCGGATCGGGTCTCCCCTACCGGATGGTCAACCTGAAGACAGGCGCAGTGTCCGGACAGGTCACCAATCCCGGCGAGGCGGGCACGCTCCTCCTTGAATTCGGAACGCTCTCCATGTTGACGGGAAAGCCGAAGTACTATAACCACGCAAAAATCGCCCTCCTGCAGCTCTACGACGTCCGTTCGCCTCTGGGCCTCGTAGGCGATGCGATCGACGTCACGACGTCAGAATGGAAAAGTACTGACAGCCATCTGAGCGCCTGTATCGATTCGTATTACGAATATCTTCTCAAAGCCGGCATTCTCTTCAACGACCAGGATTGCCAGAAGATGTGGACCGAAGCGTATGCCGCGATCAACGCGCATCTCCTCGATTCCAGCCGCGCGGGGTTCTGGTACGGACATGCAAACATGAACACCGGGAAGCGGACAAAGACCTGGTTCGGCGCCCTGGACGCGTTTTTCCCGGCCGTGCAGGTTCTGGCGGGAGACCTCCCGCGTGCGAAGCGGCTTATGAACTCCTGTTATGCGATGTGGACGAAAAACGGCATCGAGCCGGAGCAGTACAACTATGCGACGGGGCTCGTCGAAAAGCCCCGGTATTTCCTGAATCCTGAAATCATGGAATCAGCATATTATCTGTACCGGGCCACCGGGGATTCGCTCTACCTGCGCATGGGAGTTTCGTTCCTGGAAGGCCTCATGACGTATTGCCGCACGGACGAAGGGTATGCAGAACTGAACAACGTGATCACGAAGGAGAAAATGGACCGGATGGAGCCTTATTTTATGGCGGAGACCATGAAGTACCTCTACCTGTTGTTCGCTCCGCCGGAGACTCTGCCGTTTGAGAAGGTCATCTTCACCACCGAAGCTCATCCGCTCCAGAAGGGGTCGTAATGCCGGGGTTGACGCGCAGGGACTTTTTCACCGGGCTGGCGCTGGGAATTCCCGCAGCGCTGCTCCCTCCAGGGATCGCCGGGCAGGGGACGCGCCCCCAGCGGGACGCCTCCCTCGCGCTCCCGGCGTTCCCGCCTCCCGCGCACACGCTCGATCTCTCCCCTGCCCGCTGGATCTGGTATCCTTCCGAACGGTGCCTCCCGAATACGTTCGTCCAGTTCCGGCGCGTCCTCACGATCGACGCGCCGATCCGCAAGGTGACGGGGTGGATCGCAGCGGACAGCCGGTATCTTCTGCAGGTCAACGGGGAGCGGGTACAGTGGGGGCCCGCGCCGTCGGATCCCCGCTGGATGGAAGTGGACCCGGTCGACCTGACCCCGCACCTGCATGCCGGCGAGAATGTCCTCGGCACGACTGTTCTGTTCTTCGGACATGGAGACGGGACCTGGCCCGTGGGCAAGCCGGGATTCATCTGCAGGCTCGCGATCGAGTATGCCGATGGTTCGACTGCGCTTGTTGCCACCGACGCGACCTGGCAATGCCGGATCGCGCGGAGCTGGACACCCGGTCACTACAAGCGCTGGTACGTGCGGTCGCTCCAGGAGGAATACGACGCGCGTCTCGCGACGCCGGGATGGGAGAAGAGCGGGTTCACTCCCGACGATTCGTGGACGGCAGCGATGCCGCTGCCGGACTCTTCGGCGGCAGCGCCGCCGATCGCGTCAGCGTACCGCGAGTACGCGTATGACCTCCGCGCCTCCCGGGAGGCGTGCGGGCTCCGTCCCAGGAGCATTCCGCTTCTCCGCGAAACACTCGTCCCGGCCGCGCGGCTGGCGGAATCCCTGTTTGTGACATGGCACAGACCGCCGGAAGAGTATTTCGAATGTCTCACCCCGGGGGCATTCAGCGTCGACCGCCGGCCGGCGGCGACAGCCGCTGAGGGCGGACCGTGGACTGTTCCGCTCGAGCCCGGACGCGGCGCCGTCCTCACGTTCTCAATGAGCGAAGAAGCGGTCGGCTGGCCCTACTTTACCATCGATGCCCCCGCGGGGACGGTGATCGAACTGATGGTCCAGGAGCACCACGAACCAGGCGGCGCCGCCCTTCTCAACACCCATTATCACTCCTGGACGCGGTTCATATGTACGGAGGGAGTGAACAGGTTTGAGACGTTCGATTACGAGGCGGTACAATGGCTGCAACTCCATATCCGCCATACAGGCGGAACAGCAACGGTCAGCCAGGTTGGACTCCGCCGCAGGAATTTTGCGTGGTCGCACGAACCGAAGGCGGTCACGGACGACCCGGTGATCAATACGCTGCTGCGGGCGAGCGTCAATACGGTCTGCAATTCCGTCCAGGATCTCGCGGTCGACGGCATGGGACGCGAACGACAGCAATACAGCGGGGACGGAAGCCACCAGCTCCACGCCGTCTACCTTGCCTTCGGCGAAACGGCCCCTCCCGCCCGCTTCCTTACGACCTATTGCAGGGGGATCACCGAAGAGGGATACTTTCTCGATTGCTGGCCGGCGTACGACCGGCTCGCGCGGCTCTGGGAACGGCAGCTCCAGTCTTCGTACTGGGGACCGCTGGTCGATCACGGTATCGGCTTTGTGTTCGACTGCTGGCATCATTATCTTTACACCGGGGACCGTGCAACGATAGAGGAAGTCTTTCCCCGTCTGCTCAAGTTCTACACGTATCTCCGCTCGCTCCGCCGTGACGACGGGCTCCTGCCGGTGGAAGGCCTCGGCGTTCCGTCCGTGTACATCGATCACCTGGCCTATGCCAGACAGGGACACAAGAAGTGCGTGTTCAATCTCTATGCGGTTGCCATGCTGGAACACGCCCTTGCGCCCCTCTGCAGGGTGTTCGGCGAGGAAGCATGGGAACGCGATGCCCGCCGTGTTGCCGGTGAACTTCTCGGGAGAACCCGTGAAGAGTTCTGGGACGACGGCGAGGGGATCTACGTCGTGAATCGGCCGTGGCGCGACAGGGAGAAGGAGCGCCGGTATTGCGACAGGTCCCTGGCGCTGGGGATCCTGTACGATCTTTGCCCTGAGGGGCGGACCGACGCCGCCCTGGCGATGCTTGCGGAGGCGCCCCCCGCCATGGGGTTTTCCTACCCCGCCAATGCCTGCTGGCGATTGTGGGCCCTCGCAAAAGGCGGACGGCCCGAGGTGATCCTCCACGACTTCCGGACACGCTGGTCTGCGATGGAATCAGTCGGCCGGAACAACACGCTGCAGGAATTCTGGAAGGAGCGCCCGGATGCGGGCTCGGTGATGAGTCACAGCTGTCCCGTGCCGCTGTATCTTCTGTATATGGGAATTGCCGGGATACAGCCCCTCGCCCCCGGCTTTGAACGCTGCCTCATCAGGCCGCAGCCTGCCGACCTGACCATGCTTTCGGTCACCGCCCCGACAGTCAGAGGTGACATCGTCGTCGCAACGAGCGGAGGACGGGGCGAACGTCACCTCACCGTGACGATGCCTTCCGGTTGCACAGGCGAACTTGCGGTCAACAGCAAGGAAATCCTCCCGCTCGCACCATGGCCGTCGCCGGAGGAATCAGGGCTCCGCAGGTATCTTCTCCCCGCAGGGACGACGGCAGACGTGACATTGCGATACACGTGAGAGCATCAACGCTCCCGACCATCACCACTTTTCCGGACGACTGTGTATGAACTCCTTCCGCGGCTTCTCCATCGGCGCGTTCGTCGCATGCATGACCTTGCTGCCCCCCCCGGGGGCTGCACAGCAGCCGGTAAAGATTCCACTCAGCCACGATGTATATGATTCCTGGAACCGCGTTGCGGGAGAGTGTATCACGGCCGACGGGCGGTGGATCATGTACACGCTGGAGCCCCAGGAAGGAGACGCGCGGCTGATCGTCACGAACGTCGCGGCAGGAACGTCCGATACCATTGCCCGCGGGGTGAACGGAAAATTCTCGGAAAACTCCGATTATGCCGTCTTCACGATCAAGGCGATGTTCGCCGATCTCCGGAAGGCAAAGATCGCCAAGAAGAAGGCGGACGATCTCCCGAAGGATTCCCTGGGCATCCTCACCCTGGGTGCGCACAGCGTCGTGAAGATTCCGCGCGTCAAGTCGTTCAAGCTTCCCGAGAAGGGGTCCGGCTGGGTTGCCTACCAGCTCGAAAAGGAGATTCCTCCCGCCGATACAACGAAGAAATCACAGGGAAAGTCTAAGAGTGATGCCCCCGACGACCAGGGAGGCGAGAAGAAGGAAGAGCGCGGCACGCCGGTCGTATTCCGGGAGCTGGGGAGCGGCCGGGAGTACAGATTTCCGTTTGCAAGCGACTACCAGTTGACGAAGGACGGCACGAAGCTCCTCGTCACTTCGACGGGCAACGACTCCACCGCAACGGCGGGCGTTTTTGTCTTCGCCACCGCTCATCGCACGATTGACACACTCGCCATCGGGAAAGGATCCTACCGGCAGCCGGCATGGGATGAGGCGGGCACACAGGCCGCTTTTGTTGCGGACCGGGACACCTCGAAGTCGAAGCAACGATTCTTCGGCCTGTATTACTGGACGAGCGGAAAGGACTCTGCCCAACTCGTTGCCGATACGCTGACGCCGGGAATGTACCGGCGCTGGCTCGTGAGCGAAAACGGTCCGTTGACCTTTTCAAAAGACGGGGCACTCCTGTTCGTTGGCACCGCCCCGGTGCCTGTGCCCGACGACACAACCATGAATGACGAGGTGACTCCCCGCCTTGACATATGGAACTGGCAGGACCCCCTCATTCAGCCCCAGCAGCTGAAGATGCTGGACCAGGAGAAGAAGCGCACATATACCGCAGTGATCCATTGCGCGGCAGGGCGGTTCGTCCAGCTCGCCGACACGCTCGTGCCATCGCTGACGACCGCAGATGAAGGGAATCCCGGAATGGCGCTCGGCGTCTCCAATCTCCCGTACCGGCGGCAGCAGACGTGGGAAGGCCTGCCGTGGTACGACGTGTACGCCGTCGATCTTGCTCGGGGAATAAGAACGCGTCTCCTGACAAAAGTCAATGATGGCGTGACCCTCTCCCCCGGAGGGCGGTACGTGACCTGGTATGACAGGAAGAAGCGGCACTGGTTCGCCGAGACGCTCGCGGGAGGAACGCCAGTCAATCTCACTGCGGCCGTCAAGGTTCCTCTGTACGACGAGTTAAACGACGTGCCGGACGATCCTGACCCGTACGGGTCCGCCGGCTGGATCGGCCGGGACAGCCTGATGCTCGTGTACGATCGCTTTGACATCTGGGTGACCGACCCCAGCGGACGCCAGCCGGCATGGTGCATGACAGGCGGCGAAGGACGCAAGGCGCACGAGCGGTACCGGTATGTCCGCCTCGACCCCGATGAGAAATATCTGAGCGCCGGAGCGCCGATGCTTCTGAGGGTGTTCGATGAGAAGACCAAGATGAACGGCTTTGCATCCGCGCGGGCCGGCGCCGTTGCCGCACCGCAGATTCTCGTCCTTTCACAGCACAGCTACAGCACTCCCGTCAGGGCAAAGGGTACGCCGCGGTACATATTTACCCGGGGAAATTTTTCCGAAGACCCCGATCTCTACGTGGCGGACACCACATTCGCGGCGCCGGTGATTGTCAGCAGGGCAAACCCGATGCGGCAGGAGTACCTCTGGGGCTCGGTGGAGCTTTTCCACTGGAATGCCGCAGACAAGAAACCGATCGAGGGTCTTTTGTACAAGCCGGAAGGGTTCGACCCTCACAGGAAATATCCGATGATCGTTTATTATTATGAGCGCAATTCCGATCTTCTCTACCGCCCGATGGCTCCCGCACCGAGCGCCTCCACGGTCAACATCCCCCTGTTTGTCAGCCGCGGATATCTGATATTCGTACCGGACATCCGCTACCGGGTCGGGCACCCCGGGCAGAGCGCGATCGATTGCATCGTTCCGGGTGTCAGGGCACTCATTGAACGCGGTTGTGTGGACCCGGCCCGGATCGGTCTGCAGGGGCAGAGCTGGGGAGGCTATCAGACGGCTTTCATTGTCACGCGCACGCACATGTTCCGTGCGGCGGAGGCGGGAGCTGCGGTGTCCAATATGACCAGCGCCTACGGGGGCATCCGGTGGGGGACGGGACTTGCCAGGCTCTTCCAGTACGAGAGGTCGCAGAGCCGGATCGGCCGCACACTCTGGGAGCGGCCTGACCTGTACATCGAAAATTCGCCGCTGTTCCGTGCGGACAGCATCAGGACGCCGCTCCTCCTGATGAACAACGATGCCGACGGCGCTGTCCCGTGGTACCAGGGGATCGAGCTCTTCAACGCGTTGCGGCGGCTCGACCGCCCGGTCTGGATGCTCACGTACAACAACGAGGACCATAATCTGGTCCAGCGGAAAAACCGCAAGGATCTCTCCATCCGCATGCAGCAGTTCTTCGATCATTATCTCATGGACAAGCCCGCACCGCGCTGGATGACCGATGGACGCCCGGCGATCGAAAAAGCCAAGACCCTGAAATATGAACTCGCGACGCCGTCACCCGGAAAGGATTGACATGAAGCACGGTACGGTCCGATGTGCCGTCCTCCTTCTCTCCCTCGTGCTGGCACACGGGGCGCACGCCGCATCGCCGGCCATCACGTACAAGCTTTCGATGCCGGAGCCGTCGACGCATCTGTTCCACGTCGCAATGACCATCGACGGTCTCGGACGGGGCGACGGCCTTGATATCGCCCTTCCGGCGTGGCGAACGGGACGGTACGTGCTCTTTGATTTTGCGGGCGGGGTGCAGGAACTCAGCGCGCAGAACGGGTCGGGCCAGCCCGTCCCCTGGCACAAGACGGATAAGTCGACCTGGCACATTGACCGGAGCGGCGCACACACTGTGGTGGTGCGGTACAAAGTGTATGCAAACGAATTCGAACAGCGCACGCGGGGGCTTGATGACGAACACGGGTTCATCGACGGTACGTCGGTGTTCATGTACCTCCCGGCCTTCCGGGGGGCCCCCGTCCGTCTGACCGTGATCCCCTTTCCGGGCTGGCACGTCACGACCGGCCTCGATTCGCTTCCGGGGAGTGGAACGGAATTCAGCGCCCCCGCGTACGATCACCTGGCCGACTGTCCGATCGAAATCGGGACGCAGCGCGACTATGCGTTCAGCGTTGAAGGGAAGCAGCACGTGCTCAGCCTCTTCGGCCCGATCACGTGCAACGTGGATTCGCTGATCGGCGTCATCCGGTCGGTCATCGGGATCAACAGGGCGTTCTGGGGCGATCTCCCCTACGAGCGGTACGTGTTCTTTTTTCACGCTCTCACGAATGCGGGAGGCGCGACAGAACACATCAATTCAGCGGTCTTTACCATCGGCCCGTCGTACAGCCGGCGTCCGGAGTCGTGCAGGGGCCTCGCCGGGCTTGTTTCGCACGAGTTCTTTCATACCTGGAATGTGAAACAGATCCGTCCGCGAGGAATGGATCCGTACGACTGGTCCCGGGAGAACTACTATAGAGAGATCTGGATCGCCGAGGGATCGACGTCCTACATGCACGCGCTGCTGATGGCACGCGGCGGCCTGACGTCGACCGGGGACTATCTGAACGGCGTGGCAGGCGTGATTGAGTCCGACCGCGGGCGGCCGGGGAACGCACTGCAGTCGCTGACCGAGTGCAGTTTCGACCAGTGGATCAAGTCAACCCGCGGGTTGCAGCAATCATATAACGCCGAGTCAGACGTGTACGGCAAGGGGTCGGCGGTCAGCCTGCTGCTCGACCTCGAACTCCGGCACCGGTCGGGCAATACGCACTCGTTCGACGACGTTCTCCGGACCCTCTACCGGCGCTTCCCTCTCGGGAGCGGGGGATATACGGTCGCGGACGTGCAGGGAATCGCAGATGAACTTGCAGGGACCAGCATGCGGGATTTTTTTGACGCATACGTGCACGGAACGGAGCGGCTGCCATGGGAGCGGGCGATGGGCTACGCGGGTCTCGCGCTGACTGCTCCCGACAGCATTCCGCACGCCTGGTCCGGCGTGCAGACGTATGAACGGGACGGAAAGGCGGTCGTCTGGACGGTGGTCGCCGGATCACCGGCGTACGCTGCCGGCCTCTCCCCGGGTGATGAGGTGATCGGACTCGACGGTTACCGCGTGGCAGCAGCCCAGCTTCAAACGCGCATCAGTGCGCTGAGCCCCGGCGATACCGTGCGGCTGACGGTGTTCAGGCGGGACCGCATCCGTGAGTTCACACTGCACCTCGCACAACAGCCGGTCCCGCATTATGCGCTCCGGCGTCTGGACGTCAGAACCCCTGAGCAGGATGCGATCTATTCTTCCTGGCTCGGCACCACGCGCTAACACCAACGGACACCACGCATGCCACTCCGCTCCTTTGTGATTCCGATTTTCCTGACGCTTCTCCTCCTGTTCGCTCCACGCCTGGCCGCACAGGCGGTGCAGTATCCGACCGTGCGCACCTACGCGCAGCCCGGCACCGAGCCGCCTGAACACCCGCTTGATATGCTGCACATGCGCCTCGAGGTCCGGTTTGATCCCCTGTACAAGTTCGTGGAGGGGAAGGTGACACATGTGTTCACTCCGCTCCGGGAGCGCGTTGACTCGGTGTTTTTTAACGGCCCGGGGATCCGGGTCCGCGAGGCAACACTGAACGGCACACGGGTCCGTACCCGCACTTCACCGGAAGGGATCACCGTGTATCCAACGCCCCCGTTGCGCTGGGATACCCGTGACAGCATCACGTTCGTTTACGACGCGCATCCGCGGCGCGGCATCTACTTCGTCGGGTGGGACGATCCGGAGGGAAGGAGCAGAAAACAGATCTGGACGCAGGGGCAGGGAATCGACAACCGGCACTGGTTTCCGTGCTATGACGAACAGAATGACAAGCTGACCACAGAGACCATTGTGACATTCGACAGCGCATACCGCGTGCTCTCGAACGGTACGCTTCAATCGATGCGGGACAACGGCGATGGGACGACAACCTGGCATTACCGGATGACCCACCCCCATGCCTCGTACCTCGTCATGATCGGCATCGGGAAATACGCCGTGAAGACCGTCTCCACCCGGGCGGGTGTTCCTGTGCACCTCTGGTACTATCCCGAAGAGCCGGATCGCGTGGAACCGACATACCGGTACGCCGCAGCGTGCATTGATTTCGTCGCGGAGCATACGGGTATCCCCTATCCGTGGGAGTCATACACGAACATTCCGGTACAGGATTTCCTGTACGGCGCGATGGAGAACACCACGGCCACCGTGTTCGGTGATTTCCTGCTTGTGGATGCACGCGGATTCTTCGAGAGGAATTACATCGCCGTGGACATCCACGAACTCACGCATCAATGGTTCGGGGACTTCGTGACCGGGCGGAGCGGAAAGAGCTCCTGGCTGCATGAAAGCTTCGCGACGTTCTACCCGAAGCTCTTTTTGAAAATTGTCTACGGCGAAGAGTGGTACGAGTGGGAACGCCGGGAGGAACAGACGGCCGCCTTGACTGCATCCGCCGCAAACCGGGTCCCGATCGTCCACGGCGCCGCGGGGAGCGCCCGGGTATATCAGAAGGGATCCGCCGTCCTGGATATGGTGATGTACACGTTCGGCGAAGAAGCATACCGGCGGGTGATCCACCGGTATCTGCTGCAGCACGCCTACGGCAACGTCGAGACAAACGA
>JBGPYM010000367.1:0-2477 GCA_041493205.1 Bacteroidota bacterium
CTGAGCGCGGAGCACGCCAGCGGCGAGCTGCGCCGCCGGCTGCTCGCGCGGCTCGACGCCATGCGCGCCGGGTGCGCGGCGCTCCCGCTGGAAGAGGAATGAAGAGGGCGGGCGGTGTGGAATCCGCCCGCCCCCGTCTTTCACTGCGGGGCCCCTCTCAGAGCCGGGTGCGGAGCCATCCGCGCCGGATGTTGTCCGGCCTGCCGCCGGCCTCGGCGTACATCTTCTTCATCTTCGCGATCCCATCCTGCGGGAACGGGTGGTTGAAGAGTCGCTGCCTTGCGACACGCTGCCGCAGACGGTGGCCCTACGGTGCGTCCAGATCGCACGTCAATGCGCGGCAGGTCACACGGGCGCCGTTCCGCGGCGGCCCCCGCGGAGAGCGGCTTCAGCGCCTGCGCAGAATTGCGCTGATGCTGCCATGCCCTCTTTGACGGTGGCGGCGCCGCGCCGCATGCTGGCCGCATGAATCCACGGGAGCTTCTGGCGATCCTCGTCTTCGCCTGCGCCTCGACCCGCGACGGCGGCGCGCAAAAGCCGCCCGCACGCGCTGAAGTAATATCTGATATTCGGCGAAAGGCGGCACAGACGCTGGTGGCATGATTTATGACCTCAAGGAGTAGGACGGGCGTCCCCGCCCGTCGCATGTCGTTGAGGTGACATCCCCGGTCCACATGAAGCTCTTCAAAACAATCGCGTTCCGGCTGTTCCTTCTGATCGCAACGGTCCAGGCCGTTGTGCTCGTCCTGCTCACATTCGCCGTCGTGCGCGTGCAGGAATCAGGCGCGATGGAGCAGGTTGAGGTGAGCGCGCTCCGCGTGAGCGACATGATCCGCCGCGCGGCCCAGCACAGCATGATGCTCAACCGGAAGGAGGATGTCCAGGGGATCATCCTGGGCGTCGGCGGCGAACCAGGGATCGAAGGGATCCGGATCTACAACAAAACAGGCGCGATCGTTTTCTCGACGGCCACCGGGGATGTCGGGACGACCGTCGACATGAACGCCGAGGCCTGCGTAAGCTGTCACCCCTCCCACGAGCTGACGAATCCCCATCCCGCGACGTCCGACCTTTCCCGCATTTTCACAAAGCCATCCGGCGAGCGGATTCTCGGCCTCATCACGCCGATCCGAAACGACGCACAGTGCTCCGGCGCCGACTGCCACGCCCATCCTGCGAGCAAGACGATCCTCGGCGTCCTCGACGTCAAGATGTCGCTGAGCCAGGTGGACCGGGGGATCGCGGAGAGCAAGCAGCAGCTCCTCTACCTCTCGATCGGCGCCGTGCTGCTCGTCTCCCTCATTTCCGGGGGATTTATCTGGACGGTCGTCCGGCGCCCCGTGAAGCGCCTCATGAAAGGGATGGAACTGGTCACCGGCGGCCACCTGGACAGCAGGCTCCCCGCGACCTCGCATGATGAGCTGGGCCGGCTGGCCAACGCATTCAACGTCATGACCGAAGAACTCTCCCGCGCGCGGGCCGAGATCACCTCCTGGTCCCAGACGCTCGAGCAGAAGGTCAGGGAGAAAACAGCCGACCTGGAGCGTGCGCACAAAGAGATGGTCAAGGTGGAAAAGATGGCGTCGCTCGGCAACCTCGCGTCGAGCGCGGCCCACGAACTCAACAATCCCCTCGAGGGGATCCTGACCTTTGCGCGGCTGTTGATGAAACGAACAGCGCGGCTGTCCCTGCCGCCCGAGGAAACGAAGACGTATCTCGATGAGCTGAAACTCGTCGCGGATGAAGCCCTCCGGTGCGGTAACATTGTCAAAAATCTCCTTGTGTTCGCCCGTCAGCGGGGCGTCAGGTTCGAACGCGTCCGGCTCGGGCCGCTCATCGATCGGTGCGCGCTGCTGATGAATCATCACGCGAAAATGCACGGGGTGGAACTCGCGGCCTCCTGCGCGACGGACGAACCGGTGGAATGCGATCCGAATCAGATCCAGCAGGTGCTCATCGCGCTGATGGTGAATGCCATCGAAGCGATGGGCGCGACCGCCGACCGGCCGGAAGGCGGGAAACTTTCCGTGGAGGCGCGGCGGGATCCCGGCGGAGGCGGATTCAGCATCATGGTCGCCGACACCGGCATCGGCATGACCGAAGACACGAAAACGCACATGTTCGAACCGTTCTTCACGACAAAGCAGGAGGGGAAGGGCGTGGGTCTCGGGCTTGCAGTGGCCTACGGCATCATCCAGCGGCACCACGGCACGATCGACGTCGACTCCGCGCCCGGGCGGGGGACGGCATTCACGATTTCGCTCCCGGCATACCAGCCTTCAATCGAAGGAATTCAGTCATGAAAAAATGTGATACGGGCATTCTCGTCGTCGATGATGAACTCATAGTCCGCGAATCGCTCAGTAAGTGGTTCCGCGAAGACGGGTTTCGTGTCGACACCGCGGAGAACGCGGCGGTCGCCCTGAAAAAGCTTCAGGCCGCGCCGTGGAACCTGATGCTGGTGGACATCAAGATGC
>JBGPYM010000241.1:0-4683 GCA_041493205.1 Bacteroidota bacterium
AATGGCCGGCCGCGAGGGCGAGGGCGTTGTCCTGCGCGAGGGCGATCAGCGCCTGGTCGTTCCCCGCCGACCGGACCAGCGCCGGTCCCGACGCCTCGCAGAACGCGATACCGAATTTCATCGCCGGGTTTGTCTGCACGATGGCCTCGTACAAATCCTCCACGGTCTTGATGAAGTGCGCATGGCCGAGGATGAAATTCATGTCGGCGGGTTTCTGTACGGGGATGAGCGACAGTTCCATGGGAGTCTCCTCAGTTCCGCTTGTTCAGCCGGCGGAGTGTTTCCGGCGTCAGGAGCCAGTGCATCGTTGCTTCCCTGGCACCCCGGGCAGGGTCATAAGAAATGCCGGCCGCCGCCCCCGGGGGAAAAGCCCATGATGCGGGGGCGCCGTCGGCAATCAGAAGCGCGATGAGTTCTCCAAGGTCCGGCTGGTGTCCGACCAGGATGATGCCTTTGCCGGCTGGCGCTGCCGCGAGGTCTGCCAGCAGGGCTTTCGGGCGGAACCCCGGGGAAAGGTTTCCGGAAGGTGTGACCGCCGGCGCTCCCGGGAGGTGCGATGCGACGATTCGTGAAGTCTGGAGCGCCCGTACCAGGGGGCTGGAGAGGATGAGCCCGATCGTGCCGTCGAGGGCTGCCAGCGCCCCGGCCACGAGGAGGGCATCCTCTTCCCCCCGCGCCGTCAGCGGGCGGTCCGCGTCGTGCCTGACATTCCCGCCCACAGATGCGGCTTCGCAGTGACGGATGATATACAGATTCATCCGCCCAGTTCCTTTCCGTGCGTCATGCAGCGCGGGCCTTCCTCGTTGCGCGGGAAAGGCTCTTGTGCGCCCGGGCATAGCCGGGCTTGATGACGTCATAAATCAGACGGATGCGCTTATTATAAGGCTGGAAGGCGCTCTTCATCGAGTTGATCGTGAGTTTCTCCAGATCTTCCAGCGTGAGCCGGAAGACCCGGTGTGCGATCTGGAACTCCCTGGTCATGGTCGTGTCGCTCATGAGGCGGTCGTCGGTGTTGAGCGTGACGCGAAATTTGTACTTATACAGAAGCCCGAATGGGTGACTCTTGAAGTCTTTTGCCGCGCCGGTATCCACGTTGCTGGTGAGGCAGATCTCCAGCGGAATCCGCTTGTCCAGAATGTACTGCGCCAGGTACCCCATGCGAACGATCTTTTTGCGGTTCCGTTTGTCCAGACCGATATCTTCGATAAGCCGCGTCGCATGGCCGATCCGGTGGGCGCCGCACCACTGGATTGCCTGCCAGATGCTTTCCTTGCCGAACGCCTCGCCCGCGTGAATCGTGATATTGAAATTCTCGCGCTGGATATAATGGAACGCGTCCACATGCTTTTTGGGTGGGAACCCGCCTTCTTCGCCCGCCAGATCAAAGCCGACGACCCCCCGCTCACGGAAATCCACGGCCAGCTCGGCCATTTCCTGGGACAGCCGCATATTCCGCATGGCGCAGATGATCACACCGTATTCCACTCCGAAATCTTTTTTCCCCCGTTCGAGCCCTCGGAGCACGGCATTGACGACGTCGTCCCAGTGCAGTCCCTTTGCGGTGTGAAAGACGGGCGCAAATCGCGTCTCGACATAGACCACGCCATCCTTCTGCATGTCCTCCATCATTTCGTACGCGACGCGCTCGAGTCCGTCATCGGTCTGCATGACCGCGCAGGTATGTACAAACCCCTCCAGATAGAGAGGAAGGCTTCCCCGCCGCGCGATTCGATGGAACCATTTGCTCAACTCTCCGGGGTCATACGACGGGAGACGGGAATACCCTGTCTCTCTTGCCAATTCGGTCAGTGTCCGGGGGCGGATGCCGCCGTCCAGATGGTCGTGCAAGAGGACTTTGGGGACGGAGAGGAGAATTTTTTCGGGGATGCTCATGCGTTACGGGGGCCCTGGTGGCTCACACGGGCCACAGAATGGTTCGATGGGTGTGACGAAAGTAACAATAACCCCTTTGAAAATCAATGCGTTATTGACTTTGACGGTGAATTCTCGCTACTTTTCGTCGAACTCATGCTCCCCATGACCGTTCATACTCCCACGTTTACCCCCTCTCGTTTATGACCAAGAAAGAAGTCTCCGTCCTCGTTGTTGACGACGAAGAAGCTTTCCGGTACATGCTCTCTACTCTGCTGACAGGCGCCGGGTATTCAGTGGACACGGCGACTGACGGGGTGAATGCCATCAACGCCGTGCAGAACAAGCTGTACCATGTGGTCCTGTGCGACGTCAAGATGCCCAAGGTGGACGGCGTTGAAGTGCTCCGGTTCATCAAGGCCAACTTCCCCGGCATCGAAGTCATCATGCTGACCGGGATCGGCGACGTGAAGATCGCCGTCGAGTGCATGCGCATCGGCGCATACGACTTCATCACGAAGCCGACGACTTCCGACGAGCTGTTAAGCACCTTCCAGCGGGCGCTGGAACGGCGCCAGCTTCTGATCGACAACATGGTCATGAAGGGGGCCCTGGACCGCCTGCAGGGGCCCTCCGACATGGTCGGAGAGAGCGAAGCCTTCCGCAAGGTTCTTGAAATCGCGGCAAAGGTGGCCCCGACCGAATCGACCGTTCTGATCCAGGGGGCGAGCGGGACGGGAAAAGAACTGGTCGCCAATTACATATTCCAGCACAGCAACCGCGCGTCCGATCCGTTTATTACGCTGAACTGCGCATCGATTCCCGATACGCTGATCGAAAGCGAGATGTTCGGTCATGAAAAGGGGGCATTCACCGATGCACGGGCGATGAAACAGGGAATTGTAGAAATTGCAAACAAGGGGACCCTGTTCCTGGATGAAATCGGCGACATCAGCCCGATTGTCCAGCCGAAAATCCTCCGGTTCATTCAGAGCGGGGAGTTCCGGCGCGTCGGGGGGAACACGACACTGAGGGCCGATTGTCGCATTCTCTCGGCGACCAACAAGAATCTTCCGGACGAAGTGAAAGAGGGGAGATTCCGGGGGGACCTGCTCTACCGTCTCAATGTCATCACCATCGAAGTTCCGCCGCTCCGGATGCGGAAGGAAGATATTCCCCTGCTCGTAGCCTCCTTCCTTGCACACCGGATGAAGTCGCGGGTAAAGAAGACCATTGCCCCGCGGGCCCTCGATATCCTTATGGAATATGACTGGCCGGGGAATATCCGCGAGCTCGAAAACGTCATCGAACGTGCGGCGATCCTCTGTCAGAATGACATCATAGACGCGGCGGACCTGTCACTCCCGAGCGCGCCGATGGCGATGGCGGGCAGCGGGAGGTCGGAAGAGAAGATCGGCACGGCGGTCCCGCTGAAAGAGATCGAGCGGATGCACATCGAGGGAGTTTTGAAGAGCTTCCGCGGGAACAAGGCCGAGTCGGCCAAGGTCCTGGGCATCAGTCTCAAGACTCTCTATACGAAGCTTCAGCAGTACCAGATCAAGCTGCAATCCTGAGGCGTCGCGACGCGGGGCATTTATGCGTGCCGTGCCCTGCTCCGCACTGAGATCCCGAGGCCCCACACGCCAAGGGAGGCAAGCAGTCCGGGGATCATCGGCTCGACCCCGAACGGATAGCCCGCCGAACTTCCCATCGCATTTGTCCACCCCGCAATCATCCATCCGAGCGACACCAGCAGTCCCCCCAGCATCGAAGCGAATGCATAGGATGCGCTCGTTTTCCACCGATCGAAGTAGGAACTGACGAGCGGCACGAGAAGTCCCGGGACGACGACGGTACCCAGCGTGTACCAGAGGCGGATGACGGAAGGGATGAGCAGTGCGAGCGCGACGGAGAAGACCGCCATGGCCAGGAGCCCCCACCGGATCCAGGAGACGACCGGCTGTTGTCCGAGCCGGCCCCGCGCACGCGCAACAATGTCGCGCCCGAGCGTCGTTGCGGAGACGAACGCGAGCGTGTTGAGCGTGGACATGATGGTGGCGAGCATGCCTACATAGAACATTCCCTTGGCAACTGGAGGAAGGGTCAGTTCGGCAAGAAGCGGGTATGCCATGACCGGCTGATCCATGTGAGGGATTGCCGCCCGGGCGTAGAGTCCGGCGGTAGCGGTCATCGCATCAAAGAGGAGCCAGAATCCCACGGAAATCAGGATCCCTTTGCGCGCAACCGCACCGGATGCGGCCGCATAACAGCGCTGATGGAACGACGGGTCAACCAGCGTCCAGAGCGCGATGAGGAACCAGACCAGCACAAATTGCGTAGAGTTCCCCCCGTTCCACGTCAGGTGGTTTGGAGGGACGTGACTCGTAATAAAATCGAGGCCCCCGAACTTCATCACACAGAACGGGAGGATCACCGCGAACCCCGCGAACATCAGGAAGAACTCGAAGATGTCGGTGTAGACGTCCGCCCGGAAACCACCGGAGAAGAGGTAGATGACGGTCGCTGCCGTTCCTGCGCAGACGCAGACCGGGAGGGACCAGCCGGTGACCATCTGCAGCAGGACACCGATCATCAGGACATACGGTGCCGGGGTCATAAGGACGAATGTGAGACCGCTGCCGAGGAGCGCCGTTTTCCTGTCGTAGGCCGATTCGAGCTTGTCGGGAATCGTTGCGAATTCGGTTTGGCGGATCCGCTTCGCGAGAAGGAAGGCGAAGAGAATTGCGAAGAAATAGTACGGGACGCCCTGCACGACCCAGTTGGAGATGCCGTACTGGTAGGAGAATTCCC
>JBGPYM010000176.1:0-6701 GCA_041493205.1 Bacteroidota bacterium
GCGCGTGGCGACGAATGCCCCTTTCTGCAGGGTGATACGCGTGACGCTCTCCGGCGCAACGGTACACCGGAACGTGCGGACGAGATTCTCGGAGGGGCGGAAGACAACGACGGCGCTCATCGTATCCCGAAAGCCCCTGGTGGAAATTGTCACTTCCTGTTGCTCTCCTGTCCCCGCGATCGTAAGCTCAAATCCGTCCCCGTCGAGGTTGATCCGCGCTGTCGCATGCCGGAGGCCGGAGGGAAGATGCGGAGCACATGTAAGCGTGCGGGCGCTCCGGTCGTACCGGACGCCCAGATAGTCGTAGTAGAAATTCCTGACGAACTCCGCGAGATTCCATGCCTGGGAAAATGTGCCGGAGAGCCGTGGTTCCGGTTCACCCGGGTGGACGATCGCGTCGAGAAGTTCCGACTGTGTGCCGACCGCACCGCGGTCGAGGATCTGATGAACGCTGTTTCCGGTCACCGTGTACGCGAGGTCCTGCCGGTTATACCTGCACAGTTCGCTGATGAGCGGTCCCTGAAGCCATGTCCATACTGTGCCGTTATGATACGCCGCATCCTTCGGATAATATGACGGTTCCTGGTGGAAGGGATGAAAATCCGCATCATCCTGAGACAACGAAGCAACCCCGTACGGATAGGTGAGGCGCGTCGTCACCGTCGTCACCACTGCGGCGCGCACCGGGTCGTCCAGCAGGCTCGTGGTGAAAATCTGATTGGGCCGAAGCCGGATGTCTGCGCGGCCGTCAACAGTGAGCCGGTCCGCCACCCCGTCCTTTGAAACAAAAAGGCGGACAAAATTCGACCGCAGAAGTGAACGTCGCGCCGTCCATTCGCGTGCGGAAGAGACATCCCCGAGCGTTGTCGCCATGGCGATTCCCGCTCCGAGCTGATCAGCCCAGAGTGCCTGGACGTCGTTCGCCCTGTTCCCGCGCGGACTCCACGGTCCGTCGGGACCGACCGCGTCCATCCAGGTTTCCGCGTCACCGTGCGTTAGGAACCCGAGGGAATCAACGTGCTTGCGAACCGTTCCCTCGATGGCGCGGAGAACGGTCGGATACATTTCGAGCAGAAACTGGTTGTCGCCCGATCTCTCGACGTACTCCCGCACCATCATGACGAACCTCGGTGTCCCGTCGGCGGTGTTGTACGCCCTGCCGGTCGTCGTGACGATGTTGGGAATCCTGCCGAAATCGGACGACGGGCGATCACGCTGCTGGAATTCCGCAAACGAGCGAAGAATCTCTTTTGCGGTCCGGAAGTGACCGGTGACGAGCAGCGCGCCGGGAAGCGAAATAAACGTATCCCGGCCCCAGTAGCTGTTGAACCATGGGAGGCCTGCGAATATGCCGCGCGTCCCCTGATGCATCACCAGGGCGTCGAGCGAGAGCTTTGCCCAGGCCAGCGCCTGGTCGAACCGCGGTTGAGCGGTCCGGACTCGCGTTGACGCGAGGAGTTGCGTCATGCGGGTTCTGCGTTGTGCAATGAGTGCGGGAAGCCGGCGGGCGGTCGCTATTGCGAGGGATTCAGTCTGCGCTTGCACATCCCCGACGGAAAAGCAGAAGGTGCAGGATCGGGTGCGTGTGGAGGCCAGGACGGCGGGACCGAACGTCGCACCATGCACGGAAGAGGAATCGAGCGGCGTGCACGCTGCGGCGTGAACGCTGAGCCAGACCGGAAAATCCTCTTCCGCAGACCGCACGAGATGGTTCCGGTGTGCCACAGAGACGACTGCGGGGGCGATGTGCGTTGCGAACTCCCCCGTGCTCCGTCCATCGGAGCGAAGGGGAACGAGTGTGAATTCGGCGGGGCGGGGTGCCGTCACGGTGACGGCAAAGCAGGGGAGACTGTCGAGCGGATGGATTTCCTCCACGATACCGCCGGGATAGGTTCGCCGGAGGAAATCGGGGTACACGGTGGTCGCGGCCGAAGATCTGTCAAGGGGACGCCCGTCAGCACTCAGAAGGTAGTCATCGAGAAACCTGTGACCGAAGACGGAAAACCCCTGCCAGCCGGGCCGGAATGCATCGTTGGTTTCTCCGTAGAGGAAAGCAGTCTCCTTGTTGGTATAGGAAAATTCCCTCGATATGCCGCTGACGACAATGCCCAGGCTGTCAAGGACGGAGTGCGGCTGCGCAGCCGATGGCACGACGCATGAGAGTCCCCAGAAGAACCGGAGGATCGTGCCGATCCTCGCGCGCCAGTTGACCCAGTTATGTCCCTCGGGATGTTCTTCATACTGCAGTGTGTACCCCCGGGCGGTGAAAACGTCGCGCGCGCGGCGCGACTCGTCCTGCGCGTCTCTGATAGTTCCCGTGTCGATATGAATCCGGAACTGCCTGACGGGTTCCCGTTCGATGCGGGTGAGGATGCGTGCATCCTGCCACCAGAGCGCAGGGGATTGCGCTGCACAGAGGCCGAAGACGTCGGGCCGCTCGAATGCGGCGTGGACCGCCGCAAGTCCGCCCAGCGATGCACCCATGATCCCGGTTTCTGCTGCTGTGCGGCTGATGCGGTATTTCTTCATCAGAAAGGGACGGACTTCCGTCACCAGAGCGGTCAGAAACGAATCGCTCATCGTGTAATCGCTCATCCGCATGCTGGTCCGCGCGTCGCCGGGATTCGTCCGCGGGTCAAGGAAGACGCAGACCGGGGGCGTAATCGCCCTGTCGGCAATAAGATTGTCGAGGACGACGTTCATCAGAGCAAGGCTGAGGTACTCGCCGCCATCGAGGACAAAGAGCACCGGTGAGGGTTTGCGGGCAGCGGCAGAGCGGGGGTGCAGATAGACCGTGATCGGCATGGCACGGCCGAGAATCGTGCTTTTGAACAGGAGGGTGTCGAGTCTTCCGCGGGGCACCCCGGGCCGCACAACAATCTCCTGCGGCGGCCGGTACAGAGGCATCCGGACCTCTGAGTTGGGGCCGTACCCGCCCATCGCCAGGCGGGGATTGACCGGGTCGAGGATCCACGTGGAATCGACCACGAATTTGTACTCAAACCGTGCGGCGGGATCGGCATGCAGGGAGAGGTGATAAAACTCCGTCCCGCGGAGATGGTGCATCGTGTCAGTCCCCGGATTCCACCCGTTGAGGTCGGAGGCGACCCGCACGCGCGAGGCACGGCCATCAAAGACGAATGACACCGTGGAGTCTTCCGTCAGCGGCGCCCCGCGGCGGCCGATCTCGCGCATGAATGCGGCAACCGCATTCCGGCGTTCAGTGGAGTCCGTTATCGATTCCGCCCGCGCTATGAAATCCGCAAGAATTCCTGCGGCGTGATGCTGGCGCGCGGCGCTGAAATGGAGAAATGAGAACAGGCTCATCGCGGCAATGACACTACGAAGGTTCATGAATGTGTGGGTCCCGGCAAGACTGATCAGTCGCCCCCGCGTTGCGGGGTCAGTAGTGGAGTATGATCGGAAGCAGGATGTACGCGGCGCTCATTCCGGCAATGATCAGCCCTATCATGGAGCCGAATGCCCAGAGAAACATCTTGAGGTCCCCGTCCTTCCGGCCGGAAACCCTGAGCGCCTGGCGGAATCCGAGAACGGCGGCGGTGGACCCCCCTATAAAGATGGCCCCAAAGGCAACGAAGAGCAGTAGATCGATTTTTGCCATGCCATAATATACACAAAAAAATTTTCTCTCCGGCGGTTCCCGGAAGGAAACCCCGGGGGTGCGGCCGGTCGGTTGCAGTTCACCCGTGCAATTGATACATTATGAACGCAAGATCTCATTGCGCCGGGAGAACGCCAGAATGTCGACGGTTCCGATTCCTCACGGCGTGCTGGTCGTGGAAGACGATTCCGCACTGCGGACCCTCTTCGGCCTGCTGCTGGAGGCAGAAGGGTTCAGGGTGTTCGAGGCCGTGGACGGACAGGCCGGTCTCGACACGCTCACCGCGCATGCAGCCGATATCGGCGTGGTCATCACTGACCTCGGCCTCCCGCGCGTCGGGGGAGTGGAGCTGATTGCACGCGTGCGTGCCGGTCACCCGGAGATCAGGATCATCGGAACGAGCGGATTTGGAGCACAGAACGTCCGGGCAATGGTCATGGCCGCGGGCGCCGACGAGTTTTACCCGAAACCCTTCTCCATCCCCGATGTGATTGCGAAAGTGAAGTCGTTCGGAGCATGAAATCGGCAACGGAATACCTCTGGTTTGAAACGAAGCACCACCGCGAGTACATCAACGTCACCGGGACCGTGCGGGGCATTGTGAAGAAGAGCGGGATCGCCGAAGGAATGGTCCTCGTCTCCGCCATGCACATCACGGCAGGCGTCTATGTCAACGACGCGGAGGACGGTCTGATTCACGACATCGATGAGTGGCTGGAACGATTGGCCCCCTTTAACGAGAAGTACAGACACCACCGGACGGGCGAATCGAACGGCGACTCCCATCTGAAGAGCCTCCTGGTGCACCACGAAGTGGTCGTGCCGGTGACCGGGGGAGACCTTGACCTCGGGCCGTGGCAGCAGATCTACTATGCGGAATTTGACGGACAGCGCCGGAAGCGCGTTATCGTCAAGGTTATGGGGGAATAACTGCCTCCCGCACCCCCCGCGGGACGGACAAAGTTCACGATTGCAGGAAGAGGAATATGAAGACAAGGATACTGTCGATCGGGGCCGCGCTCCTGATGTGCGTCACGCTCAGCATCGCAGGCCAGGGACGCGCGGTGCGCGATCCGTTCCGGATCACGGTGGACATCTCCCGTTTCCGCGGGTCCGATGATTCATCGCTCACGGTCGAGCTCCACTATGCGATCATCCAGGGCGGGCTGACGTACCGGCCGGACAGCGGAAGCTGGAGCGCAGCCGCGGATGTCACCGTGCTCGCGCGCTCGAAGGATTCGCTGGTCTTCGGCGACCGGTGGCTGGTCCCGCACCTGGTCGGGGATACCACCCAGCTGACTCCCGGCATGACCCTGGTCGGGGTGTACCCGATGCAGCTCCGCCGGGGCGAATACATGGTCACCGTGATCGGGCGTGACCGCTTCGGCCCCGGAAGGGTCGATAGTGTTACGCTGCGCGTGCCGATCGTGCCGGTCCCGACCGACAAGGAGGCGATGAGCGACGTCGAATTCGCGACGTCCATCCGCCCGGGAGCGAACACGGGCCCGTTCCTGAAAAATACTCTTGAAGTGATCCCCTGCGTCGGAGGACTTTTCGGCGAAGAGCAGACGGCCTTCTATTATCTGGAAGCATACGGCATTCAGGCGGGCGGCAGGAACGACGACCTCAAAGTGCGTGCGGCGGTCTATGATGCGGTGGGGAAGGAAGTGCTCAGCCGCGAGCGGCCGAAAAAACGCATGGGAGAATCTGCAGTTCTCGTGGATCAGTTCTCAGTCAAAGCCCTCAGGAGCGGGACGTACACGCTTGTCGTTTCCCTGATGGACACAGGCGCGACAGCCCTTGCGCGCTCCGGCAGAAAATTTTTCGTGTACAACTCCACGCTTGGAATCGATTCCACGCTCCTGACCTCCCCTTCGGACCTTCCTCTCGCGGTCTATGCGACCATGGAGGAGCCGGAGCTGGATCGCGAGTTCAAGTGGGCGAAGTACGAGGTCATGGATGCGGAAAAGGGACAGTTTGAGCAGCTGAAGGGCCCCGATGCGAAGCGGAAGTTCCTCAGCGAGATGTGGCGCCGCAGGCCGGCCGGCGCGCGCGATCAGTATATGGTCCGCGTCGCGCAGGCAAATGAGACGTATTCCTCGCTCGCGCGCAAGGGGTATCTTACGGACCGGGGGCGCGTCTTGATCGTCTACGGCACCCCGGACGATTATGAGCGACATCCCAACGAAGGAGATTCACGCCCGTATGAAATCTGGTCGTACAACAACCTCCAGGGGGGTGTTATCTTCGTGTTCGTCCAGCGAAATCAGGGAGGGGACTACGAGCTCGTTCATTCTACTCACAGGAACGAGTTGCACGATGAAAACTGGACCCGATACGCCCAGCAGAACTGAGACGTGCCGGCGCACCTTTGTCCGGTTCCGGTGAGTCGATGCGACTCCGGTTCCTGAAGAACATCACCGAGTACGCACTCTTTTTCCCCATCAATGCCGTCGCACGAAGGCTCTCGTTCCGCGGCGCGGGCCGGCTCGGCTCGATCCTCGGAGCGGGCGGATTCAGCCTGCTCAGGTACCGCCGGTCCGTCAGTCTTGAAAATCTTCGCAGGGCGTTTCCCGGGGAATCGCCCGGTACATTGCAGGCGATAGCCGTCGGTGCATATCGGGGCTACGGGCGCGCGCTTCTGGAGATGCTCTGGTCCGGAGGGGCGACGCAGGATCAGCTCCGTGCCACGATGACGCTGGAAAACCCGGAAGTACCGCTCGAGGCTCTGGCCCGCGGCAAAGGGCTGATTCTTCTGTCCGGACACTTCGGAGCGTGGGAGTTCATCGTCACCTCCATGAGCCTCCGGCTGGGACATCCGGTAACCGCAATTGCGCAGCCGCAGCGCAACATATTCATCGATGCGATCATCAGTGCCAACCGGAACAGGTTCGGGAGCGGCACCGTCAGCATGCACCATTCGGTGCGCGAAGTGCTGAGGCTCCTGCGCGAGGGACGGATCGTCGGCATGCTGGGCGATCAGAGCGGGCCCAAAGAGTCCGTTTTTATCGACTTCTTCGGCCGGCCCGCCGCGACGCACAGGGGGGCGGCGGCGTTCAGCCTCAAGAGCGGCGCACCC
>JBGPYM010000206.1:0-5811 GCA_041493205.1 Bacteroidota bacterium
CCCCGAACTGGCGGTATTCCTTGCCGAGCGACTGGAGACAATGCGGGCACGTGACGACGATGGTCCTGACCTTGTAGCGGTTCAGCGTCGCCACGTTCTCCGCAATCAGGGTCTGTGCAAGATATTCGTTCCCCATCCGCCGGGCCGGATCGCCGTTGCATTTTTCTTCCGTTCCGAGGATGGCGAAGTTCACGCCCGCAATCTGCATCAGCCGGGCGAATGCCCGTGAGACCTTTGTGTACCGGGCGTCATACGACCCGGCACAGCCGACCCAGAAGAGGACATCGGCCGTTTGCACGTCGGCCATCCGTGGAATGTCGAGCCCCTCCGCCCAGTCTGCCCGCGAGGAATGGCCGAACCCCCAGGGCGTGAAATTCCGCTCCAGATTTGAAAAGGTCGCCTTTAATTCCTCCGGGAAACGCGATTCGTTGAGCACCAGGCCGCGCCGGAGCTCCACGATCGTGTCGACATGCTCGATCATCACGGGGCACTCGTGCACGCAGGCCATGCAGGTGGTGCATGCCCAGAGCTCCTGCTCCGTGATGAAATTGTCGAGGAGCTGATGGTCCGCAGCGCCCTGCGCCCCCAGTTCCATTGTCCGTGCACGGACATCAACGATGATTTTCTTCGGGTTCAGGAGTTTCCCGGTGGCGTTCGCCGGGCAGGCGGAGGTGCAGCGGCCGCATTCGGTGCAGGTGTACCCGTCCAGGAGCTGCTTCCAGGTCAGGTCCCCGACGTCTGTCGCGCCGAATTTTGTCGCATGTTCGTCCGCCAGGTTGACGGGCGCCAGACTCCCCCGCGGCCCGAGGTTGGAAAACCAGACGTTCGGGATGGACGTCAGTACGTGCAGGTGCTTGGAATACGGCAGGTAATTCAGGAAGCCAAGCACCGCCAGCATGTGACCCCAGAAAAAGAGCAGGAACCAGTTCGCGGCGCTCTCACCGGCAAAGAGCGGGGCAAGGCGCGCGGCGAGAAACCGGCCTCCCCCGGAGGCGTCCCCTTCCAAGGCGCAACGGGCGGCATTCTGGCCGAACATCGTCACCATGACGCTCAATATCAGGGAGAGGATAAGCACGGCGTCCCATCGCGCGTGTCCTTTCACGTTGAGCCGGGCCGGCGGTGCGACAAGGCGGCGCACGATGGACACGAGCGCCGATGCGACAACGCCCGCGCCGAAGAGATCGCCGCAAAACGTCAGCGGCCTGTAGAGCGGACCGAGGAACGCAAGGGAGAACCCGGGCATCAGTCCTTCGCCGATCGACTCCAGCACTGCAGACAGCAGAACGACGAATCCCCAGAAGATGAGAACATGGAGGATTCCTGCAAATGGCTCCCGCAGAATTTTCGATTGGCCGAGAGCGATGGTGAGGACGCGGCGGAGCCGATCGCCGGTGTGGTCAAACCGGTTGTCTTTCTTGCCGAGCCGGAGGGTGGTGATCAGGCGCCACGAATTCCTGGCAAAGAATCCGAGCGCTGCGGCGAGCACTGCCGCAAAGAGGAGGGTGTTGAGGGACATGAATGATTCCTGCATTCATCATAACTCAATCGACGAGCATCTCGCCTTCCACCACCGTCACCGCCCGTCCGCCGATCTGCACGGAGGTCACCTGCGATCCCTGCACCGCGAGTTTGATCGTCACGCGGCCTTTCCTGCCGATCACGTCCCCCTGCTCTCCGATGATTGTCACCGTATCGCCCACGGGCTCTACTTCGCCGCGTTCGAACAGGTATGCGCCCAACGGTCCGTTGGACGAACCCGTAACCGGATCCTCGTTAATGCCCACGGTCGGGGCGAAAAACCGGGAATGCACATGCGATCCCTTATCCACCGTCTCGGTGGTGAACACGCAGAGACCGCTCAGATTGCGGTTGCTCAAAAACTGAGACATCGCGAAAAAATTCGGCTTCATCGAAAAGATGGTGTGCAGCCGGCGAATGGGCACGAACAGATCATTTGTGACAACAATGGGCATCCTGTTTTCAAATTCTTCGAGGGTGATGTTCAGGATGCGCATCACGTCCAGCTTGTACTGGCCGGCGCGGACAAACTCGGGGAGGGAGAGGCCGAACAGCACGTCGATCGCGTCACGGGTCTTCTCGACCGACACCGGGAGAACCCCCGATTTTGTCTCCAGGTTGAACGAATAGGATCCCGGATTCTCCATCCCGAACTTGCCGTCTTCGGCCAGCGCATGAAAGCTCGCGACCGTGGCGTGTCCGCAGAGCGGCACCTCCACCGTCGGCGTAAACCAGCGGATGCGGAGCTGCGCCCCCGGTATGGTCGCAGGGAGAATGAAGGCCGTCTCCGGCACCGACATCTCACGGGCGATCATCTGCATCTGCCGTTCGGAGAGTCCCTCACCGGCCACCACCACCCCTGCCGGGTTGCCCGTCAGGGGTGTTTCGGTAAATGCATCAACCTGCTTGACAGTGATCTTCATGATGGATGGCTATGTGCGCACCGGGATTGCCGTCAACGTCCTTCGTCCGCGAACAAACAACAGCGTCTCTCCGATGACGAGAAACGCATCTGGAGCAGGAAACGACACCGCCTCATCGATCGTAACCCGGAACAGCAATGCGCGCTGCGTGCGTTGAATCACCGCGAGAAGACTGCGGTACCGCGGCGCATCCTTCGTCGATGCAGGGTCATGTTCATGGAATCCGACGATGATACGGTCACCGATGTCAACATACTCGACCGGGCCCGCGATGGAATCCGCAAGGTTTGCCTCCCTGAAGAGCAGGGAGAGCTCGGAATCCCCTGCTGCACCTTCGGGAAGAATCACGGGGAAGAGAACATCACTAAGCACTTCATCATTTCCGCGTCCGGGCAGTGTGCTGCCCCCGGTGTCCGGTCCGATTTCCCTGATGATCGCCCCCGTTCTCCGGTCCAGTTCACACTGAAGTGCCGCACCGGAGAGAGTACGCGCCGCCCGCACATTACCCTGCAGCGTCGCCACGCACGTCAATTCACTGTTGCTCCACAGAAAAGTGCCGGTGGCAACATCGACGCCGGTGATTCCTCTGTGCTCCGGCATATCCGGCGAGGCGTATCCGTGCAGCAACAGCGTGTCGCGGTAGACAGTTTCAATGCCTGTCCACCATTGTTCGCCGTACGTCTGTTCTTTCCAGAGGGATCTGCCGTCGGAGAGATCAACGCAGAAAAACGACGCTGTTCTGGTCTCAATGTCCCGCTCCTCCCCGACAAGCATGCCGCCGGACGCGGGCTGGAGCCGCCAGAGTATCCCCTTCGTCGTGTACTCCCATGAAGGCCGGAATGCCTGTCTTCGCAAGAGATTGAAGAACGGCATGAAGTGTGGACTATCGGACCGATTCGCTAAAATCTTTGAACAAGATAACAAGCAAATAACGGAACTTCAATAGGAAAACTCCTATTCGCTACTTTGAAAGCTCTCGCGCACCGCTGAAATACTCCCTCAAGACCGGGCGGATATTTTGCATCGCTTTCCCCCGGTGGCTGTTGGAGTTCTTTGATTCCGGGTCCAATTCGGCAAATGTTCTGCTCTCTCCTGTGGGGAGAAAGAGCGGATCGTATCCGAACCCCGCGTCCCCCCGCGGTTCCTCGATGATCGAGCCTGCGCAGATTCCTTCGGCGGCCGAAGGCACGCGGCCGGGAGCCATGAACGTCAGCACGCAGCGGAATCGGGCACCGCGGCGCCTGGGTGCGACGCCCTTCATGACCCGCAAAAGCTTTGCTACGTTGTCTGCGTACGTGGCACCTTCGCCGGCATACCGGGAAGAATGGACGCCCGGCGCCATCGCGAGGTAGTACACCTCCAGCCCGGTATCGTCCGCCAGCGCGGGGAGCCCGGTCGCCTGATACACGGCTGCCCCTTTCAGCGAGGAATTCTCCTCGAGCGTCTCGCCTGTTTCGGGTATCATGCCGATTGCGGGAAAACTATCGAGGGTCAGGACCTCGACCTCCAGCCCGGAGAGTATCGCGCGGAACTCCGCCGCTTTGTCACGGTTGTGCGTTGCAATCACGAGGCGTTTCATGCAATGATTCCCTGCTGAGTCTCAGTGGACGCGCCGGAGGAGGGCCTGCAGCTCCTGCCGTGCCGTTGCAATGATCCGGTCTTCATCCAGAGTGATGTGGCGCCTATCCCGGTAGACCCATGCTCCGTCTATCATGACAGAGCGCACATGATCCGCGTTGCCGCTGTACACAAGAGCCGAATACACGCTTGCAGTACCGGAGGGGTTCCAGACGCGGTTCAAATCGAGAAGCACAAGGTCTGCTTTCTTTCCCTGCTCGATGCTTCCGGTCGCGTTGCCGATGCCGAGGGTTGCGGCACCGCCGAGTGTCGCCATCGCAAACACCGACTCCGCGTCCATTGCCGAGGGGCCGTGGACGGGCTTCTGAATCAACGCCGCCAGCCGCATCTCTTCAAACATGTCGAGCCGGTTATTGCACGCCGCGCCGTCCGCCCCGAGAGAAACCGTCACGCCGCGTCGCATCAACGCTGGAATCGGTGCAATGCCGGAGCCGAGTTTCAGGTTTGAGGAGGGACAGTGGAGAACCTTCGCAGTGTGATCCGCAAGCAGTCCGATCTCCCGGTCGTTCAGCCAGATGCAGTGCGCCAGGCAGGTGTTCGACCGGAGAATCCCCAGGGAGTCGAAGTACTCGAGGTTGTCCATCCGGCATCGTTCCCGGACGGCGTGCAGCTCCGTCCTGTTCTCCGCGGCGTGCGTATGAAAGAGCATCCCCGGGAATTCGGCCGTCATGGCATGGGCCTCGCGGAGCAATTCCTCGGTACAGGAGAGAACGAAGCGCGGTGCGACTGCGTACATCAGCCTCCCTCCCGCGGCCCCATGCCACTCCCGGGCCTCCTCGCGCGTAGACCGGAGCGCGTCGCCGGTCGGTTCCCGGAGGGCCGGCGTGAGCGTGTTGATGTCCATCATCGCCTTTCCGATGAAGGCGCGCATGCCTGACTCCGTGATGGCGGCGGCGATTTCCTCCTCGTGTCGCACGCTTCCCATATCCATGATCGTCGTCGTGCCGGAGCGGATCAGCTCCGCATTCCCCAGCAGCGCGGAGGCGCTCAGGGACGCCTGTGTGTGTGCGTCTTCGAAAGGAAAAATCCGGCGTGATAGCCAGTCGAGGAGCTCGAGATCGTCCGCCAGTCCGCGGAAGATGGTCTGGCAGAGGTGCATGTGGGTCTGGATGAAACCCGGGATGAGGACGTGATCGCCGGCTTCGTGCACAATGCCGTCGAACGCGGGAAGGGCGTGCAGCTCCTCCGCAGTCAGCACCGCCTCGATGGCGGTCCCGTTGACCAGAACGGCGCCGCCGCGGAGAATCCTCCGCCCGGCGTCCATGGTTACGATCACCCCCGGTTTCAGGAGCACACGGCGGGTTCCGGAGGAGGAAGTCATGTGCCGACGAGCGTCGCGATAGCCTGATCGACCGTTTGAATTTCGACGAGTTCGATGCCGGCGCGCGGAGCCATTGCGCGGGCATTGTTCCTGGGGAGAATGCATCGCGTAAAGCCGAGCTTCGCAGCTTCGGCAACGCGCTTTTCCACCTGGCTCACGGTGCGGATTTCTCCCCCAAGGCCGATTTCTCCGATCGCCACCGCGACGGGATCAACGGGGACATCACGCAGGCTCGAGACAATGGAGACAGCCATGCCGAGATCGACCGCGGGCTCGTCCACGCGCACACCGCCCGCCACATTGACGAACACGTCGTACTGGCCGACATGCACACCGACTCTTTTCTCCAGGACGGCCAGGAGCATCTGCAGCCGCCGGGCATCGAACCCGGTCGAGCTGCGCTGCGGTACG
>JBGPYM010000238.1:0-4775 GCA_041493205.1 Bacteroidota bacterium
AACGAAAAGCTGACCGGCTTGATCACCTTGACGCCGGGATACCGGGGAATGAGGAGATATTCAAACGTTTTGCTCCCGGAGACTTTTTCCCCCGTCCGGTTGATGTTGTCAGAAACCTTGGGCGTATATTGCTCGAAATCGGCGGGGAGGTCGACGACGGGGGATTCGATCAGCTTGATGTTTCCAGTCCCGGAGATCGTAACCTTCAGGTTGACCGGTTCGTTGGTCCGTGTGGTTTTCTTGTCGACGGTCGTGCTCATGGCAAACTGCCCGACCGCCCCCTTGAAATCGTCCGGCGCGCCCGGGGGGAGCGGGTCCACTTTGACCTTGATCGCGTCGCTGTTCACCTTGTAGTTCACCGCGCGGCCGAACGGATCCCGGAAGAACGAGTCGAAGGGATCGACCGCGCGCCGGTCCTGCACCTGGACGGTGGTCTGGATCTCCATCGGGCTGATCTCAAGGTTCCCCGGCTGCGTGGGGAAGAGCGCCATCCGCTTGATGATTCCCACGCGGTACTGTTTTCCGTTGATGACCTCGTTGCTGAGGCGGATGTCCTTGGCCACTTCCACCTCTTCGCCCCAGAACCCCGTCATGTTGGGATTCTTCTCCACCGCGTAGTTGTTGATGGAGACCCGTGTATAGAGCTTGAAGACGAGGTTGATCTGCTCCCCCTGCACCACGTGCGTCCGGTCCACTGTTGCTTTCAGAAAGAGGTTGTCGCCGACCGCCGCACCCGGCGCCTCGGGCACGGCCGCCTGCTGGGCGGGTTTGGCGGACGCTTTCACCACCTCCATCGTCAACGGAGAGGAGGTGAGAATCTTTCCGCCGATTTCGATCGTCGCAGACCCGATGGTGAATTTCCCGATTTCCTTCGGCTCCAGCAGATACGAATAGACGATCGAGGAAGAAATCGAGCCGTTGATGATCTGAACGCTCGACGACCTGTTCGGGCCGTTCATGATCCTGAATTTCCCCAGGTCGGGCGTGCGCAGGTTTGTGCCCCCGTCAAGCCCGGCGTTGGAGAGCGTGAGCATGAGCGTACACTGCTCGCCGAGCCCGACCGTGGCGCGGTCGAGGCTCGCCGTAAACTCGGGTGTCTGGGCTCCGGCCTCCGCGCAGGCGGCGAGAAGCAGGAGCAGTGCGTATCGTCGCATCGGCATCATACTACCAGTCCTTGTCCGTCCGCGCCCTGACCGCCTGCCGGGCGCGCAACTTCTTCTGGACTTCCTTCTCGTTGTCCTTCAGGACATCGAGAATGCGTTTCGCATCCGCCTGTGACATCTTGCGCTGTTGCTGGCTGGCGCTCTGCTTTTGCTTATCCTGCTGATCCTTTTGCTGCTGATCCTGTTTCTGGTTCTGCGGCTGGTTTTTCTGCTGATCCTGCTTGTCGTTCTTGCTCTGATTCTGCTTGTCCTTGTCTTTGTCTTTCTTCTGCTGCTGTTGCTGCTGCTTCTGTTTCAGCTTTTCCAGGGCATAGGAGAGATTGTATTTTGCGTCCTCATCCTCCGGGTTCAGTTTGAGCGCGTCGATATATTCCTGGACGGCGTCCTTGTATTGCGCGTCCTTCATCTTCGCGTTGCCGATATTGTAATGCGCATACGCTTTCGTATCGGTCTGCTCCGCCTTCGAAAGGGCCGTTTCGTACTCCTTGACGGCTTCCCCGTATTTTCCCTGTTTGTGAAGCGCGTTGCCGAGGTTGAAATGTCCCTGGACGAGCTGCCGTTCCTTGTCGAGCGCTTTCCGGTAATTGACTTCCGCGTCGGAAAACTTCTGCTCTTTATAGAGATCATTCCCGCCGTTCACCAGCGACCGGACCGACTGGGCAACCGACCGCGGTCCCGCGAGCAGGCAGAGCGCCATCAGGGAGGCCGATGCCGCCCGGGCGCACAGTCCGTCGAACCGAATGCTGTTCCTCATCCCTCCACCTCCTCCGGTTTCCTGAGGGGATTCCACTTCGCGAGCCACCGGACCTTTTTCTCCGACAGAAGGACTTCGACGATCAGCAGCAGGATCGCAGGAAGCAGAAACGCCTGAAACCTATCTTCGTAATCGGTAAACTGTTTGACGCCGAATTCCTTTTTCTGGAGCGAGTTGATGTCCTTGTAGATTTCGTCGAGTTCGTCCTGTGCGTTGGTGCCGCGGAAGTATTTGCCGTTGCCAATGGCCGCGATTCTTTCCAGCGACAACTCGTCGAGCTTTGTCACAACGACAGCACCGGAGCGATCCCGCTTGAAATCCGTCTGCTGTCCCGACGCGTTATAGAGCGGGATGGGCGAACCGGACGGGGAACCGAGTCCGATGGTATAGATGAGGACTCCTTTCTTCGCGGCCTCCGTCGCTGCATCGAAAGCGTCCCCCTCGGTGTTCTCGCCGTCGCTGATGATGACGAGGACCTTCGTGGTCGCCTCCTCGAAGTCGAACGATTCCAGAGCGCGTTGAGCCGCCGAACCGATCGAGGTGCCCGGCACCGGGGCGACATCCACATCGACGACATCGAGGAACAGATTGGCGGCGCTGTAGTCCGTCGTGAGCGGGAACTGCGTATACGCTTCGCCGGCGAACACGATGAGGCCGATCCTGTCACCCCGCAGTTTTGCGACCAGGTTGCGGATTTCGAATTTGGCTTTTTCGAGCCGGTTGGGCTTGATATCCTCCGCCTTCATGCTGAGCGAGACATCAAGAGCGATGAACAGGTCGACCCCTTCCTGTTTCACCTCTTCCAGCCGGGTACCGATGCGGGGGTTCGCCAGGGCGATTACCAGGAGCCCCATCGCAGTCATGAGGAGGATGAGTTTCACGCGCCGCTTTGCGCGGCTTGCCTCCTCGGCCAGCAGTTCGAGGATTGCCTCTTCGCCGAACCGTTTCCGCGCGCGCGCGCGTGCCCGGGAAAAAAGCCAGTACCCCGCGAACATCAGCGGGACAATGGCGAGCGCGTAGAGCATATCAGGATAGGCGAACTTGATCATGTTACGGCAATTTCCTCAACAAAGTTCCCCCCAGCAGGAATTCCAGGAGGAGGCCCATCAATCCTATCACCGCCCAGCCATAAAAGAGCTCCGTGTACGACCGGTACGATTTTACCTCGATGCGCGTTTTCTCCATCTGATCGATGTCCGCGTAAATCTGCTTGAGCGTGCGGTTGTTCGTCGCCCGGAAGTATTGCCCGTTCGTCATGAGCGCGATCTGCTGGAGCGTCTTATCATCCACGTCCACCGGCATATTCTGGTACCGTTTCCCGAAGGGCGTCATGACAGGATACGGGGCTTCCCCCTGCGTCCCCACCCCCACCGCGTAAATCCTAACGTTGAATGTCTGGGCGATCTGTGCGGCCGTGAGCGGGTCGATTTCCCCCCGGTTGTTCACGCCGTCCGTCAGGAGGATCATCACCTTGCTCTTCGACGCGCTGTCTTTCAGGCGATTGACTCCCTGGGCGATCGCCATGCCGATGGCGGTTCCGTCCTCGACCATACCCTGTTTCACCTGGCGGAGGAGGTTCTTCAGGACCCGGTAGTCGGTCGTCATCGGGCATTGCGTGAATGCCTGACCGGCAAAGACCACCAGTCCGATCCGGTCGTTCTTGCGCCCGTCGATGAACGTCTGCGCGACTTCACGGGCTGCTTCGATGCGGTTCGGCTGAAAATCCTCGGCCAGCATGCTTCCGGAGAGGTCCAGGAGCAGGACGATGTCGATCCCTTCCGTATAGACATTTTCTCCCTGTGAGGCGGTTTGCGGGCGTGCGAGAGCAACGATGAGGGCAGACAGCAGAATCATGCGGAGGACGAAGGGGAGATGCCGGAGGCGTTCTCGCAACGCGGGTTTCATCCGTGCAAACGGGAGGAGCGTGGAATACCTCAGGTGGCTCGTGATCCCTCCCTGGCGGCGGATATACCAGAGGATCAGCAGCGGAACGGCCGCGAGGGCGTAGAGGAACGCGGGTGATCCGAATGCGACGTTAGGCCCCGGCATGCACCACCGCCTTTGCCTCGCTGCCGGAGACGGGTGTCATGGCGACAATTTTCGTTCTGTCCACGATCGCATGCACGACGGTGAACATCTCCTCATGCTCGGCGATCGACGGCTGGACCTTCGCGAATTTTACCAGGTCGGCGCGCCGGAGGATCCGTTCGGCATCCCCGAGCATCTGGTCGGGGAAGCGGAGCTTCCGCAGGCCGCTGATAATTTCGTCGGTCGTTTCTTCCATGGCCATCATGGAGTACCGGTTTTCGAAATACCGGCGGAGGATCTCCGTCACCTCCGAATAAAATTCCTTCAGGTGTCCCTGCTGCCAGAGTTTTTTCTCCTTCAGGATCGCAAGCTGCTCAAACGCGATCACGTGTGCGGGGCGCGCCGGTGTGGCGACTTCGCCGCCGGCCGCAGCGCGGGCTTTCCTCTTTTTCCAGTACCGGTAGGCGAAGTACGCCGCCGCGATGATAACCAGGGCGATCCCTGCGTACAGGAGAATTTCCTGCAGGGTCATGGGGATGGCAAGGGGCGGCTTCAGGTCGCGGAAGTCCTGTGACGTGTCGACCGGGACCGTGGTCACGGTCAGGACGAGCGCGTTGGTAAAGAGAGTCCGGCGGGTGGTGTCGCCCGGAATCGATGCAGCGAATCGCAGCGGGGGAAGGACAGCCGTTCCGGAGTCGTACCGTGCGAACACGAAGATCGCGGTCGAGTTCGTGTCGGTCACTTCGTGGATGGGCGGGCGCTCGAGGACATAGTACCCTTCGAGCGAATCGGGGATCTGCGGCCGGATGATCGCGCCGCGCGGATGGTTC
>JBGPYM010000061.1:0-13828 GCA_041493205.1 Bacteroidota bacterium
AGCTTCATCGCCTCGACGATACAGAGGACGGTTCCCGGCTGAATGACGGTCCCCACCTGGACAAACGGGGCGGCGTCGGGGGCGGGTGCACGGTAGAAAGTGCCGACAATGGGTGACTTGATCTCGTGCAGGTGCTTGGCGGCGGAGGGGGCGGCGGCCGTTGCGTCCGCCGGAAGGCCGGGGGCGGCCGCGACTCCGGCAGGCACGGAGGAGGCCGGAGCGGTCATCGGCATATACGTCGGGAGCGGGGACGGTGCGGCGTTTTTGGCGACGCGGATCTTCTTACCATCTTCCTCAATTTCGATCTCGTCGACGGCGCTTTCCGACAGAAGCTTCACCAGCTTCTTGACGTAGTTCAAGTCCATGAGATCTCCGCGATGTTCAGACATTGACGAGTGGATGGCGGATGCTATGCCTTGACACGTTCGATATACTGCCCCGTCCTGGTGTCGATCTTGACCGTATCCCCCTCGTTGATGAACAACGGCACGTTGACGGTTGCGCCGGTTTCGACCTGGGCCGGTTTTGTCCCCGCGTTGGCGCTGTCGCCGCGTACACCGGGAACGGTTTCGGTCACCTTCAGCTCGACGGTAATCGGGATCTCGATCCCCGTGATGTCCGTTCCGTTAAAGAGGATGTCCACGGATTCCCCGTCCTTGAGGAATTTGGCGCCATCCCCCACCTGCTCGGCATCGACCGTCATCTGTTCGTAATTTTCCTTGTCCATGAACACCAGACCCGTACCGTCCCGGTACAGGAACTGGAATTCCTTCCGCTCGATGCGGATCGTGTCGATGGATTCCCCTGCACGGAAGCGGTTTTCGATGACTTTGCCGCTCTTGATGTTCTTCAGCTTGGTCCTGACAAAGGCGCGCCAGTTGCCCGGGTTGACGTGCTGGAATTCGATGATTGTCCACAAATCGTTGTTATACTTGATGACCAGACCAGGCCGGAAATCGGAGGTGGAGGGCATAACCTGTTGATATTATTGACGTAACGACAAAGGGAAGAAAAAAGTACGGAAAATGTGCCTCAAAGTCAAGGTAGCTTCCGTCCGGGCGCCGGGACGTCCGATTGACACGCCGATCCGATTTTCCTACACTGACCGGATGAACCACCTGGTCATTTTCGCCGCCGTTCTCATCGTTGCAGGATGCACCCGCCCGGGTGGGAGCGGCAGCGTCATGTCGGAAAAGCAATTTGCACACGTGTATGCCGCACTGCTCGACGCGGGGCAGAGGAGCAGGGATGAAGCATGGGATCCCGGGCGAACGCGCCTTACTGCCGATTCGGTGCTTCACGCGGCAGGCGTGACAAGGGAGGATTACCGGGCAACGGTGGCGTGGCTGAACGAGGACGTGACGCGATGGAAGGCGGTGAGTGAGGAGACTGTCAGAGTACTTGAAGAGAAAGCCGCGGGCGGCCGTCCCGCCCAGGGCGGGACGAGCTCCGTCACGCCGTAGGCGTGACGGGGGGCGTCCGTGCCACACCCCGATCGCAGTAGGACGGGCGTCCACGCCTCTCTGCCATTCCCTCAGGTGCCACCGGCAGGGAGGCCGGCCCTACTCCAGCATGGTGTCGGGATGCGCCTTTTTCAGCGTGAAGGCGAACGTGCTTCCCTTCACCGGATTGGCATCCACCCAGATGACTCCACCGTGTGCCCGCACGATTTCCCTGCAGATCCAGAGACCCAATCCGGAACCCTTGATTTCGCGCGCTTCGGGGGTATCAATGCGTGAGAACTTCTGGAAGAGACGGGGCACCTGGTCTTTCGGGATCCCGATCCCTTCGTCGCTCACGGCGACGACAATGTTCTCCGCCGAATGATGGGCCGCGCGGATGGTAATGCGACCGCCGGCAGGTGAATACTTGACTGCATTCGACAGAAGATTCTGAAGGACCTGCCGCAGCTTCGTCTGATCACCCCGCACGAATCCGACCCGCGGGTCGACCTCCAGCGCCATCTCGTGGCGCCTGGTCAGGTTGACGCCGGCCATGGCGTCCTTGATGACCCGCTCCAGGCTCACCATATTGAAGAAGTAATTGAGCTGTCCCGCCTCCATCTTCGTCATCGAGAGCGTGTCTTCCGCGAGCCGGATCAGTTTGTTCGCCTGGTCCACGATCAGCTGGAGGTATTCCGCGAGGCGCCTCTGATCAACCGTATCGGGCCTCTTCAGGAGAGCCTTTGCCGCGAGCACAATGCTGGCCAGCGGTGACCGGAAGTCGTGGGAGACAATCCCGAGAAAATCCGATTTCATCCTGTCAAGTTCCGTCAGTTTGGCGTTGGTCCGCTTGAGGCGATCATAGAGCTGCGCATTCTTGATGGCGCTGCCGAGCTGGTCGCAGAGCGTTTCCAGAACAATCGCGTCGGTTTCGTCGAAGGCCTGGGGGCGGACGTCCTCGACGTTGAGCACGCCGACGATTTCATGTTCAACCCGGATCGGAATGGCGAGCTCCGAACGGGTTTCCGTGTAGACGTTGGAGACGTAGCGGGGGTCCTTCGTCACATCATCCACCAGGACCCGCTCGTCGTGCGCGATCGTCCAGCCGATGATCCCCTCCCCGAACTTTTGCCGGTAGCCGATCGGAAGAAAGTCGTGGTGCGTTCCCGCATGGGCAACCAGGTAGGCCTCCAGCTGCGGGCGGTCCACCAGGAAGACCGTCACGTCGTACAGGTTGAACGCTTTCCGGATCGTATCCGCGGCCGCCGTCAGGAGCTCATCCAGCTCGAGGGTGGACGTGAGATCCTCCGCGAGTTCATTGACCAGTTCGATCTGGGCGATTCTCTTCTTTGCATCCTCAAACATGGCGGTATGCTGCAGAGCCACGGCCACCTGGGTCGCGAGAAGCTGCGCTAACACCAGCTCCTGTTCTGCATAGCATGAGGGTTCCTCTGCCGCGAAGGCAATTGCGCCGATGGTTTCATCCCCTCCGCGCAGGGGTACGACGAGCATCGACCGCATGCCCGCAGCGTGGAGTTCCCCTTCGAGGGTGTCCGGATGACCCGGCCCGGCGGTGTCGAGGTCGATGAACAGCGGCGACTGGGTCTGGATGATCGTTCCCGCCACCCCGTCCGCAACCGGGTACCGCCTCCCTTCGAGGATGATGCTGTCGCCGCGGCTCGAGAGTGATGTCAGGGTGTAATGCGCATGAAAATGGTCAACCTGGCAGGCGAACGCGACATGGTGATGGATGATCCACCGGACCTCATTGTGGAGAACGCGCATGATCTCATCGCGGCTCCGGGCGGCATCGATCTGCAGAGCAATCTCATGCAGCGTGCTGACGCGGCCGTTGAACGAATCGGTGGCGTCCGGTTTGCCGGAGGGGGTTTCTGCGGAGGGCGTATTTACGTTCGTGTCCATCGGCCTGTCAGGCGACCTCTCCGATGATGCGCGGTTTTTCTTTCTTCCGTGTAAGGAATGCGAGCACCGCGTCTGCCTGCGCTGGCGGTACGATCACAATCATGCCGACGCCGAGATTGAAGGTTTTCTGCATGTCGTCCTCGGGGACGCCGCCGGTCTTCTGGATGAGACCGAAAATCGGGGGCCGATCCCAGCTTTGCCAGTCGATCCGGGGCGTGCGACCCTTTGGCAGGACGCGGCTGGTGTTGCCGACAATCCCTCCGCCGGTGATATGCGCGAGGCCGCGCACGTCAAACCTCTGCAGGAGCGGCTGGACGGCGGCAAGGTACGAACGGTGCACGGCGAGGAGCGCCTCGCCGACGGTGCAACCGAGTTCGTCCAGGTGACGTTCAAGCGGAATGATATTCAGAAGTGCTGCGCGCGCGAGGGAATAGCCGTTGGTGTGCAGCCCGCTCGACGGGAGTCCGATCAGGACGTCCTTGCCCCGTATCCTGCGGCCGTCGATGATCCGTGACCGTTCGACGACGCCCACGATCATGCCGGCCAGGTCGTACTCATGCTCATCGTAGAGACCCGGCATCTCCGCGGTCTCGCCGCCGATGAGCGCACACTTATTTTCGCGGCAGGCGCGGGCAAATCCTTCGACGATCTGTGCGGCGGACTCGACATGGAGCTTGCCGGTGGAGAGGTAATCAAGGAAGTAGAGGGGAGCGGCGCCGCAGGCGAGGATGTCGTTGACGCAATGGTTGACAAGATCCTGTCCGATCGAATCGTGCCTTCCCATCATCCGTGCGACAATCAGCTTCGTGCCGACGCCGTCAACGCTGGAGACGAGCACCGGCCACTTCATTCCCTTGAACCGGGCGTCGTAGAACGCGCCGAAGGCACCGATATCGCCCAGAACGCCCGTTTTATAGGTGGAACGCGCGGACTTTTTAATCCGCTCGACAAACCTGTCTCCTTCAGAGATGCTGACGCCGGCCTGTTCGTATGTAAGTGCCACGATCTGTCTTCGCTGGGAGAAAATTGACCAATGTGTGATAGTATTGACAATTTTACTGAAACGCAAGAGACCCATGTCCATTCGCATTTTTTTTCAGATTTTCCGCTTCTTTCTTGCTAATCGAGGCGCTGCTCATTATATTCGTCGGGTCGCTCTTAAGAACGTTTTTTCGCGGATGAAGACAATCCGGTTCGTGGACGGGAACGGCGCGCTTCCTGTCGGAAAGATTCTCTGCCTCGGCCGCAACTACGCCGAACATGCACGAGAGATGAAGGCGGAGATTCCGTCGACGCCGGTAGTGTTCATCAAGCCGTCGACGGCGCTGCTGGAGGAGGGCGGGACGATTCGCATCCCGCCGGTCTCCCGCGATGTGCATCATGAGGTCGAGATGGTCGTCGTGATCGGCAAGGGCGGACGGGATATCGGGAGGGATGCTGCGATGGACCATGTCGGCGGATACGCTGTCGGACTCGACATGACACTGCGCGACGTTCAGGCCGCTGCAAAGAAAAACGGGCTCCCCTGGAGCGTCGCAAAGGGATTCGACACCTCCGCACCGGTGTCGGCGGCGGTGCGGCGCAGCGCAGTTGCGGACCCGCATGCCCTGGCACTCTCACTCCGCGTCAACGGCGCCGTCCGCCAGTCGTCCAATACACGTCACATGCTCCTTAAAGTTCCGGACATCATTGCGTATCTTTCAACGATATTCACTCTTGAGGAGGGGGATCTGATTTACACCGGTACGCCGGAAGGCGTCGGGCCTGTCACTGCGGGCGACACACTCACGGCGGAACTGGAATCAGTGGGCACACTCACGGTCGGGGTGCAATAGATCCTATGGCACACATCATCGCGGTGGCGCTCCCCAAAGGGGGAGTCGGGAAGACAACGACAGCGGTCAATCTCGCGGCAAGTCTCGCGGTCGCCGAGCAACGGACGCTCCTGATCGACATGGACACGTTCGGCGCATCGGGGCTGTCGCTCGGATTCACCGAAGGGACCATCCGCGCCGGCCTGTTTGAGGTCTTCAATTTCGTGACGGGGATCCAGAATGCGATCCACAAAACCGAGCTGAAGCATCTTGATTTCATCCCGTCAAACGTGCAGTCGCTCCAGATGGAAGACCGGATGATGCGCGTGGCGGACAACCGCGCCATCCTCCGCAATGCTCTGCGCGGCATCGCCCAGCAGTACGACTACGTTATCCTGGACTGCCCCCCCTTCCTGCGCGGTCTGTCGGCGAATGCCCTGACCGCTGCAGACTCGGTCCTCATCCCCGTTAAGTCCGGACATTTCGCGCTCGACGCGGTGGACCGTCTGTTCAAGTACCTTGACTGGGTCCGGGAAGTCGCGCACAAGGCCATCGAGGTCGAGGGGATCCTGATCACGATGCACGAACCGCATACGCGCGTCACCGACATTACGATCCGCGAGCTGACCGGGAAATACCGGAAACACATGTTGCAGACGTCCATCCCGCGGAACACCGTGTTGAGCGAAGCGAGCTTCTACGGGAAACCGGCAATCCTCTACAACATCAATTCCCGCGGCTCGACCGCCTATCTGAGCCTTGCCCGGGAAATCATGGCCAAACACGCCGTCCGCGCCGCGACACCACTTCAGCCCACCGTCATGCAGTTGACGCAACAGGCCTGACGGGGCATGGCGCGGTTCACTTTGGTGCTGCTGATTCTGGGGGCTGCGCTTTCCGGACTTGAGCGGCACCCTTCCCCGGCGGCGGGGCACCCCTCGACCGCAGCCTCCCCCCTCCCCGCTTCCACCGGCACCCTCACCGTTTTTGACAGCCTGAACACGCAATTTGACGATTACACCTGGCCAACGGAAGCCGGCAAGATCGTCACGTCGACGTTTGGCGAGTTCCGCCGGACGCACTTCCATGGCGGCATCGACATCAGCAGCGGCGAGATGACCGGCTACAAGGTCTATGCAGCCCGCGATGGGTATGTGTCGCGCGTCCGGATTGCCCCCACAGGCTACGGCAAAATGCTCTTCGTACGCCATCCCGACGGGTACACGACGACGTACGCCCACCTTCAGAAATTCGCACCGGCAATCAACGCGCGCGCGACGGCAGAACAGCAGCGCCGGGAATGCTACGCAATCGATTTCGCGTGCGCACCGGGAGATTTTCCGGTCCGCAAAGGGGATCTGATCGCTTTCAGCGGCGAGACCGGGACCGGCTCGCCGCACCTCCACTTCGAGATACGGGACAGGCGGATGAATCCGCTCAATCCGTTCCTGGCCCCCATGCTCCGCGTCCATGATACGATGGCGCCGACGATCCGCCGGATCGCCGTCCTCCCCGCCAGGCCGGGATCGACCGTGGACGGGCGGGAAGGCGTGCTTATTTCCAGCGTGCGCAGTTCCGGCGGGCACCGTTCCGTCCTGCCGCATCCGATCGTCATCACCGGCGCGGCGGGATTCGCCGTCGATGCGCGGGACAATATCAACGGCAGCCGGTTCCGGAACGGAACCTACGGAAATTCCCTCTTCATCGACGGCACGCCGGTCTTCGACGTCCGGCTCAACAGGACGCCCGCGCGCCAGGCGCACGAAATCGGTCTCTACTACGATGAACCGCTGCTGGAAGACCATAGGGGCAGATTTGAAAAGCTGTTCATGGACTTGCCGAACGACCTTCCGTTTTATGCGCCCCGGGCCGATGCGGCAGGGATCGTGGACGGAAGCACGCTCTCACAGGGTGCGCACTCGTTCACCATCGTGACCACTGATTTCAACGGTAACGCCGCACAGGTATCGGGAACTCTGATTGTCTCACATGCGCCGGAGTTCACCGCCGAAAGGAGGGGGGACGATGTTCTCGTCCACTTCTTCGAGCCGGGGGGCATGCGTCGAGTCGTCGTCGCGACGCGGACGATCGCATCCCCATGGCTGTACCGGACGTACGTGCCCGCGTTCACTGACACAGCGGCGACCATGACCGTCCCCCTCCCGGGCGGAAGGGCCGACTACATCAAAGTAACGGCGGAGAATAACTGGGGGGTCGTTTCGTCTCCACGGATCATCATGGGAGCCGCCCCCCCAGGCCCCGTGGCGGGCATGAGGCTCGCGTGCGATCCGCGGGAAGATGGGGTTTTTGTCCGTGCCGCGTGCGATGGCGTCTTCACCTCGCCTCCCTCTGTTACTGTCACCGAAGGGGATGCACGATTCACCGTCGTAATGGTTCCTGCCGATGCCGACGAGTACAGGGGCTGGTTCAGGCCCGGCACGGCCTATCGCGGCAACCGGGTGTTCAGCGCGGAGGCGGCCGTCAACGGGCGGCCCGCACGAGCCGGTGCGGCCGTCGAGCTCTATCCGGTCATTCCGCTCACTGCCGGGACGCTCGAGCTCGACGGCGGGCGGCTCAGGGTCGGATACGATTCCCTCTCCGTTCTGAAGCCCCTCTTCCTCCGGTATGCGAAGTCTGTGACTCCCGATGGGACCGTGTATACGCTCACCCCGGAGGCGGTAATTCTCCGTGACGGCCTGACCGTGTCGATCGCCGACAGTGCGGGCGGGCACCGCGGTCTCTTCTTCCGGAACGGGGGACAATGGGAATTCATCGGGGGCGGGGAATCCGGACTCGCGACCGGAACGATGACGCGCACCCTTGGCGAGGTTGCGCTGCTGACCGATGACGCGCCGCCGGTTGTCTCGCTGATCAGTATCACCGGGACCTCCGGGCGCAGGCCGGTCATCCGGTTCCGCTTCAACGACGCAATGGCCGGAATTGAATATGACGACCTAAAGGCGTACATTGACAACGCTGTCGTGATCCCGGAAATCGACGGCGAACACCACAGGGCGCTGTTGCAGCCCCCTGAACCCCTCGAGCGCGGTTCCCACCAGCTGACGATCCACCTCAAAGACCGGATGGGCAATGCGACGACGGCGGAGCGGCGGTTCGTCCTCCGGTAATCCCCCCGTCGGTTTCACGCAACCATCAGATCCCGGAGCTCCACCGTGTCCGACCCGCAGACGCCGGCATCTCCGGCGAAGGTTTATTCGCCGCGCGATGTTGAACTGAAATGGTATTCCCGCTGGGAACGCTCCGGCTATTTTCACGCCGTCGTCAATCCCTCGAAGCCGGCGTACACCATTGTCATACCCCCGCCCAACGTGACGGGTGTGCTTCACATGGGGCACATCCTGAACAACACGCTCCAGGATGCACTGATCCGCTATAAACGCATGACCGGGTTTGAGGCGTGCTGGATCCCCGGCATGGACCACGCCGGCATTGCCACGCAGGCGGTGGTGGAGCGCTCACTTTCGAAGGAAGGGAAAACGCGCCACGATCTGGGGCGCGAGAAATTCATCCAACGCGTATGGAAGTGGAAGGAAGAGTACGGCGGTGTGATCGTCAGGCAGCTCCGCACCCTGGGCGCCTCCTGCGACTGGGAGCGGGAGAAGTTTACGATGGACGAAACCCTCTCGGCCGCCGTGCGCGAGGTGTTTGTCCGGCTGTACGAAGAGGGGCTGATCTACCGCGGGAAATACATCGTCAACTGGTGCCCCAAAGACCACACCGCGATCAGCGACGACGAAGTCAATCACGCAGAGCAGCAGGGAAAACTCTATTACATCCGGTACCCCCTCTCCGGGCCGGGGAAACGGCACATCACGGTCGCCACCACCCGCCCCGAGACGCTTCTGGGCGACACGGCCGTTGCGGTGAACCCGAAAGACGAACGTTTTACTCCCCTGGTCGGATCAGAAGCCATCCTCCCTCTTGCCGGGCGGACAATTCCGGTCATTGCCGATGATTTTGTCGATCCCGCATTCGGGACCGGCATCGTGAAAGTCACGCCTGCCCATGATCCCAACGACTACTGGATCGGGCAGCGGCACAACCTCCCGCAGATCAATATCTTCGACGTCTCCGCGGCACTGAACGAGAACGTCCCGGAGAAATACCGGGGGATGGACCGGTTCGACGCACGCAAGGCAGTCCTTGCCGACCTTGAAGCGGCGGGACTCCTGGAGAAGACCGAAGACCATGTCAACAGCGTGGGGCGGTGCTACCGGTGCGAGACAATCATCGAACCCTATCTTTCGGATCAGTGGTTTGTGAAGATGAAGCCGCTGGCCGGTCCCGCGCTTGACGTGGTGACCAACGGAACCATCCGGTTCTACCCCGAGCGCTGGACAAAGGTGTACGAGAACTGGCTGAACAACATCCGTGACTGGTGCATCTCGCGACAACTCTGGTGGGGGCACCGGATACCCGTCTGGTATTGCGTCGGTGACGGGCACTGCATGCTGGAATGCAAACAGCCGATCGTCAGCCGCACAACACCGGAACGGTGTCCTCATTGCGGCAGCACCAACCTGCGTCAGGATGAAGATGTCCTCGATACATGGTTCTCGTCATGGCTCTGGCCATTTTCCGTACACGACTGGCCGGGACAGGAAGCCACAGGCAAGGCCGCCGACCTGCGCTACTTTTATCCGACGGACACCCTCGTCACCGCACCGGACATTATCTTCTTCTGGGTGGCACGGATGATCATGGCCGGACTCAAGTTCGCCCCCACGTTCACCGGCAGCAGCGATCCCGCGAAAAACATCCCGTTCCGTGACGTCTATTTCACGAGCCTTCTCCGGGACGAGAAGGGGCGGAAGATGTCGAAATCCCTGGGGAATTCCCCTGATCCGGTCGAGCTGATCGATGAATACGGTGCCGACGCAGTCAGGTTTACCATGCTGTATCTTGCCCCGCTGGGTCAGGACGTCGTGTATGCCAGTGAGAAGAACGAGCTGGGGCGGAATTTCGCCAACAAGGTCTGGAACGCGGGACGCTTTCTGCTGATGAACCGCGACCAGACGGGCGAAGCGCCGCCGGCTGCGGGAATAAATACGGACCATGCCGATCTCGCCGACCGGTGGATCCTCTCACGCCTCCATACGACGCTTGAAGAAGTGCGATCGGCGGTTGCTGCCTACGAGATGAGCAGGATGGCGAAGACGGTCTATGATTTCCTCTGGCACGATTTCTGCGACTGGTACCTCGAGATGATCAAGTCGCGACTGTACGGCGATGAGCCGGCCGCCGTGAAGAAGGCGGTGGTGAGCCGGGCCCTGGGCGTCTACGACGCCGCGCTTCGCCTGCTCCATCCGCTGATGCCCTTCATTACGGAGGAATTGTGGCAGACGATCCGCGCGCGGGAAGATTCGGTAACCATCATGCAGTCAAGGATTCCGGATCTCGACCCCGCCATGATCGACCGCGATGTCGAGCGGCAAATGACGTTCGTTCAGAACATCATCGAAGCGGTGCGGAACATCCGCGGCGAGATGTCGATCCCTCCCTCGCGGGAGATCACGCTTGCGATGAAAACCGGCGTGGCGCACCCTCCCGCGGCGCTCCGGCTGTACGAAGGCTACCTTCAGCGGCTCGCGCGCGTCACCTCCCTTTCGTTTCTCGATGGAACCGCGCGCCCGCGCATGGCGGCTGCAGCGGTCGTCGACGGCGAAGAGCTGTTTGTCCCGCTTGAAGGCCTGATTGATATCGGACTCGAACGCGCGCGGTTGCAGAAAGAAATCGACAGGATCGCGGCAATGTTGAACGGGATCCGTGCAAAGCTGTTGAATGCCAGCTTCACCGCCAAAGCCCCGCCGGATGTCGTCGCACGTGAGCGAGAGAAAGAGTCGGCATTCGAGACGACAATGACAAAATTGATGCGAAGCATGGAGCAACTCAGCGACGGGGCGTGAACCCAACGTTGAGCGCCGGACAGATATTCATTATTCACTGACGGAGAACCCCAACCATGAAACGACTCCTCTTCTTTGTTACGATCGCGCTCTGTCTTCCGTTCACCCCCCTCCTCGGGCAGCCCGGACCATCCGGCCGCCCAGCGGGGCGGTCCGAGAAGATCGACTCTGCTGCCGTCGCTCAGATCATCGACGAAGGCATGCACCGGTCGCAGGCCATGAACACCCTGAGCTGGCTGACCGACGTCTGCGGAGGGCGCCTGACGATGTCGCCCGGCTACAAGAAGGCGGTTGAGTGGACATTGCACACGATGAAGGACTGGGGCCTTGATAACGTGCACCGTGAGGGATGGGGTCCGTTCGGCAAGGGATGGTCCCTCCGCAGGTTCTCCGCAAACGTCATCGAGCCGATTCCCTTTCCGCTGCTTGCATATCCGAAGGCCTGGTCGCCCGGAACCGACGGACTGTTGAAGGGGGATGTCGTCTATCTGAATGCGCAATCCGACAGCGCACTCGACACGTTCAAGGGAACGCTCAAGGGAAAAATCGTTCTTCTCGGGGCGGAGCAGTCGCTGAAGGCCCACTTTGAACCCGAGGCAATGCGCGTCGCAGACTCGTCCCTGCTGTTCATGGCCAACGCCGATGCAGAAACCCCGCGGCGCGGCGGTCGCCGTCAGGCAAATGTGACGCCGGATGCCCGGCGGACTGCGCAGCTTGAAGCCAGAAAGTTTTCGCTCTGTGTGTCGGAAGATGCCGCGGCAGTCCTGACCCCCAGCCGCGGCGACGACGGGACCATCTTTGTGCAGGGTGCATCAGTGCCGCTTCGTCCCGAAGATACTTCGATTGCCACCCGGCCGCGTGTGCAGGACCTGAAGGCACCCGAGACAATCCCGCAGCTCGCGGTCTCCGCGGAGCATTTCAACCGCCTGGTCCGGTTGATTGCCAAAGGTCAGAAAGTGCGGATGGAGCTGATGATGGACGTGACGTTCACCCGTGAAGACTCTGCATACAACGTGATCGGAGAAATACAGGGAACCGATCTGAAGAACGAGCTCGTGATGATCGGCGGCCACCTCGATTCGTGGCACGGCGGCACCGGTGCGACGGACGACGGCACGGGTGCGACCGCGGCGCTTGAGGCGATTCGCATCCTGAAGACCCTCGGCCTCAAACCCCGGCGGACGATCAGGGTCGGGCTCTGGTCTGCGGAAGAGCAGGGACTCCTCGGATCGCGCGCCTATGTGCGTGCGCACTTCGGATCCCGCGCCGGCGACACCCCTGCCGGCGAGGTCACACTGACGCCGGAAGGGGAGCAGTTCTGTGCGTATTTCAATAACGACAACGGGACCGGCAAGGTCCGCGGCGTGTATCTCCAGGGGAACGAGGCTGTCCGGCCTATATTCCGGGCCTGGCTCGCGCCGTTCCGTTCCCTTGGTGCATCCACCACGTCACTCCTCTCCACAGGGAGCACGGATCATGTGTCGTTCGACGGGATCGGTTTGCCCGCGTTCCAGTGGATCCAGGACCCGATCGAATACGGGGCGCGCACGTGGCACTCCACGATGGATGTGTATGACCGTGTACAGGAAGAAGACCTGAAGCAGGCGTCCGTCGTCATGGCGGCATTTGCCTACGACGCCGCTATGAGGGACGAGAAGCTGCCACGGAAACCTCGATAGCAGACGATGCAGGAACTATTCAGCCGGGTAACGGGCGATGACCTGACGGCGTTGCGTGCCATCGCTGGTGACGCGCATGTGCTTACCGACGATGAATCGCGCGGCGCGTACGGGCATGATGAGACGGAAGACCTGGCGTTTGCTCCGGAGGTGGTGGTCAGGCCTGCCGACGCGGAACAGATTGCCGGCATACTCCGCCTCGCATCACGGCGCAGACTCCCGGTCACCCCGCGGGGTGGGGGAACCGGACTTTCAGGAGGCGCGTTGCCGGTGTTCGGCGGCATCATTCTCTCACTCGAACGGCTGAACAGGATTATTGCGATTGACACCCGGAATCAGCAGGCCGAGGTGGAGCCGGGCGTCATCACCCAGAAATTCCAGGAGGAGGTGGAAGCGGCGGGACTTTTCTATCCGCCCGATCCTGCCTCGCGGGGGAGCTGCCAGCTCGGAGGCAACCTTGCAGAATGTGCCGGCGGTCCCCGTGCCGTGAAGTACGGGGTCACGAAGGATTACGTGCTCGGCATCGAGGCGGTGCTGCCGTCAGGCGAAATCATCCGTCCCGGGGCCAGGGTGTTGAAAAACGTATCCGGGTACAATCTCACTCAGCTCATCATCGGCAGCGAGGGAACCCTCGCGGTCATCACGAAGATCCTCTTCCGCCTCATCCCTCTCCCCCGCCACCGTCAGATCATGCTCGCGGCATTCGACAAGCTAGAAGACGCCGCCGCGGCGGTGGCCGGAATTTTTCAGGAAGGGATCACCCCTTCAGCGCTCGAATTCATGGAGCGGGCGGCGGTGAAGGCGGCAGAGGAGCGTCAGGCCAAGGTTTTCCCGAATGGCAACGCCGGGGCGCAGCTCTTTATAGAGGTGGACGGCAACCACGAGGCGGCGCTTGCGGAGGATGTGGCGGCCATAGCAGGCGTGGTGGAGAAGCACGGAGCAATCGATGTGTTGCTCGCAGACGACCGCCAAAAGGTCGCCGACGTCTGGGCGCTCAGGCGCGGCATCGGGGAGGCGGTCAAGTCGATCTCCGCCTACAAGGA
>JBGPYM010000291.1:0-3588 GCA_041493205.1 Bacteroidota bacterium
ATCTCTATGTCGGCAACAGCGCGCTGGAAGTGTATCAGATGACAAAGCGGTTCCAGGGACTTCCGTCCTGGGGAGTCTGGAAGGGAGACCAGGTCGTGGAGAAAGGATACCTCCCGGTCGAACCGCTCGTGGTCAGTCTCGGCGCGCAACGGTGAAAGGGGGGGAGGCATTCCCTTTCATCTCGCCGCGAAATTTCGTACGTTGGGCGGAATGAAATCCCCCCACCACTGAATCCTCATGCGTCTCCGGGTCCTGGGAAGTTCCAGCGCGGGTAACTGCACGCTGGTGTGGAACGACCGCAACGCCCTCATGGTCGATTGCGGGTTTTCCCCGCGCACCATCACCGCGGGGATCGATGCGCTCGATCTGAATCTTCCCCCCATTGCCGGACTCCTCCTCACCCATGCCCATGGGGATCACGTCAACGACCGCACCGTGGACCTCCTTGTCAACAACCGCATCCCCGTCTTCGTGCGCCATGAGCTGACGAAAGTGCTCAAGAAGATGTACCCTTCGCTCGCACGCGCGAGCAGGCTCGGGATGCTGAGGGAATTTGACGGCGCCGGCGTGGAAGTGGGCGCCTTCGAAGTGGAAGCGTTTCCCGTCCCGCACGATTCACCGGGCGGATGTTTCGGATTCAGCATCGCGCACGGTGCCGCAGAACAGCGCAGAAAAGTCACTCTTGCCACGGACCTCGGGTATCAGGAGGAGGGGCTCATCGGGTGGTTCAGGGATTCGCACGCCGTGGTTGTCGAATCGAACCATGATATCGCCATGCTGGAGAATTCCGGACGGCCGGAGTGGCTGATCAGGCGGATCAAGGAAATCGGCCACCTCTCCAACGACCAGTGCGCTTCGTTCGTGACGGACGTTGTCCGTGAGAGCGCGATCCCTCCCCGCGCGGTGGTGCTGGCGCATGTCAGCCGGCAATGCAATACCAACGCACTGGCCGAGAAGGCGACGGCAGAGGCACTCCGCGCCGGCGGACATGCAACCGTCCGCGTGGTGCAGACGTTCCCCTCGACCCCCTCCGCGATCGTGGATGTCTGAAGGTGGACCTCCCCCCTGATACCCTCGTCGCTTCCGCCCCCGGAAGGGTCTGCCTCTTCGGCGAACATCAGGACTATCTCGGGCTCCCTGTCGTCCCATGCGCGATTTCTCTCCGCATTACACTTACGGCAACCCCGCGCGCAGACCGGATCGTCCGCATCGATCTTCCCGATATCAAGGCAGAGGATTCATTCTCCCTCGCCGGACCGCTGTCGTACACGAAGCCACGCGACTACTTCCGGAGCAGCGTCAACGTCCTGGTCCATGCCGGGTTCACCTTCTCCCGGGGGTGCGACTGCAATGTCCGGGGACGTATACCGGTCAATACCGGAACGGCAAGCTCTTCCGCGCTCGTGGTAGCGTGGATTGCGTTGCTTGCCCGGATGAGCGATCAACAGGCCTCGCTGTCGCCCGAGGAGTGCGCCCGGCACGCCCATACCGCCGAAGTACTCGAGTTCGGGGAACCGGGGGGTATGATGGATCACCTGGCGGCAGCCTATGGCGGCATTCTCGCCATTGATTTCACGCCAACTCCTGCAGTCTCCCGGCAGCATGCGGATCTCGGCTCCTTTGTCCTCGGGAACTCCGGTGAGCCGAAGGATACGACAGGAATTCTTGCCCGCGTGAAACACGGTGTCCTCGATGCAGCGGCCCTGCTCGCCCGCAACGGCCGGCCCTTGTCCCTCGCGACAGCAACACAGGACGACATCCGGAGCTCTGCCCAGCTCCTCACGCCTGAGCAGGCGGTTCTGCTCGACGGGACGCTCAGGAACAGAAGCATCACCACGGAAGCACGCAAATTACTGCTCGATCCATTCCCCGACAGGAAGCCGCTCGGCGTTCTGCTGAGCAACCATCACGCCGTCCTTCGCGACATGCTCCGCATCTCTACGCCCAAGATCGACCGGATGCTCGACGCCGCCATGGCGGCCGGGGCATACGGCGGGAAAATAAACGGATCGGGGGGCGGCGGATGCATGTTTGCATATACACCGGATCGGGCGGAGTTTGTGGCGGAAGCCATCGCGCGTGTTGGAGGGGAACCGTTTATCGTCAACGCGGGCGAAGGGGTCCGCTGCACAACGGGGATGCCCGACTGAATGGAACCCTCTCTCGTCATCCTCGCCGGCGGAATCTCGTCCCGCATGCGGCGTCCGGCGGCGCTGCCACCGGGCACGGACCAAAAACTGCTGCATGATGCAGACCTGCTTGCGAAGGCGATGATCGGACTCGGCCGCGAAGGCAGGCCGTTCATGGACTATCTCCTGTACAATGCGCGTGAAGCCGGGTATCACGATGTCGTTCTCGTTGTCGGCGAGGAGAGTGACGCCATCCGCTCCTGCTACGGCCCCCTCGACAGCGGCAATGCGTACCATGGCCTGCTCATTTCGTACGCTGTTCAGAAAATCCCCGCAGGGCGAACAAAGCCGCTCGGAACCGCCGATGCAGTCCTGAGTGCCATGCGCGCCCGTCCTGACTGGGCGGGAAGAAAGTTCACTGTCTGCAACAGCGACAACCTCTACTCGCAGCATGTCCTCGGCATGCTGCGGGAATGCCGTGAACCGTGCGCCCTCATAGACTACGACCGGGACGCCCTCGGGGTCGCGCCGTCAAAGATCGAACAATTCGCCGTCCTGCAGAAGGACGCAGACAATTATCTGGTCCGTATCATCGAAAAACCCTCGCCTGCCGAAATCGCCGCCCTCCGCGATCCCTCCGGGCGCGTCGGGGTCAGCATGAACATCTTCAGGTTTTCATACGACATGATGCTCCAGGTTCTGGCCGATACACCGCTCCATCCGGTCCGGCAGGAGAAGGAGATCCCTGCCGCCCTTTCGATGCTGATCGCCCGGCGCCCGCGTTCAGTCTATACGATTCCTGTCGCCGAAGAAGTACCGGACCTGACGGACAAGGGAGACATCGGGCAGGTGCAGCAGTATCTGGCAAAAAACTATCCCGGGTTCACGCTCTGAGTCAGTGACAACAGATTAGCAAAGGAGACCGATGCCGACACGCCGCTCATGGGCGATCCTGGCGACCGTTGCCCTCTCGTATAGCTTCCCGATGCCTGCCATTGCCTCGGCAGCCCACCTCCCCCCCTCCATCGTTCCCAGGCCGGCGAAAATGGAAATCGCCGGCGGGACGTTTACGATTGACGCGAAAACCACCATCATGGTCTCTCCGGGTGATACCGGATTGTCCGGAGTCGCGCAGCTTCTCGCCGGTCAGCTCCGCACCGCAACCGGTTTTCCCCTTCCCATGAGCGTCGGCAAGATCAGTGCGGGATTCCGCAACGCCATCCTTATTTCGCGCGACGCCCAAAAGCCCTCAGGAGGGCCTGAGGGGTACCGGCTGACGGTGTCTCCCGCTATCATCAGGATCAGCGCGCAATCTCCGGCAGGTGCGTTTTACGCGATGCAGACACTGTTTCAGCTCCTGCCGCCGGAATTCGACTACGGCACGCCGGTCGTTGGGGTGGCATGGGAGGTCCCGTGCCTCACGATCGAAGACGCTCCCCGGTTCTCATGGCGCGGCATG
>JBGPYM010000268.1:0-4102 GCA_041493205.1 Bacteroidota bacterium
CAGGCGCCGCAGGGCGCGTTCGAGCCGAAGGTCGGAACGGACGATGCCGACATAATCCCACATGATCTGCTGAATCTCCCGCCGGTTGTGGGAGACGAGAATCCATTCCTCGCTGTTGAAAGTCCCGCTGTCGTCCCAGTCCCGGACCCCCGGTATGGCCGGCGCCGGTGTGCGGAAGAATTCCGCCGAATTCCTTGCGGCGCGGTCGGAAAAGACGAGCGCTTCCAGCAGCGAATTGCTTGCAAGCCGGTTGGCGCCATGGACGCCGGTCATGGTCACTTCACCCGAGGCATAGAGCCCCGTGATGCTCGTGCGCCCCTCGGTGTCTGTAACAACGCCGCCGCACGAATAGTGCGCCGCGGGGACGACCGGGACCGGTTCCTTCGTGATATCGAGCTTGAAGCGCCTCAGGCAGGTATCGTAAATATGCGGGAAATGCTCCTGCACCTGGCCGGCGGGGAGGTGCCGGAGATCCAGGAGGACATACTCCTCCCCCCGTTTTTTGAGCTCGTTGTCGATGGCATACGCGACGATGTCCCGCGGGGCAAGCGACTTCCGCTCGTCGTACTGCTCCATGAACTCGTCCCCGTTTTGCGCGCGGAGCTCGCCGCCGAAGCCCCTTACGGCTTCCGAGATCAGAAAGGAGGGGCTCCCGGAATTGAAGAGCGTCGTCGGATGGAACTGGATGAACTCCATATTTGCGGTCCGTGCGCCGGCGCGGTACGCCATGGCGACCCCGTCTCCCGTGGCAATGAGCGGATTGGTGGTGTGGAGGTACACCTGGCCCAGGCCGCCGGTGGAAAGCATGACCACTTTCGCCGTAAACGTGTCCACGTGCTTCTCGACGGAGTCGAGGGCGTACGCCCCCCAGCAGTGGATGTTGTTCCGGTCGATCATCCCTTTTTCGGTGCGGTGATGCTCGGTGATCAGCTCGAGTGCGACATGATCCTCGAACACCGTGATGGCGGGGTTTTCGGCGATCGCCTGGAGGAGCGCCCGTTCGATCTCGCGTCCCGTGAGATCCTCCGCATGCACGATCCGGCTGGTGGAGTGCCCCCCTTCCCTGCCGAGGTCGAGTGTCCCGTCTTTCCGCGTGAACCGGACGCCGAATTCCACCAGCTCCCGGAGGCGCAGGGGGCCTTCCCGCACCATCACCTCCACAGCATCCCGGTGCGAGAGCCCCATGCCGGTCGCGAGCGTATCCTGCACGTGCAGGTCGAACGAATCGACCGCCGACATCACCGCGGCCACGCCCCCCTGGGCGTAGTTGGTGTTGGATTCGGCCTTTTCCTTCTTGGTGATGATCGCAACGGAACCGTGCGCCGCCGCCTTGAGAGCGTAGGAGAGACCGGCGATGCCGCTGCCGATCACAAGGAAATCGAAGCGATGGGTCATTGCGTGGGCCGGGTGCGCCCCCGGGGGCGCAGGAAACAGAAGGGGCGGTTCCCCGCGAGGGTCCCGCCCCTGTGAATTGTCCTTACCCCCCTGTTACTCGAAGCAGTAGCTGGCGGTAAGATAGCCGAACGTGTTGATGTTGTCCTGCGCCCCGATGAGGCCGAGGCCGCGGCGGAGAGCTTCGTCGCTCACGGTGCCGTCAAGCGCGAAGTTCCCGAACTTGAGGCCGAGCCCTAACGTGATCAGGCTGTTGTCAGGCCCCGCGTAGGTGCCGAACACGACGTTGCTGTTGCCGAACCAGTTGGAGGCTTCGTTCGTCGCGCTGGCCGCCGGAGCGGAGGTCTCATTCTTGTTGGTGACCGAGAGGAACGAACGGTAGTACCCGAGCCGGCCGGTCAGCCAGTCGAGCAGCGTCCATTCCATCCCGAGGTTGATCTGCGGAAAGCTGGTCCCGGTCAGGGTGGAGGTGGTCGTGGTGTTCGCCGGCGCGCCCGAGGAAGATTCGGTCTTGAACTTCCCGCTCTTGAAGCTGACGCCGCCCGCGAAGTAGAAATTGCTGATCCGGTACTCCATCCCGGCGCCTGCGCCGATCAGGAGTGCGGTCACCTTGACGCTGTTGACCAGTGGAAGGACGCCGGTGGTCGGCGCATCCTGCTTCGGTTCGCCCGAGATCGTGACGAAGTTGACGTAGGGAACGAAGTTGACACGGTTGGACATCTTCAGCTTCAGCCGCCCGTCCACCTGAATTTCGGTGGCGGAAGCGGAATAATTGCCGAGGTCGGTACGGGCACCTGCGGCGTTCGTGGCCTTCAGATTGTCGGTGGCCTTGTCCAGCCGGATGGCGGCGCTTGCATCAAACGCGCTTCCACCGCCCAGGTCCATCATCATGCCCAGCCGGAACCCGAGGACACGCGCCGAAAGCTCGTTGTCGGTGGATGCCAGCGTCGGCGAACCCGAGGACTTGGAGGTGTTGGTTGCCCAGCCGTACAGGAAACCGAACCCGACCTTGAGCGAGCCGAGATCGTAGCTTGCGACCGCTTCAAACACGTCCACCGGCCGCAGGCCGGTTTGCGCGGCGCGTCCCGAGAACGCATTCACGAACGTGGCCAGTTGCGTGACCATGAAATTCGTGAACGAAGGATCGAAGCTCAGGTTGGCGCCGAGGCCGAGTTCCTTGCCGAACGAAAAATTGACGCCGGCGAACTGCCTGCCATATCCATTGTCAGCGGCGGAGTTGAATCCGACCACCGGGCCTCCCGCGATGTTCATCCATGCATAATCGCGGTACATGCTCTGGTACGCGGGGTTCAACAGCATCACGGTCGGATCGTCGTAGATGAACGGATTGAGGACGATGTTTGGTCCGACCGTTGTCGGGCTGTATCCCGAACCGCCGAGCGCAAGCTGCCGCGCGATGCCCCCAGGGTGGGCGCCCGCAAGTGCGGTGCCTGCCGCGAGGACAAGTACCAGTGCCAGCGTGGTAATGCGCTTAACCATGGTGCCTCCTTGTATGTTGGTGGATACCGGAATGATGAGTGAAGCGAAACAACAGGCGTTGTGCCATAGCGGGAACAAATATAGAGAAAGTTGCGAATGAACGCAAGTCAACGAACCGATTCACCCTGCGCCGCAGGGAACATATGTGTGAGGATTCTGTCAATAAACGCCACTTTTGGAGCCAGCTCCTCTTCCCCGCGGTTGTTGTCGATGACAAAATCTGCGCGTTGGGCCTTCGCGTCCGCTGACATCTGTGCTTTCATCCGTGCGAGCACGTCCTCCCGCTCCAGCCCGTCCCGCCGCATGACGCGCGCGATACGGACTTCGTCGTCGGCGCGCACCACGACCGTGGCGGCCAGGCGCTTGTCCATGCCCGATTCAAAAATGAGGGCGGCTTCGATGATCACATACGGCGAGCGGGAAGGAGCGGGGAGAGCGGTGATGGCGGCTTCGATCGCCTCAAACACGGGGGGATGCACGATGGCATTGAGCGCCCGGCGTTTCGCAGCGTCGGCGAAGACGATCGCCGCGAGCGCCTGGCGGCGGAGGGGTCCGTCAGGTGCGTAAATGGGATCGCCGAATTTCTTCCTGATGGCCTCGCGCACCCGCGGGTCCCGTTCGGTCAGCTCCCGCGCGATCCGGTCGGCAGCAATGACCGTCCGCCCCAGCGCTTCGAACTCTCTGCAAACGGACGACTTGCCGCTGCCGATGCCGCCGGTGACGCCGACCAGAGGCGCGGTCTTACTTGGCATAGGAGACTGCCCGGTACTCCCTGATGACCGTCACTTTAATCTGTCCGGGATATTCCATCTCGGCTTCGATCTTGGCGGAGATGTCGTGCGCGAGCTGGTCCGCCTTCGCGTCGTCCACTTTGTCCTGCTCGACAACCACGCGTACCTCGCGCCCCGCCTGGATGGCATACGTCTTGGCGACGCCCTGGAACGACTGGGCGAAGGCCTCGAGTTTCTCAAGCCGCTTGATGTATCCCTCCACCGACTCGCGCCGCGCGCCGGGGCGGGCCCCGCTGATCGCGTCGGCTGCCTGGACCAGTGCGGCGATCGGGGACTCCATGGGGATGTCGTCGTGGTGCGACCCGATCGCGTTGGCAACGAGATCGTGCTCGCCGTATTTCTTCGCGATTTCGAACCCGAGCAGTGCGTGCGGGCCCTCCACCGACTTATCCACGCATTTGCCGATGTCGTGGAAGAGC
>JBGPYM010000038.1:0-16611 GCA_041493205.1 Bacteroidota bacterium
CAATGCAGGACGCGACGGCCCAGATGGCGCTCCTGCAATTCATGTCGGCCGGCATCCCCCGGGTTGCCGTGCCGAGCACCGTGCACTGCGACCATCTGATTCAGGCGCAGGCGGGTGCGCGTGAGGACCTGGGACAGGCCCTGACGGAAAACAAGGAGGTCTATGATTTTCTTGCAGGCGTCTCGACAAAACATGGCATCGGGTTCTGGAGGCCGGGATCGGGGATCATCCATCAGGTGGTGCTCGAAAATTACGCATTCCCTGGCGGGATGATGATCGGCACCGACTCCCACACCCCGAACGCAGGGGGACTCGGGATGATCGCCATTGGCGTCGGAGGAGCGGACGCCGTCGACGTGATGGCGGGAATGCCGTGGGAACTCAAATTCCCCCGTATTATCGGTGTGCGCCTGACCGGCACGCTGAACGGATGGACATCGGCAAAGGATGTCATCCTGAAGGTGGCGGGGATCCTCACCGTCAAGGGGGGAACGGGCGCGATTGTTGAATATTTCGGCGACGGGACGAAGTCTATCTCCGCGACCGGAAAAGGGACCATCTGCAACATGGGGGCCGAGGTCGGCGCAACCTCGTCGATCTTCCCGTACGACGCCCGGATGGCGGCATATCTCAAAGCGACCGGGCGGGCAAAAGTCGCGGCCCTCGCAGAAGCGGTGGCTCCCTGCCTGCGGCCCGACCCGGAAGTGGCGGTAGCACCGGAAAAATTCTACGATCAGGTCATCGACATCAATCTGTCCGAGCTGGAACCGATGATCAACGGGCCCTTCTCTCCGGATAAGGCCTGGAAACTTTCGGAGTTCGCCGGGGCTGTCCGTCAGAACAACTACCCCGAGGAGCTCCGCGTTGCCCTGATCGGAAGCTGCACCAATTCAAGCTATGAGGATATCGAGCGCGCCACGAGCATCGCCCGCCAGGCGCTCGCCGCCGGTGTGAAGGTGAAGTCGGAATTCACGATTACCCCCGGTTCGGAACAGGTGCGGGCAACCATCGAACGCGACGGCCATTTGAAGACTCTCACGGACGTGGGAGGGAAGGTCCTGGCGAATGCCTGCGGCCCCTGCATCGGACAGTGGAAGCGGCACGACGTCAGCAAGGGGGACAAGAATTCCATTATCACCTCGTTCAACCGGAATTTTGCCGGACGCAACGACGCCAACCCCGATACGCATGCGTTTGTTGCCAGCCCGGAAATCGTGACTGCGTTCGCGCTCGCCGGGAGACTCACGTTCAACCCCATGACCGATGCGCTGAACACCTCCGCAGGAAAATCTGTCCGGCTCGACCCTCCCGGGGGCGATGAACTTCCGCGGAAAGGTTTCATTCCGGGGGACCGCGGGTATGTCGCGCCGGCAAAGGATGGCGCACGCGTCACGGTCGTCATCAAGCCGGACAGCGACCGGCTTCAGCCGCTCACGCCGTTCCCTGCCTGGGATGGGAAGGACTTCGTCGATTTCCCCGTCCTCCTCAAGGCCCGGGGAAAGTGCACGACCGACCACATTTCTCCTGCGGGGAAATGGCTCCGGTTCCGCGGCCACCTCGACAACATTTCCAACAACCTGTTCATCGGTGTCGTCAATGCGTTTTCCGGCGAGACAGGGTCGGGCAGGAACGTGTTCACAGGGGGCAACGCCGAGTTCTCCGCCATCGCACGAGACTACAAGTCGCGCGGCATCGGCTGGATCGCCGTAGGGGATGAGAACTACGGGGAGGGGTCGAGCAGGGAACACGCAGCTATGGAACCCCGCTGGCTGGGGGGGAGGGCAATCGTCGCAAAGAGTTTTGCGCGGATTCATGAGACCAATCTCAAGAAGCAGGGAATGCTTCCGGTGACTTTTGCGGACCCCGCAGATTACGACAAGGTCCGGAAAGACGACCGCGTGTCGGTCACGGGGCTTACCACCTTCGCTCCCGGCACCCCCCTGCGCCTGATCCTCAAGCATGCCGACGGATCGGTGGATGAGTGTCTCCTCAATCATTCGTTCAATGTACCTCAGATCGAATGGTTCAGGGCGGGCAGCGCGCTGAATCTCATTGCGGCGGAGCGCATGAAGAAAGCACCCTCGGCAGTCCGGACCGCCGTCGGCCGGAAACGGAAGGCGGTTCCCAGGCGCGCAGTCCTGGCCCGCAAGGCGAAACCCCGTCTCCGGGCCAAGAAACGATCGCCCGCCGCCGGGCGTCCGCGGCGATCGAAATCGACCCGACGGAACCCACGGCGGCGAAAATAGGTTATACTCTGAGAAGGACGGAAGTCCCGTTCATTTCCATACCGAGGAGAGAGCGATATGCAGTACGATCCGAGAGCGATCCAGCCGTTTCGCGATGAACTGACGCGCATGGGGTTCCGGGAGCTGCGGACCGTGACAGAGGTCGATGCCGCGGTGCAGAACACGCACGGAACCAACCTGGTGGTCATCAACTCCGTCTGCGGATGCGCGGCGGGCAAAGCACGCCCGGGCATCGCACTGGCCCTGAAGCAATCGCCCGTGCGGCCTGATGAGCTGACGACGGTATTCGCGGGCGGGGATATCGAGGCGACGGCACGGTTGCGGGAACTTCTGGGGAATATACCCCCCTCATCGCCGTCGATGGCCCTCTACAAGGCCGGGCAGCTCGTACACTTTATCCCGCGGTACCAGATTGAAAACCGCGATGCGTTCCAGATTGCTGCGCATCTGACCGAGGTGTTCAAGGAGTATTGCGGAAACCCGGTGAGCGAGCCGGGCCGGCCGGGGTGAGGATCAATGTGGCTTCAACAAAAAAGGCGTCGGAAGACGCCTTTTTCGTTTCAGAGCCTGGGGAGGGTTAACGCTTTGCCCGCTTTTTCTTTTCGATGAACACCTGCGCGTCGACGGGCGAGGTGCAGAGCGCGCATGTGAACTGTTTCGTGTATTCGTTGTAGTGCGGTTCCCCGACGTTATGGCAATTCGGGCAACGGACGGTCAACGGAGGTTCCGGTTTCGCTCTTGGCATAACGGTCTCAGCCTCGGACATCACACTGAGACCAATATAATCATTTGTTTGGAAAGTTGCTCACCCCTTACTTGTACTTCACGGAGCAGCCGTACGAGCGCGTGGTTTTGACTTCCACGGGCTTTCCCGCAGTGGCTTCCTGCAGGGCGGCTGTCACGTAATTGGTCGCCCGGGCAATGTCACCTTTGTCGGTCGTCGCCATGTTGTCGATTCCCCCCGCATAGATGAGCGTTCCCTTCGGATCGATCACGAACATGTGCGGGGTCGTCTTGGCGTTGTACAGCTTCCCGACCGTTCCTTCAGGATCAAGGAGGTACGCTGTGGGGGAAGAGTGCTCCGTCGCAATCCTCTCTTTCAGTTCATCCCCCTCGAAGTATCCCTGCTTTCCGGGAGCCGACGAGCAGATGGAAAGCCACACGATGCCCCGGGCAGTCATGGTACGCTGGAGATCCTGCATCGCCCCGCTGCCGTAATGCTTCCGCACAAACGGACAGTCGAAATTGACCCACTCGAGGACGACGAACTTTCCCCTGAATTCATCCAGGGAGTGCATTCCGCCGTTTGCGTCCCTGAGCGTGAACGCGGGGGCGGGTGTGTCGACCGCCGCCGGCTCTGAAGCGGGGGCGGGGCGCGCGGCAAGCGCAGTGAACAGGATCAGGGCGTAACCCGTTCTCATAGTATGCTCCTCCGGAACAATGGACGATGGGACGATACCTGTTAGAACGTCACCGGAATCGATTTGGTGCCCGGTCGGGCTACATGTTGGCAACGATGGCTTTCCCGAACTCGGAGCATTTCACTTCCCGGGCTCCGTCCATCAGTCGGGCAAAATCGTAGGTCACCACCTTGGCACGGATGGTCTTTTCGAGCGCAGCGATGATCGCGTCGGCGGCTTCGGTCCATCCCATATACCGGAACATCATCTCGCCGCTCAGTATCACCGAACCCGGGTTCACCTTGTCCTGGCCCGCGTATTTCGGCGCGGTCCCGTGTGTGGCCTCGAAGACCGCGAACCCGGTCTCATAATTGATGTTGCCTCCCGGCGCAATGCCGATCCCGCCGACGGTAGCGGCAAGGGCATCGGAAATATAGTCGCCGTTCAGATTGAGCGTGGCAATCACGTCGTACTCTGCGGGCCTCGTGAGAATCTGCTGCAGGAACGCGTCGGCGATGACGTCTTTGATCAGGATTTTTCCGGCCGGAGGCGTACCGCCGCACTCTTCCCAGGAGACGGTGTCCTTGGGGAACTCCCGCCGGGCCAGTTCGTACCCCCAGTCCCGGAACGCGCCCTCGGTGAATTTCATGATGTTCCCCTTGTGCACGAGGGTGACAGACTTCTTCCTGTTGTCGATTGCGTACCGGATGGCCGCCCGGATCAGCCGCTCGGACCCTTCCCGCGACACCGGCTTGATCCCGATGCTGGAGCTTCCGGGGAACCGGATTTTCGTGACTTTCATCTCGCCCTGGAGAAAATTCAGGACTTTCTCCACTTCCGGGGTGCCCGCCTTCCATTCGATGCCGGCATAGATGTCCTCGGTGTTTTCGCGGAAGATCACCATGTTCACCAGTTCCGGCCGCTTCACCGGGGAAGGGACGCCGGTAAAGTACTGGATGGGACGGAGGCAGACGTACAGGTCCAGCAACTGCCGCAGGGCGACATTGATGGAACGGATCCCGCCGCCGACCGGCGTCGTGAGCGGGCCCTTGATCGCGACCACATAGTCGCGCACCGCAGCCAGGGTATCGTCATGGAGCCACGTGCCTTCCCCGTACACCTTGTTTGCCTTCTCGCCGGCATAGACCTCGAACCAGACCACTTTCCTTTTCCCGGCGTACGACTTTTCCACTGAGGCATCGAACACCATCCTGGACGCATGCCAGATGTCGGGACCCGTACCGTCCCCCTCGATAAACGGGATGATAGGCGTGTCAGGAACGGCGAGTTTTGTCCCCGTCAGGGTTATTTTCTTCCCCGTGGCCGGGGGGGTGAGTTTAACGTACGTCGGCATGCTGTCTCCTTTGTTGGCTGCTGTCGTCGGGGCCTAGCGTTGCGGGATGTGCTCGCGGATTCTGCGCGCATAATCCGCCATGGCGCCGTGTGTGTATGATTTGAGCTGCAGGACGAACCGGATGTTGTCGTCAGGATAGCGCGGCGTGATGTGCATGTGGAAATGGAACACCGACTGTCCGGCAATGCGCCCGTTGTTCGAAAAAACGTTGAACCCCTCCAGCCCGAGGCTTTCGACAAGAGCACGCGCCACCAGCTGGGATGCATGCAACACATCATGAAGATCGCTTTCGGGGATCGAAAGAAAATCGGGGCAGTGCTTCTTGGGGATCACCAGGGCGTGGCCGTGGTGGATCGGATTGATGTCAAGGATGGAAATGACCCTCTCGTTTTCATAGAGGATTTCGGCAGGAAGCGTATGCGTGATGATTTTACAGAAAATGCAGTCCATGGCATTCCTGCCCGGGTCAGCGGGCGTCTGGGGGCGCACGGTCGCGAGAGGCACTCCGCCGCGGCAATCCGGCATAAATCAAAACCTAGCAAAAACAGCGGCCAGAGTCAAGGTTATTGCATTTCTGAGCCCCTTTTTCTATCTTGGTGTGCTCTAACTTCTCTGCCACCACCCCCAATCAGGAGATGTCATGAAACGCTTTGTCCCCCTCGTTCTTCTGTTCCTCGCGGCAGTCTATCTCTCCTCAACAGGTTTCCAGTGCGGCTCCGCCGAAACCACCAGCGCGAAGCTCTACATGCAGCAGAAGCAGTATGCGAAAGCGGAGGAGAGCCTCGTCAAGCAGCTTGCGAAAAACGACAAGGACGAGGAAGCCTGGTTCCTCCTCGGCCAGGTGCGCCTCGAGGTGAAAAATTACACAGGCATGAACGAAGCGTACACCCGCACACTTGCCCTGAGCGACGGCCATAAGGCGGAGATCAGCCGGAACCGGCTTGCGGTCTGGGCCATGCTGTACAATGAGGGGGTCAGCTACTACAACAGGGGACGTGATTCTGCATCGAATTATGACAGGGCACTGGAGGATTTCAAGACCGCAACGAGCATGGTGCCGGACAGTGCCGGGACGTACTACGTGACTGCGCTCGCCCATTTTGCCAAGAAAAACCTTGTCGATGCACGCAAGTCGCTTGAGATTGCACTCCAGAAGAAGCCCGACTTTGAAGATGCCGCCCGCTTCCTGGGGCAGGTGCACTACAATTTCGCGACCGAGAAGCTCGAGGCGAAAGACACCGCCGGGGCAATGGCTGAATACGTCAGCGCTTCCTCCGCATTTGAAGTCGCCTACAAGGCAAAGCCGGACAACCCGGATAATATTACGAACCTGATCGATGTGTACGAACGGACGAACCAGTCGGACAAAGCGGAGTCGCTCACCCATGACGCGGTGCAACGGGATCCGAACAATAAACTTTTCCGCTATGCCTATGGCGTGTTTCTCCTCAAGAAGGAAAAGTATCCCGAGGCCGTCGAACAGTTCACCAAATCCCTGGGGCTTGATGCGAATTATTCCGATGCGAAGTACAACCTCGGCGTTGCGTATCTCAACTGGGGAGTGTCGATGAGGGCGGCAGGCGACAAGCGGCTGGAAGCCGACAAGAAGGCCACCCGCAGCGCGAAAGAAGAAGCGGCCTACAAGGAGAAATTCAAGCTCTCCCTGCCGTACCTGGAGGAGAGTGCGCAATCGCGTCCCGATGATGCCGCACTCTGGACACAGCTCGGGAAGCTCTACGCGATTCTGAATTTGAAGGACAAATCGCAGGCGGCGTTTGAACGGTCGGACAAGCTGATGAAGGGCAAGTAACGATTTTCTGTCATCCATGGCCCCGCCGCATCCGGCGGGGCTTTTTTATTTCCGAGGAAGGACGACCATGGCGGATCAGCAGCAACAGGGGCAACAGATCAACATTGAGCTCGGGGAGAAGGAAGCGGAAGGGATCTATTCGAACCTCGCCATCATTACCCATTCGCCGGCGGAGTTCATCATCGATTTCACGCGCGTCCTCCCCGGCGTGCCGAAAGCAAAAGTCCATGCCCGCGTCATTATGACGGCACAACACGCCAAACTCCTGCACCGCGCGCTCGAAGACAACATCGCGAAGTTCGAGATGAAATTCGGCGAGATCAAGATTCACGGCGAAGGCCCCGGGGGCTTCGGGTTCCAGCCATCCGCGCATGATGAAAAAGTCCACTAGGACCGGGAAACAATGACCCCGGTAGATTGAAGAATCAACACCTTTATTCACGCGCTCTTCCCCCCTCCGAGCCTCTTTTTCGCTTCCGGCGGTCCTAACTCCATTCCCTGTTGTCTCTTACCCGGTTTGACCGGGCGCAATTACCAATCTCTCTTCTGGCACTCCGTTTGACCCTTTCCGGTGTAATCCCGCGCTCCTGGACGTACCAGAGGAGTGCGCGGGACCGGTTCTCCCGGAAGGATTGGCAGCATGAATATCCGAAAAGGTCATTCGCAGAGAGTACGCACTGCGCTTGTCACCGCACTTGCGCTGACGGCCCTCAACTGCTTCAACGATCCGCTGACACCTGTCCAGCCGCGATGGGATACGAACCTGACGGTCCCCCTCGCGAGCCGGACGATCACGCTGCAGGAGATCATCGAGAAGGATTCGACGATTCTCCGCGCGGGCGCGGGGAACCAGCTCACGTTTGTCAGCTCGACAACCGCCCCGCCCACGACGGTCAGCGACAAAATCACGGTGATGCCCCCTGCGGCATCGGGCTCCATCCGCCTGGGCGCATTCGTCATCGATCTCCCCAATATCGTGATTGCCCTGCAGAGTCCCAGCCTCCCGTCGGGAAGTTCCATGCAGGTCCCCCCCATGGCGATCAACGTTCCGGACGTAGCCAATGCCATCAGCATCCAGGTGAACGCCCGTCTCGCGGGCGGCAGGCTCCGGCTGACGCTGGCAAATTCAATGGACATTCCTGTGACGGTGACGTCGCCGATCGAGCTCTTCGACGGATCCAACGTCCAGGCGAGTTTCGTTTTCGCCGGGACCATTGCCCCCCACGGTTCCGCGTGGGCGGAGGATGACCTCACAGGGGATGTCATCACGACGGGAGAGTCGCTGCGGGGCCTGCACTTCAGCACCACGGGAAGCGGCGGGGCCACGGTAACAATACCCCCGGCGCTGCTGACGGCGACGTTTTCGACAACAGGGCTCACGGCCTCCGGCGGCACCGTGTCGTCCGTTCCCGCACAACGTCTGACGAATAATGACGTCGCCAGCCTCGCGGTTCGCGATTCGACGAAAATACAGCTGATGTCGCTCCGGAGCGGGCGGCTGGATCTTACATTCAACAGCCGGCTCTCAATCCCGGTGCGGCTGAAGTTCCGCTTCCCCGAAATCACCAGGCCCGGGTCGGGGGTGAGCTTTGAGGACAGCGTGAATCTCTCTGCGGGCGGATCACGCCTGTACGCCTTCAACGTTGCGGGGCTCCTCCTGGGAGCTCCCGTTCCCGGGGCATTGCTCGACTCGCTTCACGTCGTGACCAGCGTGATCATTCCCGCCCCTGTCAACGGCACCACGACGTTACACGATACCGACAGGGTCGTGATCAGCATGACGCCCGGAACCGCGCTCATGGCGGATTCCGCTGCGGTCGTGCTCAAACCGACGTGGGTCGATATCAGGACCGTCGTTCCCCTCGACTTCGCCAAGCTTCCGTCGAAATTCACAGGGCAGCTCGACATTCCTTCTGCACTGCTCAGTCTCAACCTGACGTCGTCGGTCGGATTCCCCGCCGATCTCTATCTCACCGTCAGTGCCAGGAAAGCAACGGGAGATTCCGCGGTGCTCGTGCTCCCCGCAGGGCAGAGGCGCATCATGCCCGGTGCATCGACAATTACGTTTGACAATGCGGAGGTGGGGCAATTTCTGACGCAGCTCTCATCGCGGCTGCCGGATTCAGCCCTCATCTCCGGCAGAGTCCTGATCAATCCGCCCGATCAGTACGTCGCCTCCCCTGCGGGCGTCGGACGCATCGGCCGCAACAGCTCGGTGGGTGGCATCATGGATGTCCGTATACCCATGCGCCTGGGCATTACGGGCGGCCTGTATCAGGACACCCTCACCTGGGGCGACGGGGGATCGGGCGACAACGTCGACAGGGGGAATTTTGACAACGTCAACATCGGGACCGTGTACGCCGAAATCCAGAACAGCATGCCGGTCCAGCTCGGGATCTCTTTGCAGATGCTCGACCTTGCGCATCGGAGTCTTCTCCTGATACCGCAGAGCGGCACAGACATGCAAATCGCGTCGGGCGTGGTGGATGCCGGAGGCATCGTGACCGTACCTGCCGCGAGCTCGCTCGTCATCCCGCTGACCGGCGCTGAGGTGAAGCAGTTCAGCCCGGCGCATTTTGTCCGGTACGCACTGAAACTAAATACGCCCGCAGGAAGCGGACCGGTCACATTCACGACATCGGACCAGGTCCGTATCAAGGTCTGGGTGCAACTATCCTACAGGGTGGGACAATGAAAATCTTTTCAGCGACGGCCGCTGCGGCATGTCTGACGGTGGCACTCTGTTCGGCGAGTCCCGCATTTGCGGGCTCAGAACGGACCAATATCCGTGGCATGGGGATGGCCCGCACGTTCGTTGCGGGATCACGGGGACTGGAAGCGGTCGGCATCAATCCCGCCAACCTGGGGTACCCCGATGCCGGCACCGTGACCATCGGCCTCTTGCCCTTCGGCGTGCACGTGGGGACCGACATCATGACATACGGCGTGTACCGGGATTACTTTACCGGGGTACCAACCGACAGCGGCAGGGTGGGCCGGTTTCTGACGGACGCAGACAAACAACGCATTCTCGAGGGCTTTCATAATGACGTGGGCCGGGTCGCCGGTGATGTCGGCATCATGCCGCTGGGCGTTTCCATCGGCTTCGGGTCGTTCGGCCGTTTTGCGTTTACCGTCACCGAGCAGGCTTCGTTCTACGGTCACATGCCGCGCGATTTTGCGCAGTTCGTGTTCTACGGCAATCCGCCGGGCTCGGTCTACGATTTCAGCTCGATGAAGGTCCAGGCCCAATGGACGCGCGAGTACGCACTCTCCTTCGGGCGCATGATTCCCGAACCGATATTTCTCCGCTCGCTCGCAGCCGGGATCGCCGTGAAGTACGTCCAGGGATTCGGCTACTACGGTCTGGAACACGGGACCACAAAGTTCGTCACCGGAACAGACGGGGTCTTGCAGGGGACGGTCGACATGACCACACGTTCCTCCGGCACGCACCGGATCAAGGAGATGGGAGAGGGGGGCTTCACGCCGTTCCCGGGCCCTGTCGGCACGGGATGGGCATTCGACATGGGCGCAACAGCCGAAGTGACGAACTATCTCACCGCCGGCATCGCGCTGACCGATCTGGGGTGGATCACCTGGAGCAACGACGTCGAGATGACCAGGACGGACAGCACGTTCGTGGTAACGGATCCCATGAATGAGGACCAGCGGAAGGGTGTGGAAAACGCCCTGAAAGGCAAGACAGTTCCCGGTGAGGAATTCCGGACAGCGCTCGGCACAAAACTTCGCGTGGGTGTCGCAGTCGATATGGACAGGGTGCCGTGGTTTTATGACGCCATACCCGGCGATCTGACCCTCGCTGCAGATTACAACCAGGGGTTCAGCAACGTCCCCGGTTCCACGACGCGCGGCCGGTTTTCGCTGGGGATGGAATACTGTCCGTGGGCATTCCTCCCGATCCGTGCCGGGGTGGCGTTCGGCGGAGAGGACCGGTCCAACGTGGCACTGGGCCTCGGGTTCCGGTGCGGGTTCCTGGACATCGAATTCGCATCCGAAAATCTGAACTGGCTTTTCAGCAAGGACGATTTTTCGTACGGCTCTGCCGCGTTCGGCCTGAAGCTGCGGCTGTGACGGCGGCGGGGGATGCTCAGAGGATGTAGCGCGAGAGGTCGGCGTTCTTGACAATCCCGGCAAGACGCGAGCGCACCATGGCACGGTCCACATGGATCTTCCGGTAATGGAGATCGTCGGGCGCATCGTACAGAACGTCTTCGAGGAGGGTGGTCATGATCGTGTGGAGGCGGCGTGCGCCGATGTTCTCCACCTGATCGTTGGCCTGACTGGCGAGTGCGGCGATTTCCCTGATGCCGTCGTCCGAGAAATCCACGTCGATCCCTTCCGTGGCGATCAACGCGGCGTACTGCTTGATGAGGGCATTCTGGGGGAGGGTGAGGATCTTCACGAAATCTTCCTCGGTCAGGCTGTTGAGCTCGACGCGGATGGGAAAGCGACCCTGCATTTCCGGAATGAGGTCGGAGGGCTTGGACACATGAAACGCCCCCGAGGCGATAAACAGGATGTGGTCGGTCTTCACCATCCCGTATTTGGTATTGACGCTCGACCCCTCCACAATCGGGAGGAGGTCGCGCTGCACCCCTTCGCGTGAGACGTCCGGGCCGCCGGTCTGGTTCCTGCTCCCGGCGATCTTGTCGATCTCGTCGATGAACACAATGCCCGAGTTTTCCACACGCCCCAGCGCGTCACGGACCGCCGCGTCATGATCGATCAGCTTCTGCGCTTCATCGTTCGTCAGCAGGACCCGTGCCTCCGCGATCGACAGCTTCCGCCGCTTCATCTTCTTGGGCATCAGCGTGCCGAAGATGTCCTGCAGGTTGACCCCCATGTCGTCCAGGTTCATCGGGCCGATGACCTGCATGAGCGGATTGCCGCCCCCGGCGGTGGGGACGTCCATTTCGACCGATTTCCCTTCCAGTTGCCCGTCCCGCAGGCGTTGACGGAATTTCTCGCGGGTGGCGTTGTTCTCCGCTTCCTCGGGCAGATCGTTCCCGGCTTCGAAGCCGGTGCCCGCCTTGCGGTGCGCCGGCGGCAGGAGGATATCGAGGAGCCGGTCCTCGGCCATCTCTTTCGCCTTCTCATTGACCTCCGCCCGTCGTTCCGCCTTGACCATGGTCACCGCATATTCGGTGAGATCCCGGATGATCGACTCGACATCCCGCCCGACGTACCCGACCTCGGTGAATTTCGACGCTTCGACCTTGATGAAAGGCGCTCCCGCGAGCTTGGCGAGCCGCCGGGCGATTTCGGTTTTGCCGACGCCGGTCGGACCGATCATGATGATGTTGTTCGGCATGATCTCTTCACGCAGGCTGGGGGGGACCTGCAGCCTCCGCCAGCGGTTGCGCAGGGCGATGGCGACAGACTTTTTGGCCTTGTCCTGCCCGATGATGTACTTGTCCAGCTCGCGGACAATCTCGCGCGGTGTGAGTTCCTTCCCGCGTTCCGTATGCTGCATTTCGGTCATGAGATACCGCCGGGGTTGAGAGCGTTCACAGTTCTTCGATCGTGATGTTGCGGTTCGTGTAGACGCAGATGTCCGCCGCGGCCCGGAGTGATTCCTCCACGACGTCCCGCGCGGCAAGCGGCGAGTGCTTGATGAGCATGCGAGCTGCGGCGAGAGCATACATGCCGCCGGAGCCGATCGCGAGGATGCCGTCATCCGGCTCGATGATCTCGCCCGTGCCGGAGATGACCAGCGAGGTGGTGCCGTTGAGAACTGCCAGGAGTGCCTCCAGCTGTCGAAGGTACTTGTCGGTCCGCCAGTCGCGCGCCAGCTCCACCGCCGCCCGCTCGAGATTCCCCCGGTACTTCTCCAGGTTGTCTTCGAACCGGGAAAAGAGGGTAAACGCATCGGCCGCCGCGCCGGCAAAGCCCGCGAGCACGGTGCCGTTATACAGCTTCCGGACCTTGTGCGCGTTTTGCTTCATGACGGTCTGACCGACGGTCACCTGGCCGTCGGCGCCGATGACGCTCCGTCCTTTGTACGTGAGCCCGATGACGGTGGTGGAGCGAAAGGTCAATGGCATGGCAGCCGGGGGGAAAAGTGAGGGATGGGGGGTGATCAGGTCATCCTGCGCCGGAGACGGGCAACCGGGATCAGCATCTGCTCCCGGTATTTGGCGACCGTCCGGCGTGCGATGTTCAGTCCTTCCTTGTTGAGAAGTTCGCCAAGCTTATGGTCGCTGAGCGGCCGGTGGGGATCCTCCGCTTTGATCAGCGCTTCCAGCATTCGTTTGACCTCCTTGTTGGACACTTCGTCGCCGTCGGCCGTTTTGATCGAGTCGCTGAAGAAGTGGCGCAGCGAGAAGACACCGTAGTCGGTCTGCACGTATTTGCTGTTCACGACGCGGCTGATCGTTGAAATGTCCATCCCGATGACCTCGGAGATGTCTTTGTAGATCATCGGGCGCAGCCCCTCGCCTAACTCGAAAAACTCGCGCTGCTTCTCCACGATCGTCCGCATGACGCGGAGCATCGTGTCGCGCCGCTGGTGGATCGAGCTGATGAACCATTTTGCGGCCTCGAACCGCTGCCGGATGAAGTCCTTGGCCTCGGTGGACACCCCGTTCTTCTTCCGCTTCGACATCAGCTCCTTGTACGCGCGGTTGATCCGCAGCGGGGGGATATTGCGGTCGTTCAGCGTGATGACGAAATCGTCATCGACTTTCGTGACGATGAAGTCGGGAACGACATAGTTCTCGTGGGCGGATATCTCCCCCTCGCCGGGCTTCGGGTTCAGATGCTGGATGAGCTCGATGACGCGCTTCAGATCCTCGTTCCCCACGCAGAGCTTCTTGGCCAGCTCCTCGAAATGACGCATGGTGAAGTCGTCGTAGAACTCGGTAAGGACCCTGAAGGCGAGCGACTTCAGTGCGGCGTCGGCGTTGGACGCTTCGAGCTGCACCAGCAGACATTCCTGGAGTGAACGGGAGCCGATGCCGACGGGATCGAGACGCTGGATCTTCTTCAGCACTCCCTCGGCCTCGGCAAGGGTAATGGCGGTGTTATGGGTAAGATTGAGATCCTGAACGATGGAACCGAGATCCCGCCGGAGGTAACCGTCCTCGTCGATGTTGCCGATGATCTCCTGGCCGATCAGCATTTCCTGCTCGTCGAGGTCCAGCAGGCTGAACTGTTCCAGGAGCCGCTGGTACATCGGGATGGCATCGGGAATCGGGAGCTCGTCCTTCTCCTCGTTGTCGAACGGTTCGCGCGCCTTGTGGCCCGATTGCTCGTCGTTCATGAAGTCTTCGATACTGTACCGGTCTTCCTCTGCCTGCTCTTTCGATTCCTCCGTCTTCGCCGGGTCGGTTTCCTCGGCGGCGGGTGCGTCCTGTTCCTGGGTCATTTCCATCTCTTCCTCAAAGCCCTCTTCCAGGAGCGGGTTCATTTCAAGTTCGGCCTTGATCTTCTGCTCCAGCGCAAGCGTGGGAAGCTGCAGCATCTTCAGGTATTGCACCTGTTGAGGCGACAGCTTCATCATCATCTTATGTTGAAGCGAAATATTCAGCATATCATTGTCGTTTTACACTCCGGCATGATTCTTGCAATGCCGGAGAAATTTTTCATACCACGCTTCGCCGAATCGCCGGACGAGCGGGACGCGGAGAAACTCATGGAGCCCGACCTCCTTCACGGCGCCGTTCGAACGTCCCCCGGCGCACTCGTCGATCTCTTCGTAACGGAGGAAATCCTTGCCGAAGTGGCGGATGCGGATGGGGAAGAGATGGCAGGAGATCGGCTTCCGCCAGTCCGTGAGCCCCCGTTCGAATGCGCGTTCGAAGCTGCACTTGGCGATGCCGTCTTCGCTGAAGACGTAGACGCACTCGCGTTCGTCGAGACACGGTGTGGCGAAGTTGCCGGTCGATCCCTCGGCAAACCCCGACGTTGCGACGGTCCGGATGTTCCGGTCGCTGAGAAATTGCCGGGCGGCGGGATACGCCTTCGCGATTTCCAGGACCTCGTCGTCTTCGAGCGGTGCGCCCCGTCCGCCGGGAAGCGTGCAGCATGCGCCCTTGCACGCCTGCAGGTCACAGCAGAAGGAGGCCCCCCCGACCGCATCTTCGATGACAGCTTCCCCGATCACGAACATAGTGATTCAGTCGCCCCGATCAACGCGGACAAGATAGCGATTTCTGCATCAAGAAAAAAGTACCGTTAGCGGCGGACGAAGACCTTGCCCGGCCGCTGCCGCACGATCCCCTTGAATTCGAGGGCAAGGAGGTGTACGAGGGCGTCGGCAACGCTGAACCCGGTGCGTGCAGCGAGCGTGTCAATGTGCACCGGGTCACTTCCCAGGATTTCCACGAGCTGCTGTTCGAAAAGCGTCAGGGCGGGTGCTCCCCGCCGTGCGTCATCCTGCGGCAGAATCGACTTGAGGCGCGGAGCAAGTTCCACGAGGATGTCGTCGATCGACTCCGTCAGCTTTGCCTTCCCCTCCTTGATGAGAAGATTCGTGCCGCTCGGCCGCCGGCCGCCGGCAGCCGACGGGACGGCGAAGACCTCGCGCCCCTGGTCGGCTGCGAGTCCCGCCGTGATCATGGCACCGCCATCGGTCGCGGTTTCGATCACGACGGTTCCGAGCGTCATGCCGCTCACGATCCTGTTGCGCCGCGGAAAATTTACCGCATCGGGCTTGGTGCCGAGCGGGAACTCGGAGAGGAGTGCTCCGCGGCCCACGATCCGTTCCGCAAGCGGTGCGTTCTCGCCCGGATAGAGGACATCAAGTCCGGATCCGATCACGGCAAGCGTGCGGTTGCCGGCCCGCACCGAAGCCGCGTGTGCGACGGTGTCGATCCCGCGGGCCAGCCCGGAGACGACCGGGATGCCGAGCGCCGCGAGTCCTTCGGCGAACCGCTCTGCCATCAGGACGCCGTACGGGCTTGGCGTCCGCGTGCCGACCAGGGCGATGGAGGTATTGTCTGCAGTGTCCAGCGTGCCGCGGAGGAAGAGAAAGGGGGGAGGATCGAATATGGTGGTGAGGTGTGAGGGGTAGTCATGATCCCAGAGCGTGACGAGCCTTCCCCCCAGTCGTTCGAGGCGCAGAAGCTGGTCCGCGGCAAACAGTTCTGCTGCAGCCCGGCTGCCGCGGAAAAACGAGGCGATGATCGCCGCGGTTTTCCGCTCGATGCCTTCAACCGCCGCCAGCTCGCGGGCGGAGGCACCGGCCACGCGCGATGCGTCGCCGAAGTGTGCGACCAGGGACCGGAGGCGGTGCGGCCCGATGCCCGGAACCTGCGAAAGCACAAGGAGGGCATGCGTACGTGCCGCCATCGTCATCCCCCGGGGAGATCGAGATCGTCAACGACGGCCACCACCACACTGTGGACGGGAACGTCCTTGCGGCCGAGAAGCTGGGCCGCAGCCTGACCTTCCTGCACGACAAGGACCAGATCGCCCACCCCTGCATCAACGGTGTCCAGCGCAAGAAGGTCGCGCCCCGTCGGGGTCTGAGCGAGGGTCACCGGTTGCACGATGAGAATCTTCTGCTCGCGCAGCGATTCTTTCTTCTGGGTGGCAACGAGCGTGCCTGTAACCCTGCAGAGGATCATGAGCGGGGGAGGAGGGTGAGTATTTCGTTCCGGAATGAGTCCACGACTGCGGCGGCCGCCTGTGGAGTCCGCGCCTCGGCGATCACCCGGACGATCGGCTCCGTGTTCGACTTCCGCAGATGCACCCACGAGTCTGCAAAGTCAATCTTCAGTCCGTCGTCGGTATTAATGGTTCCGTCTTTCTGGTGCGCCGCATGAATGCGTG
>JBGPYM010000074.1:0-12372 GCA_041493205.1 Bacteroidota bacterium
AGACAACTCACTCGAGACATTGCGCAGGCAATTCAAGGATGTCGAATTTGTTGCGACAGGGAAAAACCTTGGTTTTACCGGGGCAAGCAACTTCGGGTTCGATCTGCTCAAAAAAAATCCGCCCGAGTACCTGCTTCTCCTCAATAACGATACGGAGGTTGAGCCCGGATTTCTCGACCCGCTCCTTCGCGCCGCGGAGCAGGATGATCACGCCGGCGCATGTGTCAGCACGGTCTGCTATTACGAAGACAAAGAAGAGCTCTGGTATGCGGGCGGCGAATTCAAGTTCTGGCGTGGTTCCGGTTTTTCGCGCGGCGAAGGTGTGCGGTTCAGCGACCTGCGGGGGATGGAAAACACGGAGGTATCGTTTGCGACGGGATGCGCCCTCCTGATACGGATGAGCGCGCTGAAAAAAAACGTCCTTCTCGATGATCGGTTCTTCCTCTATCTCGAGGACGCCGACCTGTCCCTGCGCCTGCGGGAAGCCGGCTACAGACTGGTGTATGTTCCCGCTTCGCGCATTTATCATAAGGTACATCACGCAGGCGACAAGCCGCGGCCGCTCTATTATTCCACCCGCAACCGGCTTCTGATCTTGCGGCTGCATTTCAAGGGCTGGCGCCGTCTGGCCGGAATGGGCTATGTCCTCCTCTCCGTGGCCGCAAAAACGCCCGGGTGGTGGTTCCGACGGAGGGACCTCTTCTGGGCGGGTACGTCCGGTGTCTGGGACTATTTCAGGGGGAATCTGCACGAGGGCAGAGGCCTCAAGCTTCGCATGTACTGACCGGGGGACCCGTGCTCCGCGTTATTCTTGATTTCGGCAATGCCGGGAAGTCGACGGGGACGGGCGTCTACAGCCGTGGACTCCTCGAGGGTCTCGAGATGCACTGCCGTGAAGACGTCGAAGCGGCCGAGGCGGGCATCAGTTCCGTGAGCACGACATTGAGACCCGTGCGGCGTCTCATCTATCTCTCCCGGCTGCGACGCCTCCGCGCAGGCGGATACGGCGGCGCCGATGTCGTTCATTTCACCAATGTGTATGTGCCGCAGCGCCGGATCGGAACCGCGTATGCAGTGACGATCCACGATCTCGACGCAATTGACCACCCTGAGGTGTACACGCGACGGTATGCCCTGTATTATGAACGGACGGTGCAGGCATCCATCGATCGCGCGCATGTGGTCCTGACAGACACCGAGGCGGTACGCTCGATGATGCTGGCCCGGTACCCCGGAGCGTCCGGAAAGGTGAGGGTCGTCGGGGTGGGCTTGAGCCGGGAGTTTACGGCGGCGGCTGACCGCGCGGGCACTCATTCCGCCCCGGGAGACCCGATGGTCCTGTTTGTCGGACGGCTGGAGATGAAGAAAAACCTCGAATGGCTGGTGCACACGGTGGGTGAAGGAGTGCGGAAAGGGGCCATACCTCCCGTGCGCCTCGTCCTCGCAGGCGGACGCGGGTACGGCTTTGCGAGGATCGAGGAAGCAATGAAGCGCCATGCGGCAAACGTCAGCTGGGTAGAGGCTCCATCTGTGGATGTGCTCGCAGGTCTGTACAGGAGTGCACGCGTCGTCGTGCTCCCTTCCCGGTGCGAAGGCTTTGGCATCCCGCTCCTGGAAGCAATGCATTGCGGAACGGCCCTGGTCGCGAGCAGGATTCCGACAAGCCTGGAAGTGGCGGGGGGATGTGCGCATTTTTTCAATCTCGACGATGCCGACGGATTTTATCACGCGGTGAATGACGCCCTGCACGGCCGGGAGCAGGAAGAGCGCCATGCCGCCGCGTCCCGCACGCTGGAGGCCTATTCCTGGCCCGGGTTGGCGCGCGCGGCGACAGCGGCCTATCGTGAGGCGCGTGCGCTCGCATGAAGAAGATCAGAGTCGCGCACCTTATCACAAATTTCAAACTTGGCGGCGCACAGGACTACCTTCTCCTGATTGTCCGGGGGCTCGACAGGGGCGTCTTTGAGCCGGTGATCGCCGGGAGAATGGAGGGTGAATGGGTTCCCCTCGTCAGATCCCTCAATGATGTGGAGTCGTACGACATCCCTGCGCTCCGGAGGGAAATCGCGCCCCTCGACGACATGCGGTCGATCTTCCAGATAAGGAAATTCTGCGAAGAACGCTCGATCGACATCCTCCATACGCACTCTTCAAAGGCCGGCGTTGTGGGGAGGGTGGGAGGCACGCTTGCGGGCCGCTGTGCGCTCGTCCACACCATACACGGATTCTCGTTCAATGATTTCATGCCCCGGTGGAGGAAAACGGCGTATATTCAGACAGAGAAAATGATGTCGCACTTCACGACCACGCTCCTCCTCTATTCGCACGGAGATCGGCGTACGGCGCAGCGGCTCGGTATCGGCGCCAGACGGTCGGTCGAGACCTTTTATTACGGCATAGAGTATTCTCCGTTCGAAGTGCCGGTCGATCGCACCAGCATTCGTCGCGGGCTCGGATTCTCAGAGAACCACCGTATCCTCGGATTCACGGGCAGATTTTCCGAACAGAAGGGGCTTTCAACGCTGATCGACGCGTTCGCCGCCGTCCACGTCCGGTTCCCGGATACCCGCCTCCTGCTTGTGGGTGACGGAGAGTTGCGGCAGGGGATGGAGGAACAGATTCGCCGCCTGGGCGTTGAGGGAAGCGTCGTGCTGACGGGATTTCGATCGGATGTGCACGCGCTCCTGCGGGCCATGGACGTTTTTGTGATGACCAGCCTCTGGGAAGGACTGAGCCGATCGCTTGCTGAAGCAATGTATGCACGACTCCCTGTCATCGCCACGGACGTCGGCGGGACCTCCGACGCCGTGCGCAACGGGGAAACGGGCTGGCTCGTCCCGCCCAGGGATGTCGATGCGACGGTCTGCGCAATCACGGAAGCGCTGACCGACCCGTCGCGTGCCCGCACGCTGGCGGCGCAGGCATATGACTGGGCGAGATCTGCCTTCGACCCGGATGCGATGAATGCCCACATTGCCGGGCTGTATAAGAGTCTGGTGACAGACCAGAATCCCTGAGAGGAGTACCCCGGGTGTCCAACCGGCGCGAAATACTTGTGTTGTTCATTGCCGACCTGATGACGGTCAGCGCGGCCTGGGGAATCTATTATCTCTTCCGGGTCCGGAGCGGACTCATCGACCTGAGCGCCGAGCCCGATTTTCTCGCGCCCATGATTGCGGTGACGTTGTTCTGGACGCTCCTTTTCTTCATCGTGGGGCTGTATCGCCCGTGGTACGCGGCGTCACGGATCGACGAACTGGCCCTGCTCTTCAAAACCATCTCGCTCGGGTCACTCCTCCTCTTTTTCGCAATCTTCGTCGATGATGCGGGAAAACCGACCGGGACCAGCTCCCGGATGCTCATTGGCGTGTACTGGGCAGTGGTGCTCGTTGCAGTTTCGTCGGGACGGATGGTGCTGAGGAGCATCCAGCGGCGGATGCTGATCGCGGGAATCGGTGCGCATAACACGCTGATCGTGGGAAGTCTTGCCCGTTCCCGTGAACTCTTTGATCAGGTCGCGAAATTCCCGGCGCTCGGATACAGGGTGGTCGGGTTTGTGGGGGTGGACCACCGCAGTCAGCGCGACGGCAAAGGCGCGGTCCCTGTCCTGGGAGTTATCGATGACCTTCCCGCGCTCCTCCCGAAGGAGAGCATCCAGGAGGTGCTGATCGCGCTCGATTCCACCGACCATGACAGACTTCTCGATGTGATCGCGAAATGCGGGGGGCAGAAGGTGAGTTTGAAAATCATGCCCGATCTGTACGACATCATCAGCGGACAGGCCCGGACAAATCAGATCTACGGATTCCCGCTCATCGAGATTACGCCGCAGCTGATGCCCCCGTGGGAGGAATCGACCAAGCGCCTGATCGACGTCCTGGCTTCCTCGTTTGTCCTCCTCGCCGGTTCGCCGCTCTGGCTTCTTCTGGCGCTCTGGATCAAGCTCGACTCGCGCGGCCCTATGCTGTACCGTCAGGTCCGCGTGGGGAGAGACGCCATTCAATTCGACATGCTGAAGTTTCGCTCCATGATACAGAATGCGGAGCAAATGGGCCCGCAATGGGCGGGGAAGAAGGACCCCCGCATTACGAGGGTGGGAAAGATCCTCCGCCAGCTCCATCTCGATGAGATCCCGCAGATGATCAATGTCCTTAAAGGGGACATGAGCCTGATCGGCCCGCGTCCCGAACGCCCCATGTTTGTGGAGGAGCTCGCCCGGGATATTCCGCTCTACATGCGCCGCCTGCGCGTGCGCCCCGGCATCACCGGCTGGGCCCAGGTGAAACACAAATACGACGAGTCGGTGGATGACGTCAAGAGGAAAGTGCAATACGATCTGTACTACATCGAAAACATGTCGCTCCGCATGGATTTCAAGATCGCCCTGAATACGCTCTATCACATGCTCCTGGGGCGCGGACGCTGACATCGTTGCTTTTCATGGGTGAAGACGTATCTTTTCACTCTGTGCTCTTGTACACACATTGATTACTGCCAGGAACCGTTATGAACCTCCAGATGGTAGACGTTGTCGGCCAATACAAAAGAATCAAGACCGACGTGGACTCGGCAATTCACGCCGTCCTCGATTCAGGAATGTTTATCCAGGGGAAAGAAGTCGGTGAATTCGAGTGCGCAATGGCGGGCTACCTCGGGACCCGCTTCGCAGTCGGGTGCGCTTCAGGTACCGACGCCCTCCAGATCGCGATGATGGCGCTTGGTATCGGGCGGGGAGACGAAGTGATTACGACGCCGTTTACATTCGTCGCAACCGCCGAAACCATCGCGATTCTCGGCGCGACGCCGGTGTATGTGGATATCGAACCTGGGACATTGAACATCGACCCGGCCAAAATCGAGGTTTCGATAACGCCCCGGACGAAGGCGATCATCCCGGTCCACCTGTACGGCCAGCCGGCCGACATGGACGCCATCCTGGCTGTCGCCCGGAAGCACAGTATCCCGGTGATTGAAGACTCCGCACAGGCGGTCGGCGCTTCATACAAAGGGAAAAAGGTCTGCTCGATGGGGGAGTTCGGATGTATCAGCTTCTTCCCGAGCAAGAACCTCGGCTGCTTCGGAGACGGTGGGATGATCGTCACGAACGACCCGGTGCTTGCGGAAAAAGCCCGGGTGATTGCGGCGCACGGCTCGAGGGCCAGGTACTATCATGAAGTGCTGGGGGTGAACAGCCGGCTGGACACCCTGCAGGCGGTCATCCTTAACGTCAAGCTCCCGCATCTGGAGGCGTACAACACCGCGCGGCGGAACGCCGCGCAGCGGTATAATGAACTGCTTGAAGGCCTCCCTGTGAAAGTGCCATTCGTTGCACCCGGCGGTGAACACATTTTCCACCAGTATACGCTCCGGGCGCCCAGGCGGGACGCGCTGGCGGCGTTTCTCAAAGGGAAGGGGATTCCGCATGCCATCTACTACCCCGTTCCCCTCCATCTCCAGAAGGCATTCGCGATGGCAGGAGGCAAAGAGGGAGATTTCCCGGTCACGGAACAGGCAGCGCGTGAAGTCATCTCTCTTCCCATGCACACGGAGCTTACCGAAAAGCACGTCCAGATGGTGACGGGAGCTATCGGAGAGTTTTACAAGTAGGGACACATGTCCCATTATCTTACTACAACACGCTGTGCCTAAAACACTCGTCGTCATCCCGACATATAACGAGGCCGAAAACATCCCCCGGCTGATTCCGCAAGTGCTCGAACAGGCGGACGGTGTGGAAGTGCTCATTGTAAATGACGGCTCCCCCGATGGTACGGGAACAATAGTCAGGGCCATGGGTGAGAAAGACCCGCGGGTCCATTGTATCGAGCGGCCGGCGAAGATGGGACTGGGAACCGCTTACGTCGCCGGATTCACGTACGCCCTGGCCAACGGCTACGACTTTGTGTTTGAGATGGACGCAGATTTTTCGCACAGTCCCAAGGAAATCCCGAATTTCCTTGCAAAGATCCGCGAGGTCGATCTCGTGATCGGCTCGCGCTACGCGAACGGCGTGCGTGTCCTGAACTGGCCGATAAAGCGGCTTCTGCTGAGCTACACGGCGAACGTCTGGACCCGCTTCATGACCGGACTCCCCCTGGATGATGCAACCGGAGGGTTTAAGTGCTACCGGATTGACGTCCTGAAGGCGATCAATCTGGAAAGGATCCGCTCCAACGGGTATGCTTTCCAGATCGAGATGAGCTTCAAGGCCTGGCGGAAGGGATTCCGTCTCGCGGAGATTCCAATCGTGTTTCTGGAGAGGCTGGCCGGAAGGTCGAAAATGTCGAAGCAGATCGTCTATGAAGCATTCTTCATGGTCTGGAAACTCCTGTTCCGCAGCCTGATCAACAGGTTGTAACGCCCTCATGGATCTTTCCGTCATCATCGTCAATTACAACGTCCGGCAGTTCCTCGAGAATGCCCTGACATCCGTCTGCCGCGCCATGGAGGGGATCGATGGGGAAGTGTTCGTTGTGGATAACGCATCGGATGACGGAAGCGCCGAGATGGTGAAGTCGAAGTTTCCCGGTGTGCGACTCCTTGTGAACGCCCGCAACGTTGGTTTCGCGCAGGCAAACAATATGGCGCTGCGCGAGACCCGCGGGAATTTCCTTCTGCTGCTGAATCCCGATACCATCGTTCAGGAAGACACGTTTCGGGTCATGCTGGATTTCTTCGCCGAAACTCCGGACGCAGGCCTCGCGGGGTGCAGGATTCTGAATCCCGACGGATCGTTTCAGCTTCCATGCAGACGCGGCTTCCCTACGCCGTGGGTTGCGTTCACCAAGACATTCGGCCTCAGTGCACTTTTCCCGGGCTCACACCTGTTCGGCAGGTACAACCTCACGTACCTCAGCCAGGATGAGACATACCCCGTGGATGCCGTCAGCGGCTCGTTCATGATGCTTCGCAGGGAGGTGTACGAACGCGTGGGAGGACTGGATGAAATGTTCTTCATGTATGGCGAGGACCTCGACTGGTGCTATCGGGTTATGAAGGCAGGCTACCGGGTGTATTACGTGCATGCGACCAAGATCATCCACTTCAAGGGCGAAAGCACAAAGCGGAGCGACATCGACGAAATCAGGCTGTTCTACAGGGCGATGCAGCTCTTTGTGAAGAAGCACTTCAGCGGATCGCGGGCCGTCGGCCTTTTCTTGAATTTCGGCATCCTGGTCCGTGCCGCGGCAGCGTGGACCGGGCGGGTGATCCGGCCGGCGGGACTTGCGCTCCTGGACATGCTGCTCGTCGCGATCACACTTGGCGTCGGTGAACTTCTCTACTTCGGGGAGCTCTTTCATTTTCCCGGATATGCATACCCGGCGGTGTGGATCGTTCCGCCGCTGATCGTGGGCACGATCTCCGCCCTTGCCGGACTCTATTCCACCGCACGGTATGCAGCCCTCCGCTCGGCGGCGGCGGTTGCCGCGGGGTACGTCATCGTTTCTGCGCTCGTGTTCTTTGTAAAGGATTTTGCATTCAGCCGTGCCGTGGTCCTGATCTCAGGTGCCCTGAGCGTCATGCTGCTCCCGGGATGGCGACTGGCAGTGCGTGCGGCAGCCGGGGGAGGACGCCGCCGGTCGCTTTTCGGCCGCCGGGCGGTCATTGTCGGCACCGGTGCGTCCGCCCAGGAAGTCCTTCGCCGCCTCAGAACCCGGATTGACGACGGCTATGATGTCCTGGGGTTTATCGATACCACCCGGCGCAGAATTGGCGAGCAGGTGGCGGGCGTGGAGATTATCGGCAGTATTGACAACGTGGGGAAGGTGATCGACGAACGCCGGGTTGGCGAGGTGATTTTCTCCACGGACGGGATTTCATACGAAGACATCCTCTCCGTCATCGCGCGAAGCACCAATCGAAGCGTGAATTTCCGGCTCGTCCCCGGGAGCCTGGAGGCCATGATCGGTAAGACGAGAATCGACCGCCTCGATACCCTTCCCCTGGTCGATATCGAATATAACATTCACAAGCCGCTCCACCGGGCGTTGAAACGGCTGTTCGACATAGTTCTCTCCGGGATTCTCCTCTTGACGGCGTATCCTCTTGCGACCGCGTTCGGCCGGGCAGGGGGGTGGCTGCGCCTTCTGCCGCGTGTGCTGCGCGGCGAATTGAGCTTTGTGGGGCTCCCGATCGAAGAGAACAGTGCCGCGGCGCTTCCGGGCGGACCTCCCTCCCTCGGCCCGGCAGGCCTCACCGGCCTTCTGCAGCTCAACAGCCGCAAGAACATGGAAAACGGCGAGCGTGAACGGTACAAACTCTACTACGCGAAGAACCAATCGCTGGTGCTTGACATTGAAATCCTCGTGAAGTCGTTGTTCGCACGATCAAAGCAGAACTGAGGAGACATCCTATGGCAAAGATGACACTCGAATTCGAAAAACCCATTGTCGAGCTCGAGCAGAAAATGGATGAAATGCGGAAGTATGCCGGTAATCCCGACATCGCAGAAGAGATCATCAAGATCGAGCAGAGGGTCAATCAACTCCAGCAGACCGTCTACGCCGGACTGACGCGCTGGCAGAAGGTGCAGCTGGCCCGGCACCCCGACCGGCCCTATACGCTCGACTTCATTGCCATGATGATGAAGGACTTCGTGGAGCTCCATGGCGACCGGACGTTCAGGGACGACCATGCCATCGTCGGCGGGTTTGCGCGGCTCGACGATAAGCCCGTGATGGTGATCGGGCATCAGAAGGGACGCGATACCAAGTCGAATGTGTTCCGCAACTTCGGCATGCCGAATCCGGAAGGATACCGGAAAGCCCTTCGGCTGATGAAACTTGCGGAAAAATTCCATCGGCCCGTCATAACGCTTCTCGACACGCCCGGCGCGTACCCGGGGCTCGAAGCGGAAGAACGCGGACAGGCCGAGGCGATCGCACGCAACCTCTTTGAAATGGCGCGTCTCAAGGTTCCCATCATCGTGACCATCATCGGCGAGGGGGCATCGGGAGGAGCGCTCGGCATCGGGATCGGGGACAGAATCCTGATGCTGGAGAACACCTGGTATTCCGTCATTTCGCCCGAGTCGTGCTCGAGCATCCTGTGGCGGAGCTGGGATTTTAAGGAACAGGCCGCAGAAGCCCTGCAGCTGACCGCCACCGACCTGAAGAAACAGGGAATCATCGATGAGATTGTGCCCGAACCGATGGGGGGAGCGCACAGAAACCCGGAACAGGCGGCAAAAATATTGAAGGAGATCCTCCTTGCAGAATTGAAACAGGTTTCCAAATTGAAACCCGAGAAGCTCATGGAACGCCGCATTGAGAAGTTTAACACCATGGGAGTCTGGGTTGGTTAAGCCACACAGGGGATGATATGATCAAGCACACCTCCGCAATCCGGATACGGTACGCGGATACGGATCAAATGAAGTTTGCCTACTACGGCAAGTTCTTCGAATATTTCGAGCAGGGGCGGTCCGATCTCCTTCGTGAGATCGGCCTGCCGTATACGCGGGTCGAGGAAATGGGCCTGTTCCTTCCCGTCATCGAGGCGCACGCCTCGTACAAGAAGGCGGCCCGGTACGACGATCTGCTGCAGGTCGTCACCATCCTGCGCGACACACCGGTGGCTCGTGTTCGCCTCGATTACGAAGTGTATAAGGACGGGGAAAAGGACCTTCTCGCGGACGGATACACGATTCACAGCTTTGTCAACGCCGAATCGGGCAAGCCGACGCGGGCGCCGGCGCAGTTCGTGGAAGCAATCGAACGCGCCATTGCGCGGGGACTCAAAGCAAAACCGGTGACGGAAGATGCCCAACGCTGATCTTCTCAGCGACAGCCGGATAAGCCGGCTCGTGGAACTTGCCCTCATGGAAGACATCGGGATGGGGGATATCACCAGCGAGGCCGTCCTGACGGACGATGATCTCGGCGGCGCCACGTTTCTGTGCAAGCAGGAGGGCATTGTTGCGGGTCTCGACATTGCCGCCCTCGTGTTTCAGTATTGCGATCACAGCATTACCCTGCTTCCAAAAGTGCAGGAGGGGAGCGCCGTCGCTCCCGGGACGACACTCGCCCTCGTGGACGGTCTCGCGAAGGGAATTCTCCGGGGGGAGCGCACCGCGCTCAACTTCCTCCAGCGAATGAGCGGCATCGCGACAACTACCCGGCAGTATGTGAAGGCGGTGGAAGGCACGGCCGCCCGGATCACCGATACGAGAAAAACCGTCCCCGGCCTCCGGGTCCTGGATAAGATGGCCGTCCGGCTGGGCGGAGGCGTGAACCACCGCTTCGGCCTTGATGACATGGTGTTGATCAAAGACAATCATATCGTCGCCGCAGGCGGTATCGCCCGTGCGGTGAAGCTCTGCAGGGAATACCTGGAACTCAATGAGCTTGCAGCAACGATCGAGGTCGAGACAAAAAATCTCGCGGAGGTCGATGAGGCCCTCAGTTGTCCCGGCATCAAGCGGATCATGCTCGACAATTTCTCCCTGCCGCTCATGCAGAAGGCATTGGAGCGCATCGCACACCGGTGCGAGGTGGAGGCCTCGGGAGGGATCACCCTTGCGACCGTCCGCGCCATTGCGGAGACCGGCGTCGATTTCATCTCGGTGGGCGCCCTGACCCACTCCGTCCGGGGGCTCGACATTTCCCTCGAGCTCACCCACACGGCACGCGGCCATACTCACTGACGCATCCCCCCAACATCATGTTCGCACCCATCAGGCGGCTCGGGACGGATACTGCGATCTACGGCATCAGTACCATCCTGGGCAGATTCCTGAATTTCCTCCTTGTCCCGTTCTACACGCAGGTCCTTCATCCGGGCGAATACGGGATCGTCGCCTATGTGTATTCGATCATCGCGTTCCTCAACATCGTCTATGTCTACGGGATGGAGTCGGCGTACTTCAAGTACGCCTCGACCGGAGAGCTTGGAAGCCCCCGCCAGAATTTCACGACCCCCTTTGTCTCGCTGCTCGTCACATCCCTGCTCCTCTCCGGGATTCTTGCGGCTGCGGCCTCGCCCGTAAGCGGGGCACTCGGGATTGCCTCAGGACATTCGTCGATCATTCTGTATGCCGCGGGGATCCTGTTCCTCGACACCGCGGCCATTATTCCGTTCGCAGCGCTCCGGATGCAGAGAAAGCCCCTCCTCTTCTCGTCGCTGAAATTCTTCAATATTGCCGTGAACGTGGGGTGCAATCTGTACCTGCTTCTTGTCATGCACGCGGGTGTGGAGGGGGTATTCCTGAGCGGTCTCATCGCTTCCGCGTTTACCCTCGTGACGCTCATCCCGACTATCATCCGCAATACGGGAGACGGATTCTCAAGGCCGCTCGAATGGGCGCTCCTCGCGTTCGGCCTTCCGTATATTCCGGCGGGACTGGCTGCGATGGTCATTCAGGTCGTCGACCGCCCGGTGCTCCGCATCCTGACGAATGATGCCACCGTCGGGATCTACCAGGCGAACTACCGGCTTGGCATTCTCATGATGCTGATCGTATCGATGTTCGACTATGCCTGGCGCCCCTTCTTCCTCGCGCATGCGAACGAACCGGATGCGAAGCCGCTATTTGCACGGGTTCTGACATATTTCATTGCGGTATCTTCGTTTGTCTTTCTTGCCATTTCGTTCTTTATCAGCGACGTCGTGCAGATCCGCATCTTCGGGCGCGCAATTATCCACCCGGACTACTGGGGAGGGTTGGGCATCGTCCCGGTTGTGCTGCTCGCATACATCTTTTTGGGAGTGTATAACAACCTCATCGCCGGGGTGTATATCGAAAAGAAGACACGGACCCTTCCTGGCATAACCATTGCCGGTGCGGCAGTCAACGTGGCTGCGAATTTCTTGCTGATTCCGGTCCTGGGTATGATGGGTGCCGCGCTCGCGACTCTCCTGGCGTACGTCGTGATGGCGTGCGTGCTGTATGCGAGCGTGCGAACATACTATCCGGTACCGTATGAATGGGATCGCATCGCAAAGCTGGGACTTATCGTGGCCGCCCTCTTTGCCCTCAGCCGTTGGGTTGATGGCGGTTCGCTCCATCATCTCTGGCTTGGATTCCTTCTCGTCATGTTTGTTGTGCTGCTCTTCGTCGTCAGGTTTTTTACCCCAGGGGAACTTCGCACATTGCGGGGGTCCGGAGCGGCCGGTGCCGCAGAATGATGGATATTCCGGCCCTTTTTCCGTACCTTGGGGTGAAGAAGTGAAAACAATTCAGGCAGGGCAATGAGCGACATGAAGAGCCGTTTCGATCCAAACAATCCGATGCGCGTCGGCGGTCAGGCGGTCATTGAAGGGGTGATGATGCGCGCACCGGGACGGGTCGCGACGGCGGTGCGGCGGCCGGACGGAACCATCGCCATGCGTGGAGAATCGCACATCAGTCTCGTGGAACAGTATGGAATTCTG
>JBGPYM010000175.1:0-6731 GCA_041493205.1 Bacteroidota bacterium
AAGGACGTGAAACGGATGATGCTCCCGGAACCGGTAGAGTGCGGGAAGGGCGAGCGGGCCAAGCATGAGAGCCAACCGGGCATTGGCAAGAATGGCTGTGCCCGTCTGCCCCTCCACCAGAAAGGGGATGTTGCCGCCGATGTCGCGGGTCAGCCACCAGTCCGGACTTGGGCTGTGGATCAGCCAGTGGACCAGGCCGTAGGGCACTGCAACTGCGAGGACGGCAAGCGTGATGGCCGTACCCTTCCTCCTTCGCGGCCAGCCGGCGAGGGCGACCAGCGGAAGAAGCAACCAGGTCGTTTCACGGTTCAGGGTGCCAATCAGGAGCGTAACGATCAGCAGAGGAAGCCGCTGCTCATACACAGCGATGAGCGCGAGGGCAAACGCGACGACGTTCAGAATGTCGCTGGTTTCGATCACGGACGGGCCGACAGGGTACGAGAGCGCTGCCGCAGCGTAAATATCCAGGAGGAAAACGCCGACAAGAGACGGCATGAAGTCGAAAAATTTCCGGAGGTAACTGAAGTACACAAATTGCATGGCGGCCAGGAAGACCACCTTCAGGATGAAATCGACCGTCATGGCAGGGATCGAGGTGATCCGGGAGGCCGCGTAGACCGTGAACGGCACGAGAATCCGGTAGGCATGAGGACCGGGAAGGTCCTGCTGGACAGCCTTGTCCAGATAGAAGTCGAACAGATACTCGAGGGTATAGGGAGTATTGGCAGGCGCCGGATGGAGAGGCGTCCGGTCCGCAAGCGCGAGAATCACCGCAATGCCGGCGAAGAGGAAAAGGAGTGCTCCGGTAACTCGCGTCACTTCAACACCATCATCCGGATTGTTTGTACGAGCCCGTCCGCCTGCAGCCGGCAGAAATAGACGCCGCTCGCAAGGTGTGATCCATCAAATGCGTACTGGTGGCTCCCGGCCGGGAGGTATTCGTTCACCGGAGTTGCGACGGCTGATCCGAGGAGACTAAAGACCTCCATTCTGACGTTCGCGCCCCGGGGGAGGGTAAACCGGATCGTCGTCGTAGGGTTGAACGGGTTCGGATAGTTTGCCAACGCAAGCGTGTGCGGAAGTCCTTCCGTCCCACGGGAGGCCACACCCGTGGTGATGCGATTCTTGAGGGAACGAATGCGGGTGTACGATGAATCGATCCTCTCCCGGGAGAGTCTCCCGTCCAGCACGCTCCGCTCGATCACATCAACAATGTGGGAAGGGAGCGATTTCCCCGCGCTGTCAAGGTTGGTCGTGTAGAGGAGCATATCCACGCCGGCACGGACGGCGAGCTCGATAGCCTGATCCGCTCCGTACATGGTGGAGATCGCTTTCATCCCCATGGCATCGCTGATGACCACCCCGGTGTAGCCGAGTTGACTGCGCAGAAGCCCGTTGATGGTCGGGGGCGAAAGCGTCGCCGGGTAGACGGTGTCGATCGTGCTGTTGAAGACATGTGCCGTCATGACGGCGTCGATCATGTGTTGATTGATGAGCCGTGTGTACGGGACAAGTTCCCCCGTCGACCAGGTGTGTGTCACGTCCGTGAAGCCGGTATGGGAATCCGTTGTGGCGCTCCCGTGGCCGGGAAAATGCTTCAGCGTCGTGAGTATGTTTTTCTTGTGGAATTCGTCCATGAACCATCCGGCGTGAAGCGCAACGACTTCGGCATCGGCGGAGAAACTTCGATCGAGCGCGCCGATGGCCGGACTCGTGGGGTTGACGTCCACATCCACGACGGGCGCAAGGTTGATGTTTAGTCCGGTGGACACAAACCAGCTTGCCATTGTTCCGGCGATGCCCCGTGTAAATGATTCCTGATTGATCACCGTCCCCAACTGATAGGCGGTCGGCGTGGCGTTGAACCCGTTCGACGGACCCAGGCGCGCAACATTCCCCCCCTCCTGGTCGATGGCGATAAGCAGGGGGACACCCGAACGAAGTTGAAGCCCCGCCGTCAGGTGGGCAATCTGGCCCGCGTTCATGAGGTTGTTGCTCCAGGTGTACATCACGAGCCCGCCCACGAGCCCCCGGGCAAGGTCCTGCTTCAGGGTATCCATGGAAGGATTCCGCTCCTCCACGGAGTCGCCCGTCACGGTCACCATGACCATCTGACCGATCTTCTCCCGCAAGGTGGGCTGAGCGGCCATCTGGCCGTGGAGCAATGCAAACAGGGATATGGCGAGGAAGATCGCCCGGGGGATGCGAAACGTCATAGGATCAGTCATAACAGGGAATGTTCTGGGGAAAGCTTAAAGATACCAAAGGGGGGGTCGAATTTCAAGCCGGTATGCGCCCTGCGCTCTTGACACTCGGCAACAAAATCTGTACGTTCGTCCCGCTACCACCGGCCGCTCCCGGCCATCCAAACCCATCATTTCCGGAGGAACCCATGAAGAGCTCGTTGCTTCTTCTGTTCTGCCTTCTGTTTCTGTTCTCCTGCGCTCCCCCCACCCCCAATGTCGCGGACGTGCGCAAGGCCATAGATGCGATGAACGCAAAAGGGATAAAGGACCTGCTTGCCGGCACCATGGACACGACGCTGGCTCAATACGTGGATGACGCCATCTCCATGCCGAATAACGGTCCGTTCCTCAAGGGAAAGAAAGCGATTAAAGAATATTATCAGGGGATGTTTGCTTCGGGCATAAAATTCACAAAGGTGAACTTTGTGACCGATAATGTGCAGGTGAGCGGTCCGTATGCATACGAAGTGGGAACGTATACCATGACCTTACAGATCCCTGTGGTCGGTGAGATGTCGGACGCAGGGAAATACCTGACGGTGTACGAACACGCGCCGGATGGAGCATGGAAGATCAAGGTGGAGACCTGGAATACCAACACAGTGCCCCCTGCGCCAAAGGCGGGGACGTGAGGTAACGACAGTCGTCCGCACGCCGCGGGCGGGCCAGAAGAGGGTCCGCCCGCGGATTGTGAGCAATCGCTCCGTCGGTGACTCCGGAAAATGGCTGTACAGAGTGGAGGAATTACTTGAGAAGCAGGAGCGATTTGGTGCGCACAAAGACCCCGGCGTCCGTTCCGTCGAGCGGGCGGGCCAGCATCCGGTAGAAATACATGCCGCTTGCAAGTCCGGTCGCATCGAACCCGATTTCGTGCCGGCCAGCATCCCTTCTCTCATCCAGCAGGAGTGCAAGCTCACGGCCGAGTATGTCGTACAACGTAATTCTCACAAACGAGCTGCGCGATAACTCAAATCGAATCCTCGTGGTCAGATTGAATGGATTGGGGTGATTCTGAAAAAGGACGTAGGAATCCGGGACGTCATGGCGTGCATCGACCGCGACGGGTATCACCGATTCAAACGCACCGAGGTCAGGCGCCAAGCCGAAATACGGGAGCCCGATGTCCGTACCACCGTCAATCAGGTCGCTCCCCGGCGCCGGGTGCAGAAACGCGATATCCGGAAGGCTGCCGTCGGGTTTTCGAGGTCCACGCACGCCGGATGTGTCAATCGATTGAAAGTCTCCATCCGTGACGACAAACGGTGGGTTCCAGCTGTTCGTGGTCTGAAGCGCGAAAGAAGCGAGCGAACCCGCCAACCCCAGTGAGACGCAGTTCGTGAGGATCAGTGACTTTGAGGCACTCAGGCTCAGTGCGATACTGTAATTGGTGCCGTTCCGGTACGCCGTGCAATGGACCAGGGTCATCGACCCGCGGTTGTTGTTCTGGTCGAATCCCTTGACCCTGTTGTCAAAGGAGAGGCATCGTGTGAGAATCATGTTATGCGAGAGGTTGACGCTGTCGCTCCCGCCGAGCTTGAAGCCGTTCCCGTTTCCGTTGCTGGGCGTGCCATTGCTCAGGTATCCGTTCTGGAAACACCAGCAGTTGTCGATGGTCGTGGTCACGTCGTTGGTGCCCCGCAGGTATCCGTCCCACCCGTCGTCTGAATTCTGCCACGCGCGGCATCCAGTAAATGCATTGCCGGTCCCCACGCCGAGCTTGGGCGCAAAACCGTCGGCGTTCCCCTGCGCAGGATCGGCGTTCCCGTACGAGTCGCAATTGATGATCCGGTTGAACGAGGCGCCATAGTCGATCTGAAGCCCGGTGTCGCTGTTCCCGCTGAACGAACAATTCTCAATCACGTTGTGTGAGCCGGTAATCCGCATCCCGTTGTCCCCGGCGCGCATGATATCCAATCCCCTGAGGCGCCAGTAACTCCCGCTGAGCGCAATCCCCCGGTTGCTCCCGCCGACCGGCATCGGCGATCCATCGAGGACGGCACGCTCTCCTGGATAGGCCAGGAGTTTGCATGTATCTGTGATCGTCCCGCTGGAGGTGATGCTGATGACGGAGGAAATAGGATAGGTTCCCTGCCGGACGTAGATCGTTGTTCCGGGGACGGCCAGGGAGATTGCCTTTGGGATCGTCTTGAATGACGAGTCTCTCGAACCTGGAAACGCGTCATCCCCGGCCGGAGAAACATAGTAGGTCTGCCCTTGCGCGGCAAAGCCGATCAGGGGTGCTGAGGCGAAAATGAGGAGTCGACGCACGAACATACAGTGCAAAGATACGCCGGTTGGGAAATCAATGTCAAACTTCCCGGTAAGCAGAAGAATTTACATCCGGGAGAGATGCTAATCTGCTGACGAGGAAGGACTTCAACGTTTCAGATAATCATAAATAAAGTAGCTCCTACCCTCCCATCAGAATGGCTTGATTGATCCTACCCCCAGGACTGATCGGTTCACGACAGTGGGGTTTCCCGAGTATGTAATCGAGCCCGTTCCCATGATCGTGGCATCAAGCTGCTGGGTAACCGTTACCTCGATTGACCCCGCCCCGGAGATCAGTGCGGAGCATTTGAGCGCCACAACCCCGTAATTGCGCACATTTCCCGCCCCTGTTATTTCAATTGTTTCCATTCCCACCCTTCCGCTCAGGGTTATGGATCCGGCCCCCTTAATCCTGCAGGTCAGATCATCCGACGTGATCGGATTGGTCGCGGTAAATTCCGCTGCTCCGGTCGATTCCAAGAGCACAATGTTCCTCATGGATGCATGGACAATCAGGGTGATATTGTTATAGGAGCCTTCAGGCATGCCTACGATGAGGACGCCGCCGGCAACCTGCGTCTGGACCCGGTTCAGAATATTGTCATCTGCCTCGATAAGGAGTCCCCCGACCGTGTCCTGGGTGATGATGACCTTTGCAAAGTTTGTTACGCGAATGCCGGTGAATGACGGAACGATGCGCGCTTCCGACACAATCCTGCCGGATCCCGTAATCTGTTCTGTGCCGACTATAGTCTCATTGTGTGCGCAGCCATTCAAGGCTATGAACATCGCTCCAGCGATAAGAGCGAGGGACGGACGAATCAGCTTTGATTTCATGATGTGCTCCGATCTGCTGCTAAAAACCAAAAGCGGCACCAATACCCGGTTTTTGATATGCTGTGCGCCTATCGAAAACCAGGAACTGAGTGCCGCTTGAGGATTCCACTCCGTATACGAACCGATTTCCCGGCGGTTGCAGTCCGACGCTTCCCTTCGTCAGCCCGCTGACTCCTGCACGGGGCAGGAAACGCATACGGCGATGCCTTTAATCTATCGCGCTGACAGGCTAAAGTCAACCCTGTCCGGCAATTTTCCCTTCGTGGGTCTACTTCGATCTGAACCGTTCCTGGAATGTCGGTGTGTTTCCCGCCATTTTCAAAAACACGTCCAGAGGGATCACTGCAAATTCTGGCCCCAGACGGTCGAGAATGCTCTTCACGCGCTTGATGTCGCTCGTTTCCCGTACATGGACGAGAAGAAAGTATGGCCTCGCCGGATTGACACGGGCAAGCTCCTCAAGGTCGGCGGCAGCGTCGGGTTCAGGACGCTCGGGAGAGAGATAATAATCGTATGAGAGGAACGGCTTCCCGTCGCGCACGGCATACGTATACGACGGGGCATACCCGTTGACAAAGCCGATGGCCGTGGGCATCCCGGCATAGTACAGATCGACAATTTCGCGGGGAAGATCGGAGTTCCCTTCTACCGTTGCTCCCTCGGAGTAATCCATCGTTTCAAACACACGAAGGTCGAGTTCCTTCATCTGTGCGTAGGCGGTGTCGATCAACGGTCCGAGGAACTTCTTCGGGACCGCCTTTGGATAAAGGTATCCAGGACCGGAAAGACAGCCGATGAAGTAGTCGTTCGGTGTGGCCATGGAATAAAAGTATTCGGCCATCCCCGGAGCCATCCATGTGTAATTCATGAGCACCTCCCAGGCATACGGGATCTCCCCCCTGCCGGGCCGCAGCCAGGCGCCAAGCCCGATGCCGTCGGTCTGGATGCATGTGATGTACACCTTTTTTTCCGCCGTGTACACTTTGCCTGCTTCCACATGATGATTGTTCTTGTATGTGAATCCGGGCGACACGGGGATCTGGGCGCTGAAACTCAGGTTGGGGAGCGTATTCAGCCCCTCGACACGGTGCCCAAATGACGACGTAAGCGTCACGTGCTCCCTCTCGAGGTCCTTCCCATACGAGTGCCACCCCATCACCATGGACATTGGCTTCATTTCCGACAGGATGCGCCGGGCGAGCGCGTATTCTGCCGAATCCGATGGCCGGCTGGAGAGATCGTTGAAGAAGACGCCCTTGTGCATGCCCCAGTCCGCCACAGCCGGTTTCATGACGGTGCCATGTTCTCCCCCCAGCCAGACGATGAACTCCTTGTTGCAGCGCTTCCAGTATTGATCGTATGCCCAGATATAGATCT
>JBGPYM010000325.1:0-3074 GCA_041493205.1 Bacteroidota bacterium
GATCACAAAAAATCTTCAAAAAGTTGTGATTTCCATCCGGTTGCCAAGGACAATCCCTGCACATCGTTCCATGCTCGGATCGGAATCTTCAAATTCAGGCCATTTTTGAACGTGCAATTCTCTGCAATTTATAGATTTTACAAGGTTGTGGGAAATTCCTACACGCGAATCAGATGAAAAATCTGATAATGAGCCAATATTCTCAAAATCGAACGGTTGCACTCATGGTATACTGGTTGTTGCCCCAGGTGAGACATGAACAACCTACGCATGGTGACACCCGGGCGCGTTCCGCGGAGCACCTCTTCGCGTCAATCGAGTTCGCGCGGACGCAATTCAACCACTGATTGCGCATATTTCAGGGACCGGCGATCGCCGCACATCCCTATGGATCCCCTTCCCATTGATGATTCTCTGCCGCGACTCCTGGGCGCCTTTGACGCGTCACGGAATGTCGTGCTTTCGGCCCCGCCGGGAGCCGGGAAAACGACCCGCGTCCCCCTGGAACTTCTACGGGGAGCCTGGCTCGCAGGGAGGAAGATCATCATGCTGGAGCCCCGCAAACTTGCCGCCCGACGCGCGGCAGAGTACATGGCCGGGCTCCTGCAGGAAGAAATTGGGCACACAGTCGGTTACCGGATCCGCGGTGACTCCCGCGTCAGCTCGTCCACCCGCATCGAGGTGGTGACGGAGGGAGTCCTCACCAGGATGATCCTGGATGAGCCGGAACTCCAGGGCGTCGGGATGGTCATCTTCGACGAATTCCATGAGAGGAGCATCCACGCCGACCTGGGCCTCGCCCTTGCGCTCGATGTCCAGGAACATCTGCGGGATGATCTCCGCCTTCTGGTCATGTCTGCAACCCTTGACGGGGTTGCGGTTGCGCGTGTCCTTGGCAAGACTCCCGTGGTGGAAAGCGAGGGGAGAAGCTATCCCGTCGACACGCGCTATCTCGATCAGCCGTACACGGGTCCGGTGGAAGAGGCGACAGCGCGCATCGTGCACCGGGCGCTCCGCGAATCGGAGGGGGATGTTCTGGTGTTTCTTCCCGGGCACCGGGAAATACGCCGGGTCGAGCGATTGCTTGAAGAGGCCTCGCTCCCCGGTGGCGTGAGCCTTTGTACGTTGCACGGCGATGCGTCGCCCGACGTCCAGCTTGTTGCACTTGCCCCCGCGGCGCCGGGAACCCGCAAGGTCATCCTGTCGACCAGTATTGCAGAGACCAGCCTCACGATCGAAGGCGTTCAGGCGGTGGTGGATGCCGGATTCGCCCGCGGCTCGCGGTTTGATGTGCGCAGGGGAATGTCGGGGCTGGTGACGACACGCGCATCCGTGGCGGCCGCTGACCAGCGGCGTGGACGGGCGGGGCGCGAGAGGCCGGGGATTTGCTACCGCCTCTGGACCCAAGAACAACAGCAGGGAATGCAGAAGTTTGCCATACCGGAGATTCTCGCGGCGGATCTGGCGCCACTGGCGCTCGACCTCGCACGCTGGGGAGCAGGGAGTGCTGAGGGGCTGCATTTCATCGACCCTCCTCCTGCGCCGCATCTGTCGCACGCACGGTCGCTCCTCCATGCGCTCGGGGCTCTCGACCGGCGCGGAGGCCTGACCCCCCACGGCATATCCATGTCGAGACTTCCCGTTCATCCGCGGCTCGCCCACATGATCATCCGGGGAAAGGAAATCGGGCTCGGTTCGACTGCGAGTGACGTCGCCGCACTCCTGGAGGAGCGGGACATCCTTATTCCGGGCCAGCGCACGGATATCGACCTTGCTTCACGGGTGCACGGACTTCATGGGGGGGGAGATGTCGACCGGGGGGTCCGCACACGGGCGCTGGCAGCGGCACGCAGACTGCGCGAATACGCCGGGCTGGAGGAAAAACGTGCCGATGAGCGCCGCCTCGGCGTCCTGCTCGCGCTTGCATACCCGGATCGCATAGCACGACGGCGGGGACCGTCGGGAAACCGGTACCAGATGACGAACGGGACCGGCGCCGCCCTCCCCGCGTGGAGTCTGCTTGCGCGGGAAGAGTTTCTCGCGATCGGAGATGTGGACGGGGTCTCAACGGATGCGAAGGTGTTTCTGGCCGCACCGCTTGACCGTGCGGACATCCTCGAGTTGTTTTCCGAACAGCTGACGGTCGAAGACCAGGTGTTCTGGAGCGACGGACATGAGGCGGTCGTTGCACGCCGGGTGCAGCGCCTGGGTGCTCTGGTCCTGAGCGAAGGGACACTCCGCCCTCAGGGGGATGCCGTACGCGTCGCCATGGCGGACGGCATCCGCTCGATGGGCCTCTCCGCACTGCCGTGGAACAAGGACGCCCTGTCGATACGCGAACGAAGCGAATGGCTCCGCCATCGGTCTCTCATCCCCCAGGACTGGCCGGACCTGAGTGATGCATACCTCACGGCAACAGTGTCCATCTGGCTCGCCCCTCACCTCGACGGGATCACGCGCCGGGTGCAGCTGCAGAAACTCAATCTGGGGACGATTCTCCGTGCACTCTTCACGCGCAGCCAGTTGAAGGATCTGGAAACGCTCGCACCCGAGTCGCTTGTCGTCCCCACAGGATCCCGCGTCCAGCTCAACTACGGAGCGGGGGGACATCCCGTTCTGGCGGTCAAACTGCAGGAAATGTTCGGACAGACAGAGACGCCGACCATCGCCCGAGGCCAGGTGAAGGTTCTCATGCACCTCCTCTCACCGTCCCGCCGTCCGCTGGCCGTCACATCGGATCTGCGGAGTTTCTGGAGTTCGACCTACCCGGAAGTGCGGAAAGAGATGCGCGGCGCATACCCGAAACACATCTGGCCCGAGAATCCGCTCACGGCATTGCCGACACGCAAAACCACGAAGGGGAAATGAAGCGGAAGGCGGGCGCTTACAGAAACTGCTTGTAGAACATCACGGCGGAAATCACCAATCCGATTGCGGTAATCATGGTACGCACGCGCGCCTGCGGGATCCGCTGGGCAAAGTGTGCGCCGGCATACCCGCCGAGAATAGTCCCGAACACCATCACCCCGGCACTCATCCAGTGGATGAGCCCGCTCATGATGAAGTAGATCGCC
>JBGPYM010000004.1:0-38301 GCA_041493205.1 Bacteroidota bacterium
ATGAGCGCCCCGGAGAGCCATCCTCCGCCGATGCTCCCCACGCTCGTCAGCGTATAGATCACGATCAGCGGCGCGCCCAGCTTGTCGAGCGTCAGGCCGTACGTCGTGTTCAGGAATTTGGGGAGCCAGTACAGATAGAACCACCAGACCGGATCGGTCAGAAATTTCCCGATGACAAACGCCCAGGTCTGGCGGTGCCGCAGGAGGTCCCCCCAGGGAATCCGTGCCGCCGGCGGATCCGGCGGATCGCTCTGGATAAAGGCAAGCTCCGCGGGCGACACGCGCTTGTGCCGTTCGGGCGCTTCATACATTGCCAGCCAGAAGACAAGCCAGATGAACCCGATTGCACCCGTTGCGATGAACGACGCCTGCCATCCGTAGGTCAGCGTCAGCCAGGGGACGACGGCCGGAGCTGCCACCGCGCCGATGTTTGCGCCGGAATTGAATATCCCCGTGGCAAAGGCACGCTCCCGTTTTGGAAACCACTCGGCCACCGATTTGATGGCGGCGGGAAAATTCGCGGACTCGCCCAGGCCGAGGGAGAACCGTGCCGCACCGAACCCTACGACCGACCGCACCGCCGCGTGGCTCATCGCGGCAATGCTCCAGACCACGATCGCGATCGAGAAACCGATTTTCGTCCCGAACCGGTCGATGAGCCGCCCGGCGAAGAGGAGCCCGATGGCATAGGCGGCCGTGAACGCGGTGACAATATAACCGTATTCGATCTCGTTCCACCCGATATCCTTCTGCAGCACGGGGGCCAGAATGCCAAGCACCTGCCGGTCGATGTAGTTGATGGTCGTGGCAAAAAAGAGGAGGGAGCAGATGGTCCACCGGTAGCGTCCCGGGTGCGCGGCGCCTCCGCCTGCAGGTGTATCGTTCATGGAGTTCTCATGCGTTCGTGAGGGAAGGCCGCTCATGCGCGAAGCCTGGCGGATGATTCCTGCGACGTCCCGAAGCCCGCCTGACTGCCGAGGAACAGCGGACGGATGTGCCGGTCGAAGATATTCATCGAGACATTCGCCTCGACCGATTCCCTGCTCGCCCTGAGGAGATCTGTAAAACGCGCGCCCATTTCCGCCGCGACCTTGTACCCGACGTGGACGAGCTGCCGGAAGTGCGGATTGAATTGCGGGCATGACTGGTCATGACGGAGCGTCCGGACGTAGTCGTCGGCGTTCCAGCGTTCAACCGCGCCCGGCGCGGGGAGCTTTCTCCGGTCGATGCTGACCACCGAGAGGTACGGTTTGCAGAGCTCGTCATGGCGCTCAAACGAACGGGCATACACATCCTTCGCCAGGCGGAGCCCGTCGTCCCCCGAGGCTGCAAGACCGATGATTTCTTCCAGCCAAGTCGTCCCCGCGGTCTTCAGATGAAGGCCGGCGTTCGCGCGCGTGATCGCACGATGAATCACCGGGTAGAGTGAGAACTTGTCGCTTCCCGAATGGATGCTCAGTTTCAGTCCCGCGGGAAGTCCGAAGCGCTCCACCGCGAAGGCAATGATGGCAAGGTCATCTTCGAATTCGCGGGTGAACCTGCTGACGTCCCCCACATAATCGATCCCCTTCAGAAACGACCCCGTGAATTTCGGGGCGATGGTCTGCAGCGGAATCTGTTCGCGGGCAATCGCGGCAAGGATAAAAAACAATTCGGCGGGCGTCTGCGGGCTGTCCGCCTCATCCACGGAGACCTCCGCCACAAAGTCGCCGCTCCCCTTCCGTTCTGCGATGGTGCGGTACACCTTCCCGGCCTCCTCGATGGCATGCAGGTATTTCCCCGCCACGGAGGCCAGCAGCGCGTCCGACACGTCAAACGGCATCCCGATGCCGGGGACGGCGAGGGACCCCCTGAACGTTTTCATGGCGCTCAGGAAGGCGGCGGTGGATGCGGCGCTTGCCGGCGTCCCGATGGAATCGGCAACGTCGATCGTGAAGAAGTCGCTGGACTCCAGAAACCGGCCAACGGTGGTGAGGCTGATGTGGTCGGCATCCACGAAATAAGGATGGCGCCACCCGCATTTCCGGACTGCGTCGTCCGCCTCGCGCCGGGTATCGGACGGGAGGGTGCTGCAGATCGTATGTTCCCGGTTCGATTTGTTCCAGACCGGAACGACCTCCACGCCCAGGGCTTCCGCCTGTTGCAACGCACGGAGCTGTGCTTCCCCTTCCGCACCGAACCGGTCACCAATGCCGAATGTATACTTTGCAAGTGTCATGAAATTCCGCGTTCCTCCCTGTCCTGTCGTCGTACTGCCTGTCAGCGCGCCAGCCATCCCCCGTCGACCAGGAGTACATGGCCGTTGACGTAATCGGAGGCGGGAGACGCAAGAAACACCGCCGCACCCCCCAGATCGTCCGGGGTCCCCCACCGTCCCGCCGGAATGCGCGCGAGAATGGCCTGGGAACGGACGGGATCTTCCCGCAGCGCCCTGGTGTTGTTGGTCGCCATGTAGCCGGGCGCGATCGCATTGACGCAGATGCCGAGGTGCGCCCATTCGTTGGCGAGAGCTTTCGTCACCTGCGCCACCGCGCCTTTGCTCGCCGCATACGACGGCACGATGATCCCTCCCTGAAAGGAGAGGAGCGAAGCGACGTTGATGATTTTGCCCCTCTTCCGTTTCACCATGTCGCGTGCAGCCGCCTGCGCGAGGAAAAACACCGTCTTCGCGTTCAGCGTCATGACATCATCCCAGTCGGACTCCGAGAATTCGATTGCCGGCGCGCGGCGGATGATGCCGGCGTTGTTGACCAGGATGTCGATCTTACCGAAGGCCGCGAGCGCGGCCTCGGTCACCGCAGCGACCGACTCCTGTTTCAACAGATCGGCGACCAGCGTGACCGCGCGCCGTCCCAGGTTCCGCACTGCCCGGGCGGAGTCGTCCGATGCCACATGGTCCACGAGGAGGATGTCGGCGCCTGCGGAGGCGAGTGCCAGGGTCATACCCTGGCCGAGGCCCGTGCTGGCGCCGGTGACAATGGCGGATGTCCCTGTGAGATCGAAGGGGGATGTCATGCGCCGGCGCCCTTCTCCGGGAAATTAAAATACTTCTTTGCGTTCCCGTAGCAGATGTCCCGCACCATCCCTCCGACGGTCGCACGGTCGTCGGGGAGAAGCCCGCGCGTTATCTCGTCCCCCAGGATGTTGCAGAGGAGCCTGCGGAAATACTCATGCCGGGGATACGACAGAAAGCTGCGGGAGTCGGTGATCATGCCGACAAACTGGCTGAGCAGGCCCATGCTGGAGAGGGCTTCGAGCTGGCGGGTCATCCCGTCCCGCTGGTCCAGAAACCACCATGCAGCGCCGTACTGGAGTTTTCCGGGGATCGACCCGTCCTGGAAATTGCCTGCCATGGCGGCAAAGACCTCGTTGTCCCGCGGATTGATATTGTAGAGAATCGTCCGGGCCAGCTGGTTGCGCTCGTCGAGCCTGTTCAGAAATTTCGCAAGCGGCTTCCCGTGCTCCCAGTCTCCAATCGAGTCGAACCCCGTATCCGGTCCAAGCGTGCGTCGCAGGCGGGAGTTGTTGTCACGCAGCGCCCCCAGGTGGTACTGCTGCACCCACCCTGTCTCGCTGTCCATGACGGCCAGGTCGTACAGCAATGCGGATTTGAACTTGAGCTCATCGACGGGGCTCAGCCGCTGCGCGCGGAGAAGCCGTGCGAAGGCAAGTTCCACATCCTTCTCGGTGTACTCCCCGGCGTAGACGGCCTCGAGGCCGTGATCGGACACCCTGCATCCCTTGCTGTGGAAAAACGCGTGCCGGCGTGCAAGTGCCTCGCGGAGACCGGCATAGGTCCGGATCTCCATCCCTGCCGCAGCGGCGAGACGTTTGAGATACGCGGTGAATGCCGCCGGATCGTCCACCGTCATCGCCTTGTCGGGGCGGAACGCCGGGTAGACTCTTACGCCGAATCCCGTATCGGCGGCCATCGTCGCGTGCTCCTCGAGCGTGTCTGCGGGATCATCCGTCGTGCATACGATTTCGACATTCATGCGCGTCTGGATGCCGCGCGCCGTAAAGCCGGGGGTTGCGAGCAGGGCGTTGCACTCTTCCCAGATGCCCCTGGCCGTGGCCGGACTCAGAAGACGGTCGGCGATGCCGAACGGCTTCCAGAGTTCCAGGTGTGTCCAGTGATAGAGCGGGTTGCGCAGCGTCTTTGGCACGGTGGCAGCCCAGGCCTCAAATTTCTCCCAGGGCGTCGCGTTGCCGGTGATCAGGCGCTCGTCCACGCCGCAGGTCCGCATTGCACGCCACTTGTAATGATCCCCCGCGAGCCAGATATCCGTCATCGTCTCAAACGTCCGGTTCTCGGCGATATCCTTCGGCGACAGATGGCAGTGGTAATCGATGATCGGGAGGGATGCAGCAAAGGAGTGGTAGAGATCCTTTGCCCGGTCGTTTTCCAGAAGAAAATCCTCATGCATGAATGACGGTGCCACAACCATCCTCCTTGTTCCAGTTGAGAGCATCAGCGGGTGGTGAATTCCCGTGTCTCCCCCGGCACGATTCCTCCGGGGGTCACTTCATCGATGCGCCAGAAATATGTCACGCCGGACGCAAGGGCTCCCGTGTCCATGCCGGCCTCGATTCGGTTGCCGCGAAACGCCGGCGGCCTTGCTGTGCCGAAATAGACGTTGTGCGAAGCGGCATTCCGTCCGGGTGTCCATATGAGGCGTACGCCCGCGGGTTCAACACCCGTGGCCCCCTGGTCAGGCAACGCGGCAAGCGCGTACGGGAGAACCGAGGGGAGAGTTCCTTCGGGGTTCCACATCCCGTCAAATGTCCATGAGGCGGTGATGGCGGAGGGACGAACGGGAGGGTCCGCTGCGTCAAGATTGTCGCGAAACCAGGCAAAATCACCGCCGTCCCGGTGACATCCGTAATAATAGTGGCGGTCTCCCCATTGCCATTCGCGCGGACTTGACGGAGGGCGGACGAACGGCCTGTCCGCCATCCGCTCGGAAAACCTGCAGCCGACCAGGTAGATCTGGGCGTCCAGGTGGTTCCGGCCGAGGGGGAATCCCGGTACACCGTCGAAGATGGAATTGGTGATCACGAATTTTTGCCGCCGGTCTCCGCTCCCGTCGTGCCAGATGCTTGCGCTCGGCGTGTTATGACCGAAGAAGGTCGATCGCGTGACATAGCACCAGCCGCGGGGACAGACAAAATCGACCCATCCCTCGAAGGAACAGTCTGCGTGATAGTACATCCCGTTGTCGCGGTTCCAGAGACTGAGCGCGTCGCCGCCGTCGGAACGAATGGACGTGTGGAGGAGCATGATGCGCGTTCCAGCGCCCCGGACGGCGAACTGATGTTTGTTCCAGACGCCGGACCGCCTGCCATAATCGTTCATGACGGTCAGGTTGGCAAGCGTCACATCCGTCACACCTGTATCGATGTTGACCACGCCCGCCCCCCAGTCGCTGCCGTTGTGCGCCTGGGTCCATGTTTCACGCAGTTCCGGCCAGACGATGCGCGTGCTGTCGCGGTCCTCGCCCACCAGGGACACGCGGCTTTTCCTGATGAGGACCTTTTCCTCATAGACGCCGTTGCGAATCAGGAGGACGACCGGGGTTGCAGAATGTGCATCGACGGCGTCGAGCGCTGTCTGAATGTTCCGGTAATCACCGCCACCCTTGCTGTCAATGATCAGGTCGGCCTGTTCGCCCGAGCGGCTCAGAAGCCACCGGAACAGATTTTCCGCAGCGCGTGCGTTTCCGTATCCTTCCGGCAGCTTCCGCGTGTCCATATATTCATTATAGAACCATGGGTCGCCGACAGCCACCACAATCCCCTTCCCGTGCCGGACAGCCCCGATGATCACGTCGCCGTGGTCGGCAAGGAGCACCTGCGCCGCGGGGGAGAGGCGCAACGTGCTTAACTCCTTGATGAATATCCGGCCGACGGCCTGGAACAACGGGTGCGATGGGAGGGAGTCAAACGTGCCGACCGCATAATTCTTCCCGGTCACCCTGTTCCTGCTGTCGCCGTTGAAATGAACGCCGAACCGGGCACCGAGCCGGTTGAGATGATCCAGTTCCACGTTGCCGCTGTCGTTTCCCAGGAGGAGAAGGGCCCCCCCATCCTTCACCCACCGTGCGATGGCGTCGATGGCACGATCGTCAATGAGATGGAGGGTGTCTGTCTCTTTTGGCGTATCAGGGTCGACGATGACATAGATGCTTGCGCCCGCCAGTGAGCGGTCTGCCGGCGGGTCGCAGAGCAGATCAGTTTCGCCCCCCGCCGCACGAACTATTCCGCCCAGGATCGAAAACCCCGAGTTCGCGCTGTCGTTCCAGACATAATGAAACCGGACGCGCCTGCCCGAAGCGTCGGTTGTCCACTCATTGTTATAATAACAGTCAAGCAGGACCTTCGGTGTGTGCCGCGGCGGTTCCTCGTGCTGCATCAGCGCGGCTGCGGGCGAACAAAGCCCTGTCGCTCCGGTCAGGAGTATCGCAATGCACCGTGCGAGGGTCATCCCTGCATGCCTCCTCCGGAGACCTGTCCGATGACCGGTTTCAGGCCATTCGAGGGTTGCGTCTGGACTTTGTTTTTGCCCGTGCACGTTTCGCGCAGGAGTACTTCGGTCGGCAGCATGAGATGCTGTTCCCCCGCAATCTCGGGATGTGCAATGATCTTCAGCATCAGCTCCACGGCCTTCGACCCGAGTTCGTGCGCCGGCTGCGTCACGCAGCTCAATGCGGGCGAAATCACCCTGCTGACGTCGCTGTCGCCGAAACAGATCAGGTCGACGTCGTCGGGAATTTTCAACCCGAGCTCTTTCGCGGCTTCATAGATGCCGAGTGCCACAGGATACGTCATTGCGAAAATGAACTCCGGGAGCAGACCGCTGCTATGGAGCTGCATGAAGCCGTTGTAGCCGGCGAACTTGTCGAACCCGCCCGTGACAAGCCATTCCCGCCTGACGGGCAGGCCATGCTGCTTCATCGCGCTTTCAAATCCTTCCAGGCGGTTCTTGCCGATGTTGATATGGGTATTCCCCCCGATGCAGGCTATGTTCCTGTACCCTACCTTGATGGCCTGTTCGACGGCCTTGAATGCACCGCCGCGGTCGTCGACGGTGACGCTGCTGAACCCGGGCAACGGCGGTTCGGGGTGACGGTCGAGGAAGAGCACCGGTGTTCCGGTCTTTCTGATCGAGGTGAAAATCTCAAGATCCGTCGTGGTCTGCGTGATGGAAACGATGATCCCGTCGACGCGCATCGAGACGAGCGTCTGCAGGTGCTTGCGCTCCCGTTCCGGGTTTTCCAGCGAGACAGTCAGGATGGTTTCGTAGTTGTTCTCAAAGGCCATGTTGTAGACGCCTTCGATCACGGAGCCGAAAAAGAAATGCGCGATCTTCGGCACCACCAGTCCGATCATGCTTGATCGCCGTGACGACAGGCTCCGTGCAATGATATTGGGCGAATAGCCGAGCTCGGCCGCGATTTTTCGGACGCGCCGGGTCATGTCCTGTGAGATGTCCGAGTGTCCGCGCAGCGCTTTGGAGACCGTCACACGGGAGACGCTGAGCCGTGTGGCAATATCATCCAGTGTTATATGGGTTCGTTTTTTCATGGCCTGCCTCTCTCGTTCATCAGTTCCTCCCGGGCGCCTGTTATATTCCCTTTTCGATTTCCAGGGCAGCACGAAGGAAGGGGCCGATTCCTTTCATATCATTGGTCCGTTTCGGCTCACTGATGTAATATTCAAAGCTCCCGTCCCGGTACGGGTCTCCGCCGAGTCCCGCGCTCCGGCACGTCTGGTGCAGATTGATCATGCCGTCCGGGTCGACGGTCACAAAGCGACGGACGATTTCTCCGAAGGATTCCTCTGCCAGCCGCCGGTAGGTACTGTCCAGAGCGCCGCTCCGGACTCCCTTTGCAAGAATGTATGTGAACATGCAGGATGCGGACGCTTCGATGTAGTTTCCGGGCCGGGTACCCTGATCGATGACCTGAAACCAGAGCCGCGAGGCAGGGTCCCTGACGCGCGCGACTGCAGACGCGAGATCCCGGAGCTGCGCCACGAGCTCGCCGCGGCGCGGATGATCCCGGGGGAACAGATCGAGAACGTCGATGAGAGCCATCCCGTACCACCCCATTGCCCGGGCCCAGAAGTTCGGGGAACGACCGGTGCCCGGATCGGCCCAGCGCTGCTGCCTGCTTTCATCCCACGCGTGGGAAAGAAGACCGGTCGTGGCCTCGCGGGTGTGGCGGGTGATCCAGGCAAACTGGTCTGCGATGTCGTTGAGCGCGGCGGTGTCGCCTGTCAGCACGGCGTACCGGACATAAAAGGGTTCAGCCATGAAGAGGCCGTCGAGCCACATCTGATACGGGTAGATCTTCTTGTGCCAGAAGCCCCCTTCATGCGTGCGGGGCTGCAGGCGGAGCTGATTTCTCAGCGTGTCGGCGGCTGCGCGATATTTTGACGCGCGGGTCGCGGCGTAGAGATCGAGCAAAACTCTCCCCGGTGCGATATTGTCGAGATTGAACTCCGTAAGCTCGTAAGTCCTGATGGCCCCCTGTGCGCTGATGTACGAGTCGAGATTGTTCCGGACGAATGCGGCGTATGAAGAGTCACCGCTCTGTTGCCCCATCTCCCACAGGGCGGTGAGCATGAGCCCCTGCTCGTAATTCCATTTCTGATTCGGGGACCCCGTATCGTACGTCATGCCGTCAGGGTGGCGGAGGAGAAACGACCGTGCAATCCTGAACGACCACGGGTCCCCGTCGCGTTGATTTAGATACTGCTCAAGATGTGTGTATCCGCTCTCTGCGAGCGCGGCGCCATCCGCGGGATCGAGAGGATTCAACCCATGGCCGGTTTCCCATGCGTCAGGGATGCCGTCATGGTCATTATCCTGCTCTGCCGGCGCCGCATGAAGGTCGGGCCAACCACCCACCTGGTCCTGCGCGTCGATAATGCCGGTTCCCGCTCCCCATGTGCCTCCGTACGTTGCGCTCCCTTCGCGAACCTCCCGCACAATCCGTTCATCCACGGGGTCCCGGCGGGGCAGGTTCGCTCCCCCCCGGGCAAGCACGGAACGGAGTGCGGCGTCCGGTCTCTCGGTTGTTACCGGCGCAAATGGGAAGGATGCATTCTCATGCTTCGTCCGCTGAACGGCGGCGAAGGCGCCCTGCACGCCGCCGTTCCAATTATCCGCCGAAATGGCCGGGGATCCGTCAACGAAATTCTCCGCAACGTACCAACGGCCGAGCGAATCCCACGGCTCGACAATCCGGCCCCGGACTCCGGGGCGGGTTGCCGGCCCTGGCCGGAAATAGTTTGCCACCATATTCTGACGACCCCGCTCGCCGCCGTACGCGCTGTTGAATCCCCAATTATACACGACATTATTGCGGAAATCCACATTCTCACTGTCGGGCTTGCCGGAGTACCGGCTCCCGTTGAACCGCGGATTCCGGCTCGCGTGATGGGCGAGGAGATTATGGTGGAACGAGGCGCGCCATCCGCCCCAGATCCCTCCGTACCCGTGGTCCCCTTTCGGGTGGATGGAATGGTTCAGGCTCTCGGTGACAAAACACCATTGCATCGTAAAGTCACGCACATCATAGAAGCTCGAGCACTCATCGATGCCCCAGCTGATCGAGCAATGGTCGATGATGATGGGGCCCGGGATTCTCTCTCCCCTGCCATTCCCTGAGAGGGCGTCGTCCGCACTCCGCGACTCATCCCCTCGCCGGAAGCGCACGTAGCGAATGATCACATTGTCTGCTTCCACGCGGACGTCGTAATTTCTGATGCAGATGCCGTCGCCGGGAGCGGTCTGTCCCGCCACGGTGAGGTCGCCGTCCCGGATGACGACGGGCGAGCGGAGCGCAATGGTGCCCGCAACGAGGAACACAACCGTCCGCGGACCGTGCGCGAGCACCGCGTCCCGAAAGCTGCCGGGCCCGCTGTCCGCGAGGGTCGTCACTTCACACACTCTTCCCCCCCGTCCTCCCGACGCATTCCTCCCAAACCCTTCGGCCCCGGGAAACGCCAGGACCTGGGCGTGGAGAGCAGTGAAGGATGCGGCGGCGAGGAAAAGTGCCGCCACGCCCCGCAACCCGCATCGCGACCTGCAGTGATCCTTTGCTTGTACGCTCACCCGAAGCGCTATCATTCTGTCATCACCACTGCGCCGGGCGCGACCGCTGGGTCGATCGAGAGCCATTCTCCGGAGGCGGGGACGGCACGTCTGGACATCCTGATCCCTCCCGACAACTGACCTGTGACGGAGAGGATGATCCCCCCGGGCAGAGCCAGAGTCCCTGCCCCGAAGGTGATGTCACGGCCGTCGAGAACCGAGATCAGAGGTGCGGCCGTCGCGCTCAACGTGGATCCGTCGAAGGTCATGCCTTTTACGTCTGCGAGATTCATCCCGCGCGGTGTCCGCATCTCAACGCGGGTGAAGTACAGATCCTCCACCGGCATTTCCGGGAGTCCGAGAATTTCCACACCATATCCTTTTCCTGAGAGGCACCGGATGTTTTCAAAATGCAGATTCCGGATCCGGGGAGTCTCCTCCGACACCGGGGCGGCAGGGAGCCGTTCGCCGGTATAGAGCATATTCACGAGGATCGCTTCCCGGGCGATGTCGCGTCCCTCGATGTTGCGGAACCAGAGATTCTCGATCGTACCGCCTCTCCCCCGCGCAGTTTTAATTCTGACGATCCGGTCGGTTCCGCTGAACTTGCAGTCCGTTGCAAGGACATTTCTGATGCCGCCCGCCGTTTCGCTCCCGATGACGATACCGCCGTGACCCCGCAATCCCGTGCAATCTCGTATTACGACGTTTTCCGTGGGGACGCCTACCCGTCGTCCGTCCCTGTCCCTCCCGGCCTTGATCGCGATACAATCGTCACCGGTGTCGAAGGTGCACCGCTCGATCAGCACATTCCTGCATGATGACGGATCGATGCCGTCGCCGTTCGGGACGTGGCCCCGGTCTCCTTCGGTGACAATCCGGACATTCCTGATAATGACATTGTCGCAGTACGTCGGCGTGATGGTCCAGAACGCCCCGTAGAGAAACGTCGGTCCATCGACCAGAACATTCCTGCACCTGACGGGCTGGAAAAACGCCGGCCGGAGCTGTCTCCCCGGTGAACCGTCGAATACGCGTTGATCCACCGGCACGCCCCTGGACGCCATATCGTACAGGAGGGCTTCCGCCGGCGCGCCCTGCTCCTTCAGAACCCACCAGGGGGTTCCCTGACCGTCGAGAACACCCGTGCCGGTAATGGCGATGTTGGATTTGCCTTGCGCGTCGATGAAAGCCGACGATTTGTAACACTCGATATCCTCGTGACGCGAAAAGACCACGGGGAGATACTCTTTCGGGTCCTGGCTGAATCTGAGCTCCGCGCCTGCACTCAGATGAAGATCGATATTGTTCTCCAGATGAATGGCTCCGGTATGCCAGACACCGTCGGGAATCAGCACGGTCCCACCTCCGGCGCTTGCGGCGGCTTCGATAGCGTTTCGGATGGCTTCTGTCGAGCTCGTTCCTTCACGTGCGCCGTAGCTGCGGATATCGAACCGGCGCGCAGGGATGGCGGGCAGTGTGAACGAAGCTAGCGGGAATGGCGCAACGACCGGACGAATCGTATCCCGGGGGATCGCGGTAGGAGTATCCTGCAGAGATGCAGTCCCCGGGATGCCGATGCAGGAGAACAGGATGAGCGCGGGGAGCGCTGCAACTCCGTGGTTCATTGTATTTTGATTCTCTTTCCGTCTGCTGTTCTTCGCGCCATGCAGAGCCCGTGAACGGGGAGCATCCGGGCCGCAATGCCGGCTGCCGGATGCTCCCTGTCACTTCACCAGGAGGGAGGTGACACGTGCCCCCCACCTGTGAATGTACGATTATTTCAGGACCATCATCTTCTTCACTGCCACGGAGGATCCCGAGGCAAGCTGGTAGAAATACATCCCGCTGGCGAGCGCGGACGCATTCAGCCGCACCTCGTGCGGACCCGCCTCCAGCATCCCCGCTACCGGGGTTGCCACCCTTTGTCCGAGGATGTTATACACGGTCAGCGTCGTGTATGCGGACTTCCCGATCACGAACTTGATCGTGGTGGAGGGGTTGAAGGGATTGGGATAGTTCTGTTCGAGCGCAAACGCGACCGGTTGTCCCTGTTCCGTGGGGACTCCCGTGGAGACCGGATCGCCCAACCAGGCTGTGTACCGCGTCGGGAACCAGTTCAGATCGCCAACGGGATATCCGCCTGTCGCCGCGGTATAGACCGCATTCGACGTCGAATATGCGCAATTGAGCGAATCCGTGTAGTACTTGATGATGCGCCGGTCATAGTCGTATTTCGGAAACCACATACTCGTCAACTTCGTCTTGTTCGCCCCCGAATCTGGCACGGAAACAAATGGCCGGCGGTACCATTTCATCAGGGCGGTCAAGAGGTTCGGCACCACCGGCAGGGTGGCCGTGTGGGGAAGGAACGCCGTTGTGGAGTCGCTGCCTATCCGGCTGTTGATGTTGTACGACAGCGGCGTCCCGGCCACCAGCGCCGGATTCGCCACGATCGGGAGCACCGAGGCGGAATCAAAGAACAACTGCCCGGCCGCCGAAATGCGGAAGTAATTGTGCTTGACCGACCAGAACGTCGTATCGTTGGGGGCCGAGAAGATCCAGGTCATCCGGGGGAATCCGAATGCGTCCTTTTCGCCGCTGTCGGTGAATTCCGCCTGGCGGACTGCATCGGTATCCTGTCCGGCGGCGAACGGATCGACGAGAAGGTTGTTGCTGATGATCGCGCGGCGGCCGAGGCGGCCGAGGGAAAGGAACCCGTGGTACGACATCCCGTTCACGCACGTGTTGTGTTCAAACCGCAGGTACTGAATGTTTGCGGTGCTGCCGAAGTGGCGGATAATGCGGTCCTGCCAGTTCACAAACGTGTTGTTCACGACGATGAAGGAATCCACGGAGCCCGCGCGGACGTCAATGCCTTTGCCTGCGCCGAGGTTCGACCTCCCCAGGTACCCCATGTTCGCGAAGATGCAGTTGGTAATTTTGAGATTCTTCGGGGCTGAGTCGGTGCGTATGTGGTTACCGTTGGTGTTGGTCAGGACGCAGCTGTCGAGCGTGAGGCTCTTCCCCGACGCCGTCATGTTAAAGAGGGCGCCTTGCAGGCCCGTGAGGTTGCCGGGGATCGGCTCGAAATAGCCGGACATGATGATGTTCTTGATGATCGCATCGCCGCGCATGTCAACGAACTGTCCCGGCGGCAGCTGCGTGGTCGCGTTCGGATAAAGGTACACCACGGGCCTGCCGACGGTCCCCACCGTGTCATTGGCAGAGATCCGGAGCGTCCAGCCGGTGTTCCGGATGATGGCATTGGAGAGATAGTTGGCGCCGCGCGTCAGGACGTACACGGCGCTCGAATCGCGCCGCGCCCCGTTGCCGACCGTATCGCCCATGACAAAATCGTTCAGGTAGTTGCTCCCGCCAAAGGGAGGAACCCGAACGTTATGCTGGCTGTTCGCCCCCGGGGGGCACAGGACAAGAACGGCCAGGAGAACCACAGCAACAAAGTACATTGTGCGCATAGCAACCTCCTGTGAGTGACGTGAACGGTGAAGGGCTCTACATGGAATAGTGGATGAGTGGTGGTGATGGATCGCGTGCATTAGAGTTCAAAACGTACGCCGACATCTCCGGTGACGCCGTAGCGCTGACTTGACCGGATCGCCTCCCAGTCGTCGACACGGTTTACGGTGTATTGATCCTCTTCGACGCTGGTAAGATTGTTCAGATTGATGAACACGGAGATATTCTCGGTGAACCGCTGCCGCACGGAGAGGTCCCACCGCGAGAACGGGCGCACGACGGGATCGCTCCTGCGCCGGGCGGAATAGACGCGGTTGTATTCTCCCTGGAAGAACACCGACAACCGGCCGGAGAACCCTCCCAGGTCATACCCCAGCGAGACGTTCCCGAAAAATTCCGGCTGCCCTTCCAGCTTCTGCTTTGTTTCCTGCAGGACGCTGTAGAACTGGGGGAGCGGCGGGAAGCCGGGAATAATGATGTAGGACGTATCGGTCCGGAAACCGAGGACGTAGGTTTCCGAGCGCACGAACGTGAAGTTATACCCGAGCACGATCCCCGACAGGGCTCCCGGCAGGAAGTTCAGGTTGGCCTGATGTTCGACCTCGAGTCCCCAGACCTTGGTGGGGTGGTCGCTGTTGACCGAGTACGTAAGGGAGATCGGCGATCCGGCAGGGAACGGCATGCGCCAGGTGATGCCGAGCGTATCGAGGATGGAAGTGTGATTCCCCGGGTTGTAGTTCCCCCAGATAGCCGAGACCGTGTGAAACATGTCGTCGATCTCGCGGTAGAATGCGGAGACCGAAAAGAGCCCGATCTTGTTCCCGTAGAGCGACGTGTTGATCTCGAAGTTCCAGGCTTTCGCATTTTTTAACCGCGGATTGCCGATCGTGAGGAGGTTGCGCGGGTTGGTAACACGGGCAACCATCTTCTCGAGCCGCGCGTTGAAATCAGGACGGGCAATCGCCCGGTAGGCCGCAAGCCGGATCGACATGAAATCGGTCGGGCGGACGGTCAGGTGGAAATTGGGAAGCCAGTCCGTTTCGTTGTATTTTGCAGTGGTATCAAGGAGCGATCCTGTGATCGGGAATCCGCCCAGCGGGTTGTTCACATACTTGGCCCGGTAATCGTTGGATTCCTTCTCCACGCGGACGCCGGCGATCAGGGTCAGCATCGGGCCGAAGTTGAGTGTGTTCATGAGGTAGGCGGCCTGGACCCGCTCGACAATGTCGTAATAGTCGGCCGCAACCTCGGGATTGTCGAAGTATTCCGACTGTCCGGTGGGGCCGACGCCGTTTTTGTTCAGCTCATACCAGTCCCGGAGGGCATCCCGGTTCAGCATGGGATTGAGGAGATACTTGTCGTACAGGTTGCGCTGTGCGGGCGACGGGTCGAGAAAATTCGTGAACAGGATCAATCGTCCCACCTTCTGGAGATTGGCGAACCTCGTGCCGGCAAAATTTTTCGGTGTGATCGTCCCGTCGGAGTTCCGAACATAATCCTGGAAATAGTTGAGATAGTACGGCGCAAACCGCTCTGCGCTCTCCTTGAAGCGGTTCCTGTACCGGTATTTCCCGCCCAGTTTCACTTCACCGGAAGCGAAGTCGCCAATCTCGTATTTCTTCGCCACGTCGAGGAAGACGGTCTTTTCCCGGTCGAGGTTCTTTTCGCTGTCGAAATCCGCCGTGTCGAGCGTCGAGCGCGCGAAATTGTTGTACGCGTACGGGATCAGGAGTTCCGGCGGCCCCTGCTGCGCGGAGCGCGGGGGGTTGGCCATTCCTGCCGAGTCGGTGATGGATTGTTCGCGGAACCACATCCGGTAGTCGTAGGGGTTGTCCAGTTTCGACTGGCCAAACGAGGCTCCCCAGGCCAGGCTCATGTCCAGGAGCATGTTGTCGCCGCGTACGGAGCTGGAAAACGTGCTGATGTTTTGTTCCCTGTCGCGCGCGGAATAAAACACGTCCGAGCCGATCGGAAAATCCCGCCCGTACTGGATATAATTGCGTTGCGTGTAGCTGAAGAGGTTGTTCACCCGGATGGATCCGCTGTCGGGGGTGTCGAAATCAAGCAGCAAGCCAAGCCCGCTCCGTTTGCGGATCTCATCCGAGTAGGTGAGTGTCAGATCATCGAACAGGAATCCTCTGGAATTCACGACCGTCTGATCTTCGATGTCCGTATTAAACTGTTCGCTGCTCCGGTCGCGGCGTTCGATGTTTCCGGTCACCTGCACGCCGAGGACGTTGTTGAAAAAACGTTCGCCGTACTTGCCGTTGAAGTCATACTGGCCCGCGTTTTTTGTGAGCTGGTTGTACGCGCCTTTCGCATCCACGCGGATCGTCCGGATCGACGGGGCTTTGCGGGTGACCAGGTTGATGCTCCCCGCGATTGCGTCGGCGTCTTTGTCGGCGGTCAGCGCCTTGAAGAGCTCCACACCTGAGAGCGTCCCCTGCGAAAAGACGCTTAGATCCACCCCGCGGGAATCCGCGTCGGTCGCAGGAACCCTGAAGCCGTTGATGGTGATGGAGGTAAACTTGTCGCTCAGGCCGCGGAGGATGACCTTGTTTGCCTCTCCACCCGAGCGTATGATGGAGACACCGGGGAGCCTGCCGATGGCCTCTGCGGCGTTCGCATCCGGCAGCTCCTTGATTTTTTCTTCCGAGATGACATTGACGATGGTGTTCGAGGTCACCTGCTGGTTGATGGCGGCGATCTGGCCGCGCATCTGGCCCGTCACGACGACCTCCTCACCCTCGAGGACGTCGGGGGTCATCCGGAACACGAGGATGGTGTCACGATCGGCAAGTACCATCTTCATCTCGCGCATGCGGTATCCGATATAGGAGGCACGAACGGTCACCGTGCCGGGAGTGACGTGGGGTATCGTGAACCGGCCTTCGCGGTCGGTCACACCGCCAAGGGCTGTACCGGGGAGGTAGACATTCGCTCCCACGAGCACCTCGCCGGTCAGGGAATCGATAACGCTCCCACGGAGTGTACTCTGGGCGGCGGCGAGCGAGCATGCCGCACTCACGATGAGAAGTAGGGCAGACAGACGGTGCATTGCGATCATGGGTTACTGCTCCTCGAATTTGCCACTGCTGGGCCGGTCTCCCCGGCGCGGCGCCGGGCATTGACCGGTTGGTGGATTCGGATCATCTCCTGACTGGAGAGAGCGACTTTATTCGTGTGAGAGAACGGGAAGAAGTGTGATGCCATGCCGGGCAGGAGGATCTGCCCCTGAGGCACGTCCCACGATCTCAAATCGTGAGGAAAAATCGATAATAAACGTTTACTTTAGCGATTACTTTAACGGTAATCCATCATACAAAAACGAGTCTATTTTGTCAAGTTAAATTTTCGGGAGGGGGGTACCGGGGACCGTTATTGTGAGGCGGAGCGCTTCCAGCCTGTAATCATGGAGAGGAAATTGGACCAGCCGGCGAGGGCGACCATCATCAGATGGCCGAAAAAGAAGAGAACCAGAAAGGAGGTGAAGAGGAAATGCCATATTCGCGCCGCATCGTATCCCCCGAATATGGAAGCGATTCCGCTGAACTGGACAGGCCAGAAAAGCGCAATACCGCTGGTGAGGGAGCCAAGGGCCGCGAACGGGATCGTCGTATATGCGAGCTTCTGAAGGGAATTGTATTTTCCTGACGGCGGATGCCCCTTCCGGAGCCGAAGATAGTAACGGACTATTGGGAGGATGCCCTTGAGGTCCGCACGCCCGAACAGTGTCGTCCGCCTCCCGTGTCGGCTGAGCAGGTTATACGACCCCCAGACAATCCCGTTCGCCGCGAAGAGCCACATCCCGAAGAAATGCCACATCCGCGCACCGGCGAGCCATCCCCCCAGCGTGAGAGCGGCCGGGATTTCAAAATTCCAGATGGGTGACGCGTTATAGATCCGGAAGCCGCTGGTGACCATGATCGCCAGGGCAACCGCGTTGATCCAGTGCGTCAGCCGTATAAGAAGAGGATGCTGATATTCGCGCACCATGGCCCGGATGCCGTTCATTCAGAGTCCCGCGAACCAATCGTATCCCTGGTCTTCCCAGTACCCGCCCGGTTTCTCGTTCGTGACGACGAGCTTCCTTATCCATTTTGCGCTTTTGTATCCCAGTTTCGTCGGCATCACAATGCGGAGCGGCGCGCCATGCGCGGCAGCGAGCGGCTTCCCGTACGCCTCATAACAGAGCAACGTCTGCTCATGCACCGCGCTCGGCATGTCATACGAGGTCGTGTAGTCATCGGCGCATTCGACGGCAAGATACCGGGCATCCCTGTCGGCTCCCGCAACATGGAGAAACTCCCGAAGCTGCGTGCCTCCCCACTGCGGGATCATGCTCCACCCTTCCACGCAGCAGTGCCGCGTGTTCATCACAAGCTTCCGGAGGGAGTGTATCTGTCCGGCCGTGTAATGCCCGGGCCGCGCAACCAGTCCATCCACCTCGAGCGTCCATTCTTCGACATCGATTTCCGGCTCTTCTTCATCCTTGCCGTTGACGCGGAACTCATCCTCCGGCGTCAAGGCGTCGTCCGGATACACGGGGGCAAGTTTTGAAGGATCGAATACCTTCGACTGTACCCAGTCGTTGAATTGCTGAACTGAATGAAGGAAGGACTCCGTGCGGCCGGAGGGCATGGCGTCGCACCCTGCGAGGAGCACGAGCGGGGAGAGTTTCAGGAGGCGGCGACGGCCGGGAGAGGTTCTGGGGAATTTCCTGCCCATCAGGAGCACACCTCGTATGCCAGAATGAACAGAGAACAGAAAAACAGATCTGGCCTATGGTAGCAGATCGTCAATTCAGAGTCAATACCCTTCGACACCCTTTTCAGAAGGCGGCATCGCCGCATTTTTTTCCGTATTGTTCTACGATGACGTCCATATCCTTATGACCATGAACTCCCTCCTGCCAGATTTTGGTGCACTCGAACGCAAGTACCGTTCCGCATTGGTGGACGATGTCCTCCCGTTCTGGCAAAAATATTCAATCGACGCGAAGGACGGCGGGTACTTCACCTGCCTGGACCGTGACGGTGCAGTCTACGATACCGACAAATTCATCTGGCTTCAATGCCGGCAGGCATGGCTCTTTTCCATGCTCTACGTCCATGCCGAACCGCGCCCAGAGTGGCTTGCCATCGCACGGCACGGGATCGAGTTTCTGAAATCGCACGGCATGGACCCCGGCGGGAGCTGGTATTTTGCGCTGACGAGAAACGGATCGCCCCTGGTCGAACCATACAGTATTTTTTCCGATTGCTTTGCTGCGATGGCGTTTGCCGCATTCGCGCTCGCCTCCGGTGACGGCGAATCATCGGATATTGCGCTCAGGACGTACCGGAAAATCCTGGCACGGAGGGAAAATCCCAGGGGCCGGTTCAGCAAGTTGGTGCCGCACACCCGTCCGCTGCGACCGTTCTCCATACCGATGATCCTGCTCAATCTTGCCACAGAAATGGAATCGCTCCTCTCCCCCGACGAATTCGGGTCGTTGCTCGGCGAATCTGTGCGCGACATCACCGAGAACTTCCTTGACTCTTCACGCGGGTTTGCCCGCGAATTCACCGCGCCCGACGGAACGCACGTCGACAGTTTCGAAGGACGGCTTGTCAATCCGGGCCACACGATTGAAGGCACCTGGTTTCTGCTGGACGCGGCGAAGCGATTGGGGGACAGTGCACTGGTCGGCGTGGCGGTTGACGCGCTCCTCCGTACGCTTCAATTCGGATGGGATACACAGGAAGGGGGAATTTTTTACTTCCTTGATTCCGACGGAAAGCCGCCGCAACAGCTCGAGTGGGACCAGAAGCTCTGGTGGGTGCATGTCGAAGCGCTTGTCGCGCTTTCGATGGCATATCAGGCCACACGTCGCGCGGAGTGTCTCGGATGGTTCAAGAAAGTTCATGACTATACCTGGAATCGTTTCCCGGATCCCGCCTACGGGGAATGGTTCGGCTACCTGAACCGGAAGGGCGAGGTACTCCTTCCCCTGAAGGGGGGAAAGTGGAAGGGGTGTTTTCACATCCCGCGCGCCCTCTACCGATGCGCACGCACATTCGGCGAACTCGCTGCCTCAAAAACCTCATAATCATCCCCGTACCTCTGGCCTCCCGACACGGCGCATTTGGAAGCGGGAAATTGTATATTATGGCCCATCCATTCTTGCAGGTCGCTCCCATGAAATCGTGGTTCGTCTTCCCGGCGCTGTTCGCAGCCATTCTCATCGCAGGATGTTCCGGAGGGGTCGGGCGGGCGCCGTCGTCGGGGCTCGACCGCATACGCTCAGAAAACGTCCGCAGGGACATCTTTTACATCGCCTCCGATTCGATGAAAGGGCGGGACACGCCGAGTCCTGAGCTCGACACCGCGGCCGCATACATTGCAGCGGCATTTAAGCGCGCAGGGCTCCGCCCGGTCAACGGCAGCTACTACCAGCGGGTCCCGCTTGCGATCGTCAGTCTGGGCGAACCGAATGCGCTGCGCATACGGAGGGGCACGACGGAGCAAAACTGGGAAATCAAGACGGATTTTACCCCGTTCGAGGTGACGGGAACCCGGAGTGTACGCGGGTCTCTCGTGTTCGCCGGGTATGGCATCACCGCGCCGGAATACCACTACGATGACTACGCGGATATCGATGTCAGGGGAAAGATCGTCGTCGTGTTGCGGCATGAACCGGGCGAGGAAGACTCCGCGTCCGTGTTCATGGGAACGCGGGCGACCGAATATTCCGGAGTGCCTGCAAAGGCGCGCATCGCGCGGGAGCACGGTGCGATCGGGGTGCTGGTCATCACCGACCCGCTCAATCATACGTCGCTTGCGCCCAGGGGCTTTCCCTGGCCATCGCTGTCAAACCTGATTCCGAGTGATGCGCTTCCCCTGACGATTGGCGCGGAAGAAAGCACGAAGGTCCCGGTCGTGCACATCGGACCGGCCGTCATTGTGCAGCTTTTCGGAAGCGTCGACTCTCTCCGGGCCCTGCAGACGGCAATGGACCGGGCAGTGGCCCCGCACTCGTATGCCATCGAAGGGACGGACGCATATCTGGAGACAACCACTTTAAAGAAGGACATGTCGTCGCGGAACGTCGCAGGGATCCTCCCGGGCGCTGACCCGCGGTTCAGCACCGAAACAGTCATTATCGGCGCCCACTACGATCACGTAGGGTACAAGCGCGAGCATGCACCGGGAGAACGTTATATCTTCAATGGCGCCGACGACAACGCGTCGGGCACGTGCGCACTTCTCGCGATCGCTGCAGGCCTCGGCGGGCTTCCTGCCGCTCCGCGCCGGAGCATTCTGTGCATTGCGTTTTCAGGAGAGGAAAAAGGGCTCTTCGGCTCGGAGTACTACGCGCGCGCACCGCTCGTGCCGTTGAAAAATACTGTCGCGATGCTGAACATGGACATGGTGGGACGGAACAACCCGGACTCCCTCGAGCTGATCGGGGCCGAGGGGAGCCCGGAGCTCGCCGCGATCGCGCACGAACAGAACCGTCATGAAGATTTCATGCTCGTCGAGACGAAGCTCACGTCCGGGGGGAGCGATCACATGTCGTTCATGAAGCGGAACGTTCCAAACCTTTTCTTCACCTCGGGGCTCGAGGAGGTCTATCATACGGTAAACGACAGGCCTGAGCTGATCGACACGCGAAAGGTTGCGCACGTCGCGCGGCTGGTCTTTCTGACCGCTTATCACATCGCCAACGATTCTGTACACTACCAATATATCCCAAAGACGGTTCCACTATTCTGAGAGGAAAGGAAAAACCACATGCAGCGACGATCCCCCGGGTTGTTCATCCTGTTGTGTGTCGCGCTCTGCGCGGCGCTCCCTGCCCGTGCACAGGAAGAGTTCACGCTCCGGTACAGATTAGAGAAGGGTAAGAGCTACCGGTTCATCGATTCCATCAATGTGAAATCGTCCCAGGAAATGATGGGACAGGAAATAAAAGCCACCTCGAGTGTGCGTGCGGCGACGGGTGTACTCGCCACGGAGCTCGGTGCCGACGGCTCGGCCGTCCTGACGGTCACCCCCGAAGCGATGAGCATCAGCATTCATTCTGCTCAGATGGATACAACCATCACGCCGAAAGAGATGATCGGGAAGCGTTCCCGCGTCACCGTGTCACCGCTCGGTACGACGAGCAGGAGAGAAGTTATTGACACCGTGAAATTTACGGGACTGACACGGCAGTTGGCACAGCGTGAACTTGTCCGGTTCCATGTGTTTCCCGAAGCGCCGGTGAAAGTCGGGGGCGCGTGGAAATCCGTCAGGCCGGACACGAATGCGTCCATGGGATCGAACATCGTCACCATCGCGACGATCGAATATTCCGTGCTGGGCAAGGAAAAGAAGAACGGAAAAGAGGCCCTGAAGATTTCCTATAAGGGGAAGCTCACCGTCGCCGGGAAGGGGTCGATGATGGGGAGCGATTTTTTCATCGAGGGGTCAGGGTCAACGAGCGGGACGATGTATCTCGACCCTGCCAGCGGGCTGGTACTGAGCGAAGACTCGACGCTTGACATGGAATCGACCATTGCGCTGACCGGACAACAGAAGATGACCATTCCGAGCTCCCAGTCCGTGACGACCCACCATGTGCTTGCGGCTGATTGACGGCATGTTGGTACCGCCTCGGCTTCGTGTCCTGATTCCATTCTGTGCGCTCCTGGCGTCACAGGCCTGGTCCGGCATATCGGGCGAGGAATATGCCTTGCGCCGGGAACGGCTTGCGGCAGCGGCGGATTCCGGGTCAGCGCTTTTGTTCCGCGCCGCCGAGACGCGGACGCGGTCGGGCGATGTCGTGTACCCGTATCGTCAGGAGAGCAATTTCCTCTACCTGACCGGCATTGCCGAACCTGGGCTTACGCTCGTCATCATCCCGCGGGGGATGCAGATTGACGGGGGGCAGGAGAAGTTTCTCCTTCTTGCCCCTTCCTCTGCTCTGGAACATGTGCGGGCCACACCATTTTCTGGAGGCCCGGTCATCAATGCAGACCGTCTGACCGAGGTCCTCGGCGCCGTAGCATCGCAGACGAAGACGCTGTATGTGTCCATGCCGGATATCGGATTCGTCAACGACTGGCTGAACAACAGGCCGTTGTTTCTGGATCAGGAAGCGCGGCAGCAGTTCCAGCAACAGCACGACGGTGTGAAGGTACGTAATGCGGGCCCGCTGGTTGCCCGCCTCCGCGAATGCAAATCGGATGCGGAACTCGGGCTGATGCGCACGGCGATCCGGCTGACGGGAGACGGGATCCGGCGGGCGACACAGCTATGCCGGCCGGGGGCGGTGGAATACGAGATCCAGGGAGCGGTCGAGTATGAAATGACCCGCCAGGGCGCTCGTGCGATGAGTTTCCCCTCGATTGTCGGTTCAGGCCCGAATTCAACCATCTTGCACTACGACACAAACACGCGTGCGATGCGCGCGGGGGATGTGGTGGTCATTGATGTGGGTGCGGAGTACGAAGGGTATGCAGCCGATATCACGCGGACGCTCCCCGTTGCAGGGGCGTTTACGAGGGAACAGCGCGAAGTGTATTCCGTCGTGTTGCGTGCGCAGGCAGAGGTCATCAACATGATACGGCCTGGGGTGCGATGGGGCGCTCTCGAAACAAAAGCGCGGGAGGTGATCGCAAAGGGAGGGTTCGGGGGGAGGATGCCTCACGGGGTCTCCCACCACCTTGGTATCGACGCTCATGATGCGGGGACCTACGACACGCTGAAGGCGGGGATGGTGATCACCGTTGAACCGGGGATCTACATTCCCCCCATGGACACGACCGTTGCCGCCGGTTACCGCGGATGGGGCATCAGGATCGAAGACGACGTTCTCGTCGGTGCAAACGGCCCTGTCGTGCTCTCGGAGGGAATCCCGAAGGATCTTAAAACGATCGAATCGCTGATGCGGAAATCGAATCCACCAACCCACAATCATCAAAGGAGGGTACCATGAAGCGAACATTGGCGGTGATGGTGTGTGCAATGCTCTGTTCCGTGCTCATCGCGGGAACGCCCGGGAACCCCGGGAAGGCCAATGAGGCGTTTGAGAAGATCAAGTCCCTCGAGGGGACCTGGAAGGGAACCGGGGACGAGGGGAAGCCATTGACGATCACCTATGCCCTGGTGTCGAACGGCACCGCCGTGATGGAGTCGATAGACTCCGAAGAGCACAAGGGGAGCATGATCACGATGTACCATTGCGACGGTGACAGGCTCGTGATGACCCATTACTGCTCCATGGGCAATCAGCCCCACATGCGCGCTGCGGCGTTGACGCCCGACGGCAAACTCGCTTTCGCGTTTGTCGGCGGCTCGAACATGAAGAAGACCGATGCCCACATGCACGCGCTCACATTCACGTTCAAGGGCAACGATGCCTTCACGCAGGATTGGACGATGCAGGAAAACGGAAAGGACAAGATGCATGCGATCATGACAATGACGCGCGTGCCATAATCGCAATCGGACCGCAGTTTGAATTCGCCCCGGCCCCCCGCCGGGGTTTTTATTTTGTGGGATCCGCCCCTGGGGCGACCGACACCCGCGCGGTTATCCACCGGGTCATCAGATCCAGAAACCCGGGAATGAACTCCTTTGCGAGGGTTGCGTATTCCGAAGGATACCCCTTGATCGCCTTCTGAAAGAGGTGATTGGCCCCTGGAATCACCTCCACCTTCCAATCCTTTGTCTGGCTGCTGCCGAGAGCGTTCTCCATCGGCATTTTGTTCAGGCTGACGGGGACCTGCATATCGAGTTCTCCGAACAGGGCAAGCACGGGACAGCGCGCGTGTTGAAGCGCCGGGAGAGGATCGTACTGGATGAAATACCTGAACCAGGGATTCCTGGCGGCGGCAAGGCGTGTCTCCACGTTCGTGTTGACAAAAGATGCAGAATCGGGAATACCGCGGCGTTGTGAGGGATCCATGGAAGCTATGCTGGCTGCGACCTCACTCTTCATGTATGCTGCCAGCGATTCCCATCCCGTCCCCGTGCGGACGCAGTCGAATGCACGCCGTTGCTCTGCAAGCGTTTTCGTGACCTGGGCGTCATCGGCTCCGCCTGACCTCATGAGAGACTCAAGTTGGTACAGGATCAGCCCATCGCCGGATACCGCTGGGCCTGCGATCAGCACGATGAAGGCGACATCGGCCGATCGTGCGGCGGCAAGAGGCGCGATGATTCCCCCCTCGCTGTGACCGCAGAGTCCGATCTGCTTTGCGTTGATATCAGGACGCCGTTGAAGGAAGCGAACACTTGCCAGCACATCCGAGGCATGATCTTCCGACGTTGAGCCGGCCTTGCTGCCTGTCGAGGCTCCGACCCCCCTGTCATCGCACCTCAGTACGGCGAGACCGTGTCGCGTGAATTGGTCCGCGATCACCCTGAACGGCTTAAACCCGAACAACTCCTCATCGCGATTATGTGACCCGCTCCCGGTTATCAGAATGACCGCAGGATGGGGCCCCTTCCCGGGCGGGAGCGTCAGAACGCCGCTGATCGTCACCGAGTCACCCAGAAACTTCACCTCCTCTTCCCGGTACGGGGGTGGTGGCTCATTCTGCTTCGGCGGCGCGTTTTGCGCCTCCCCCGCGCTCCGCTGCAGCCGGAAGGTACCACGGATTCCTGCCTGCATGAAATCGCCGGCCATGCTATCCTCCCAGGCTGTGCCGTCAAAAACCGCAAGGCCGGGACCGGCGGGAAGTTCGAAGTGGATCTTCGGCGGATGCCAGGTGACGTTTGTCAGGGGGAGCCCCAGCGCCATCTGCTGCGGGATGTCAATGGTGGCCGAGAGCGAATCCCCCTGGGATTTGAATGTCACCAGGATCTTCAGTTCTGTGCCTATGATTCTGATCGCGCCCGCCCACAGACCCGTGGGGCTCCCGGTGATTCCCCGCGAGGCATGCTGCGGGGTTTCCTGGCGGCCTCGTTCTGCAAGGGCGGCCTGTGCGAGCAGCATTCCGGCGAGCAGGAGGGCGACAAAGCAATGAGAGCGTGATTTCATCGATAGTCTCCGGGCGTGTGCAGCGCCTATAATTGCGGACCATGCTCCCCTGGCCCCCGTTCTAGTTTTCTATAGAGGGCATACGGATACACCACACCGCAGAAAACGACCAGGGGCAACAGAACCGACAGGAGGACGATGTGTTGTGGGAACGGGAAGAACGACAGGATGGCAATGATGATCCCGCCAACCAGGAACAGCCAGCCGGATATCCGGTGTGTCCGTTTCCACACTTCCTCCGAGGCCAGGGTCCAGGGTGATCGGATTCCGAAAAAGAAATTCCGAGGGAGCTTCGGAAGATAATTGCCGACCAGAATGGACGTGAGCCCGATGCCCAGGCCGGACATGTTCGCCGCGTATTTCCCATCATGTGCGGAAAGATAGCCGATAACCGCGAAATAGACTACCGCTCCCATCGCAATATCTCTGAAGATGAGCAACAGACCGTATTTGCTCTGTAGCTTCTTCCAGAAGGGGTCGATACGCGGGATGAACGTCAGGACCAAAAACAGTCCCACGGGTGAGGCGACGCCCAGAATAATCAGTTCGGATTTCGGGCTCCATTGATCGGGAATCCCTTCCGTGCCGTAGTGTGATGGGACGGTGTCCGGCAGTATGGCCGAAAAATACAGCGCAGCGACACCGGCCACAATGATCATTGCCAGAGCAAACAGATGACTTTTTAGGTCCCACTTCATGACACTACCTCCTTTGCTTGAGCGCCATCATATATTGAACGGCCTGGTCAAAGACGCTCATGTTCAGGCTGTACCGTATGAATTGACCATCACGCTCCCCTTCAATCAGTTGCGCACGTTTCAGGCTGTCCAGGTGGTGGGAGAGCGTCGGCTGTGAAATATGAATCTTTTCCAGGATTTGTGAGGGGGTCATGTCTTTGTGACGCAGGAGCTGAAGGATCTCCCTCCGCGTCGGATCCGAGAGTGCCTTAAAGAGAATGCTGAAATCCATCTGGCCGGGTCGCCGGAATAATATATCACTACATGTACATATGTACAATTAATATATATTATTTCGTACCGGATGTCAAGGGAAATCTGTGTTGAATATCCATCAAAACGTGGATATCTTACCCACTGTCCCACACAGTATCAAGCAGCCACTGAGGGGCACTCCAGGGCTTACAAACCGACCAAGGTGCACCATGCGCACACGATGCTTCGTTGTCATCCTTCTTGCGACCATGCTGACCTCGCTCCTCTTCGCGCAATCAATCCCCCACCGGACTCTCCTCATACGCATCGACAATGTGAAACCCGAGGCCCTCCTCAAGTCGGGAATCCTCGCGTTCGACGAATACGACTACCGCAGCATCGTGTCGATGCTTCGCGACACGGCGCTCGTGCTTGTCACTCAGGCGGAGCAGAGCCTCCTCCGCGAACGCGGATTCCACTGCCTGACCCTGATGGAGGATTCGAGCGAACTGACGCTTCTCCGTCGCGCAATGTATGGCCCTACGCTCCGACTGGAAAAGCCATACCATTCGTACACCGAAATCAACCGCGAGATCCTCTCCCTGCACAACGCATTTCCTTCGCTGGTTCTGCGGATGCAGATCGGCACGACGACGGCGAAACAACAACCGATCTACGCGGTGAAAGTCTCACGCGACGTCGGGAAGGACGATGCCCGCCCAGCGATCCTGTTCGACGGTTGTCACCACAGCAATGAAATCATGGGCGCGGAAATCTGTCTCGCGGCGCTGCATGAACTTGTGGAACAGTATGGGAAGGACCCCGACATCACGCGGTGGGTGGATATGTTCCAGATTTACATCGTCCCGGTACTGAATGTGGACGGGCACAATATCGTGACCTCCGGACAGGATCCTCGATGGCGGAAGAACGCGCGTGATACGGACAGCAACGGCGTGGTAAACTACCCGGACGGAGTCGACATCAACAGGAACTATGACTTCAACTGGGCTCACGGGGGCAGCGGCGAGCCCCCGAGCGGCCGGTATCGGGGGGCATTTCCGTTTTCCGAATCGGAATCCCGGGCTCTTGCCGGCCTCGCTCGGGAAAAGCGCTTCGTTCTCTCCTTGACCTACCACAGTCAGGGGGAAGTAGTGTACTATCCCTGGAACTGGGGAGGGCGAAAAGCCCCTGATGATCTGCTGTTGACGGAAATTGCGCGCGGACTCGCCGGCAGCATCCCGACGATGCGCGGTGACTCTGGCTACATGGCCGAGTATGGAGCCGGGCTTGTCGGGCAATCATATCCCTGGCTGTACGGACACCTCGGCACTTTTGATTTCGTCGTGGAAACAGGGAGAGGAGCCAGCATCTTCCCTCCGCATGAAGTCGATGGTATCGTGCGGGCGAATCTCAAGGGGATTCGCTACATGCTCCACAGGGCGGAAGGACCGGGTCTGGCGGTGAGAGTGAGAGATGCAAAGACGGGCAAGCCGCTTGAAGCGACTGTCTGGATTCCAGCGATCGAAACCGAGGACGTCACCCGGCGCACAAGCAATCCAGAGACAGGAGTCCTGTATCGACTCCTGACACCAGGGTCATATACTCTGCATGTCTCCCGTCCCGGATATGCGCCGGTCGTCGTGAACACCGATGTCGCCGGGGGGGCGCGTTGGAAAGAACTCGTCGTCGATCTTGAGAAGTTGCGGGCGAGATGACACTGCACGATCTTGCGTCTACGCGATCAGGCCTGGAGTACCTTCGCAAGGGTCGTAAGGAGTTTCCCGGCGGTAAACGGTTTCGAGAGATAGGCGTCTGCCCCGGCCACGGATGGGTTGACGCTATGACCGGTATCTGAGAGTCCGCTTGCGGCGATGATCCTCAGGTCGGGACGAAGCTTTTTCAGAGCTTCGATAACAGCGGTGCCGTCCATTGCCGGCATCATGATGTCTGTCACGACAGCCCGTATTTTCCCCTTCAGCTCCTGAAACACGGCGATGCCTTCGATCCCGCTGCGGGCTGTCCGTACACTGTACCCTGACGCCTCGAGTGTTTGCCGGGTCATTTCCCGGATAGCGGCTTCATCATCAATGACAAGGATCAACTCGCCGTGACCTGTCGGTGAATCCGGGGCGTGCTCCGGCGTTCCGGCCTCCACGCCCTCCGCCGCAGCCGGAATGTGGATCGTGAACACCGTCCCCTTCCCTTCCTCGCTCTTCAATGTAATCGCCCCTTTGTGGCTCCGCACAATGCCGAGGACCGTGGAAAGCCCGAGTCCCGTCCCCTTGCCGACTTCTTTCGTCGTGAAGAATGGCTCGAAAATTTTTTCGTGAATTTTCGCCGGAATTCCGGAACCCTCATCGGCAATGGAGACCACGACGTACGGCCCCGGGCGTATGTCGGGAATCATTCGTGCCTCGTGTTCCGTGAGCGTCGCATTTTTGGCAGCGATCCTGAGCTGTCCCCCCTGCGGCATCGCGTCCCGGGCGTTGACGCACAAATTCATGAGGACCTGCTGCATCTGCGTCGGGTCACCGGAGATCGACCGGAGATCCCTGGCAATGTCTGTCCGGATCTCGATGGATTTCGGGAACGTCTCCTGCGCCATCTTCACGACTTCATTGATGAGATGCTTGAGCTGAAGGACGATCCGTTCTCCCTCGACCCCCCTCCCGAAGGCGAGTACCTGCTTCACAATCGCGGCACCGCGCTGGGCCGACACATCAATGGTGTCCACCAGATGCCGGACTTTCACATCGGACACCTGGTGCCGGATCATTTCGATGGCCATCATAATCGGCGCGAGCACATTGTTCAGGTCATGGGCGATCCCGCTTGCCAGCGTGCCGATGCTTTCCATCCGTTGTGCCCGGAGGAACTGTTGTTCCAGCCGTTTCTGTTCGGTGACGTCTCGGGAGACCACCACGACCCCTGTCACATTGCCGTCGCTGCCCCTGATGACACTCCCCTGCGAGTCAATATCGCGCACGGTGCCGTCCCGCAACAGGAACCGGTATTCGGCACGTTGGCCCACTCCCGTCCGCACCGTCTCCTGGAATATCCTGCGTACCTTCTCCCTGTCGTCGGGGTGGACTTCCTGGAAGGAATCGGAACCGTGCAGGGCATCGGGGTCGCCCAGAATGCCACGGTAGGAAGGGCTGTTGTACACCCGTTTCCCGTCCGGCGTCAGGACGGCGATCATGTCCGCGACGTTTTCCGATATGAGGCGGAACTTCTCCTCACTCTCCCGGAGATGCGCTTCCGCGGCCTTCCGGTCAGAGATATCACGCGCCACGCCGACGAACGCGACAGGTGCGCCTGCGTCATCGCGCACTACCGACGTCCAGAGTTCGACGGGGAACTCCATACCGTCTTTCCTGCGGTCGAGCAGCTCCCCCTTCCACCCGCCAGCCGCGGTTTGCCGGTGCATTGCGTCGAGAAGGAACGGAGGATTTCCATTTGCATGCAGAACGGAGGTGCGGCGTCCGATCAACTCCTCGGCCGGATAACCGTAGGTGAGTGTGGTGGCGGGGTTCACAAAGAGTATGCTTTCCTCCAGATCAGTCAGTATGTAGCAATCCCTGGTTGACGTGAGCGCTTCGCTGAGCAATCTGATCTGGCGCTCGGCCTCTCTGCGTTCGGTGATGTCGTGAATCTGCAGGATAAAATAGGAGGGCTTTCCCTGCGTATCGCGCACCAGCGAGACCGATTGCTCAGCCCAGATCACGTTTCCGTTCTTGTGCGTGTAGCGCTTCTCAATGTGATACGACTGGTTCTCTCCGGAGACCATCTGACGAAGATATTTCTGGTCTGCCTCCAGATCGTGCGGATGGGTGATCTGTTGAATCGTCATTCCTGCCATGTCACTGGCATCATAGCCCAGAAGTCCGCAGAGGGATGCATTCACTTGCAGCCAGTTCCCGGCAAGTCCCGCCAGAGCCATGCCGATGGGGGCGGCCTCGAACGACGTCCTGAGCCGCTGGTCGATTTCCTGGAGGGCTTCGTTTGTCCGTTTTTGCTCGCGCCGCCCTTCGGCTTCCCGAATTTCCCGCTCCACGGCGGGGACGAGCCGGCCGAGCCGATCTTTCATGATGTAGTCCCTGGCACCCCGTTTCAGCGCCATGACCGCCACTTCCTCCCCTATCGTGCCAGAAACCAGAATGAAGGGAATATCCTTTCCCGTCGCGTGCAACTCGTCGATGGCGGCGAGCCCATTGAAGCGGGGCATCGAGTAGTCTGAAATGATGCAATCCCACTCATTGCCGGCAAGAGAGGCCTGGAACGCGTCGGGGGAATCAACCCGTTCGAATGCGACGTCGTATCCCCCGCCCCGAAGTTCCGACACGACCAGCACGGCATCGTCCTCGCTGTCTTCGACCAGAAGAACGCGAAGGGGCTTTTTCATTGGGGACTCCTGATGCGGTTTGGATTTTCGTTGAGGACGAGCCAGTAGAGTCCGAGGTGGCGGATCGCCTCGGAAAAATTATCAAAATCCACCGGTTTCCTGATATAACTGTTGGCGCCGAGCCGGTACCCGTTCATCACATCCTGTTCTTCGCGTGACGAGGTCAGGATGACGACAGGGAGGATCTTCGTTCTCTCGTCGGCACGGATTCTCCGCAGCACTTCCAGGCCGTCGATCCTGGGAAGCTTGAGGTCGAGCAGGATCACATCGGGCACGATCCTCACATCGCGGCCCTTGTGCGTCCCCGTACCGTAGAGAAAGTCGAGGGCCTCAACGCCGTCGTGGGCGACGACGACCTCATTCTTGATCTTGCTTTCCTTCAGTGCCTTGATCGTCAGGAGCTCATCGTCGGGGTTGTCTTCGACGAGGAGGATAAACCGTGAATCCTTCTGGGATTTCGCCATCGAATGGTACTCCTCTCACAGTGTGAAATAGAACGTCGCGCCATCGTTGACCTGCCCTTCCGCCCAGACCCGGCCGCCATGCCGGCGGACGATTCTCTGCACCGTCGCGAGCCCGATGCCGGTCCCTTCAAACTCGGCCGATCCATGCAGCCGTTGAAACGCGCCAAAGAGCTTGTCCGCATATTTCATCTCAAAACCGGCACCGTTGTCACGCACAAAATACGCATGCTCCCCGTCGGTGTGCTTGACGCCGAATTCGATCGTCGGACCGGACCGCTTCTGTGTGAACTTCCACGCATTGGCAAGAAGGTTTTCCAGGACGACGGACAACAGTCTCGCATCCCCTTCTGCGATGACCCCCCCGGCGATGACTGCGTTCACCGTCCGGTCCGGTTCGCCTGCCTGCAATCCCCCGAGGATTGTTTGCGCCATCGCACTCAGGTCAACAGTTTCGCGCCTCAGCTCCGCGCGTGATACCCGAGAGAGACCAAGCAGGTCATCGATGAGTTGGCCCATTCTCTGCGCCGCGGCGCGAACGCGTCCCAGATAGTCCTTCCCCTGGTCGTCGAGCCGCTCCTGATATTCCTTCAGGAGGACATTGCTGAACCCATCGATGCTTCTCAGGGGCGCACGCAGGTCATGCGAAACCGAGTAGCTGAACGCTTCGAGCTCCTTGTTGGAAAGTTCCAGTTGTTCCGTTCGCTGGATAACTCGCTCTTCGAGCTCCGCATTGAGTTTGCGGAGGTCCGCTTCCGCCTTCTTGCGATCGGTAATGTCCATGGAAATGATGAATACACCCTCGGGGACCGGCTGAAAGCTCAGCTCAAACCAGCTCACCGATCCGTCCGGAAACTTGAATTCATTTTGTAACTGAATCGCCACCCGTTCCTTGAAGCAGCGCTCATAGACCGTGTAGATGTTCGTCTTCTCGATGCCGGGATAGAGTTCCAGGACTGTGTGGGCGGCAAGATCGTCCCTTGAGTGCTTTGAATGTCTTACGAACGTATCATTAAAATACAGGTAGCGCCAGTCGAAGCTCACAATCTGAACACCCTCGAACATGTTGTCGAAGGCCTGGCGGAGCCGTTCCTCATTCTGGCGCAGCGCTCGATAGGTCTCTTCCAGTTCGGCGGTCCGCTCTCTGACCCGTTGTTCAAGTTGGGCGTTCTGTGTTTGAATTTTTTCCTCCGCCTCCTGACGCCGGGCGATTTCTCGTTCCAGGTCGCGGTTTGCGGCTTCAAGCGACTTGTTGGATTCCATCGCGCGGGCGCGGGCGCGCCGCATTGCCTCCGCGACGCCTGAGATCAGCGTGCAATTGCCGATGAAAATGAGGAGACCGAGCCAATCAATGGTATCGTTGATGTACGGGTGCTCCGCAATCGCAGGCCAGAGAAGGAGTATCGTGAGGCAGCTCAGTATCGTTCCCAGGAAGCCGGCGAGAAAGCCTCCGTAGAACGCAGTGAGTATGACGGCAGGATAGAACGTCAGCCAGGCAAGGCGGGTCTCGAGCGCGTGAAGGGGCCAGATCCGGAGGGCGGCGGCAACAGTAACAAGGGTAACGGCAACAAGAAATGGTTGCCAGGCTTTACGCAATTTTTCCTGGCGGGGGCGGGGGGAGGTCGATGTTATTTCGCGGTCCAGGACTATGCGATGGCCTGGGTGCTGTGGGAGATGAACCGGGTGGTGCGGAGAGCGAGGGATTCGAACCCCCAAGCCCTTGCGGGCGCCGGTTTTCAAGACCGGTGCAATAGCCGTTCTGCCAGCTCTCCGGTTATTACAAAGGTCACGCTGGCTGCCGGAACGCCGGAGGAGAATATAGAGAAAATAAAGAAAAGTTGCGGTTAATGCAACAGTATGAGCTTTTTGGTCTCTACATAAGTTCCCGCCTGCAACCGATAGAAATACAAACCACTTGCCAGATTTGACCCGTCGAATGTGACTTTCTGAACTCCCGCCTCCCCCCTCCCGTTCACCAGTACCGCCACCTGTCGTCCAAGCATGTCATAGACAATCAGGCTCACGTGTGACGGCCCGGACAGCTCGTAGATGATGGTCGTGGTTGGATTAAACGGGTTGGGAAAGTTCTGCGCGAGCCTGAACACAGAAGGCCGCGCTGAGGACACTCCTGCCGACGTAATCACCCGGGACAACGGCGCTCTCCACAACCCTCCCCCTCCTCCCAGAAAGAGTGTATCGTCGACGACTGCACAAGTGAGCAGATTGGGAATGGCAATCTCCCCCAACGATACCCAGGATTGTCCCTCGTCTGACGATTTCAGCAACGATGAGGATAACGGGGAGCTTGTCAGGGCAATATAGGTCGAGTCGTGATACAGTATCGAAATCGCAAACGTCAAAGGAGGAATCACTGCATTTGTTCCTACCCACGAAACGCCCTCATTGGTGCTTCGATAGAAGCCTTCGATTGCCCCGGCAACCACGGAGCTCTTCCCGGATGCCATTCCCGCAACGATCTGACCTACGATCCGGGGGGTGTTGATCGCGATGGGATTCCACCATGGCTGAAGGTCGGAATAGCGAAACATGTATCCGTTCGCTCCCGCTCCCGCAAGCACGGTACTGCCGACGGCCAGCATCTTGAATACATTGTCCCCCTGGTAATCTGCGAGGCTGTCCCCCCACGGGGTCCAGGGATGGGAAAGATCCGACCCCGTGACGAACACGCTAGCGCCCAGAGTTCCCGCAATCACGCTATCGCCCCGAACCAGCAGATTGCTGACGTCCATTGCGCCCAGGCCCGATAAACCGGAGCTCATAGGTTGCCAGGAGAGCCCATCATTCGAACTCTTGAAAATGCCTTTGTGGAATGTGCCCGCGAGAAGCACATTCCTGACCTTCACCATGCAGCCGATGAAGTCCGGTGTCACAGCTACGGGCGTCCCCGGGGTCCATAGTGTTCCGCCATTGATACCCACATACACAATTGAATCTGTCCCGGCATAGAGTGTGTCGTGCACAGCCAGGAGAGAGTAGACAACGCGTGACGCGGGGATTTCCGGGACGCGTTCCCACTGAGCGTTGCTGAGTGATGAAAAGAGAAGTGAAAGCAGGATAATGGATTTCATAGTGCCTGATGGTTCTTTCCAAGGTGTGTGAACGAAATCTGATATTCTACCCCGTCTAACTGATGATTGCTCCGAATAGTTCCACCCCGGGATTGGTAATATGATCTTCTCAAGAGGTGAGTTGCGATTTCCCTTGAAGGAGAGTATCTTAGCTGTGAATTCAAGTTCATTCACACAGGCCCTCGATCTCTCCGGATGGGGGCCTCTCCGTTTCCGGGCGACGCGTGACCGCGCCGGGGCATTATGTTCTTCAGCATAAGGAGTACACATGAAAACAGAAATCCGCATGGAGCTTACCAGGGACCTGCAGAAGATGAAGGTCACATCTGTTGGAGCGAATGCCCCCTGGCTGTTTGCATTGGGGATTGTCGGGGAAATCGTCGGGGGGACAGCCTTCCTTGCCGCTTCGATCCGGTTAACGATCGTCGCAGTATCCGAGGACAGGATGTTCTGGGTGGGGTACTCGATCCTCTTCATCGGGATCGTCCTCATCGGCCACGCAGGTTACCTGATGATCAAGCGGTCGTTCAACCACAGACTGAGCTCCCTGTATCAGGCAGTACTCGAGTCTCCTGTGGCACAGGATGCCGGAGCGTCCGTTCCTTCCTGATGTGGACGAGCAATGTATGGAAGCGACATCGGCACCTTTCATCAAGGCCGGGCTTGAACACGGATCCTTCCGGGGATGGCTGGCGGAGACAAACGACAGGGTAATCGCGGGGGGATGTGTAGTGGTGGTGGGCTATCCGTCTGCTCCCCATTTTACCACTCCCCGCCGTGCCTGGATTCTCAATATGTATACCGAGCCGGAATATCGCGGGCGTGGCCTGGCGAAATCAATCATCGAGGTAATGATTTCCTGGTGCCGGGAGCAGGGATTCGAGTGGGTGTCGCTGCACGCCAGCGATGCCGGGCGACATTTGTACGAGAAGCTGGGATTCAAGCCAACAAACGAGATGCGATTGAAACTGAGGTAATGCCGATGGCCAAAATCCCTGAATCTGTTGCAGAATTTCTGATGGGGAAACGCATTGCGGTTGCGGGAGTGTCGCGAGATACCAGGCAGGTTGCCAATGCAATTCTTCGCCGGCTTCGTCATACCGGACACGAGGTCATCCCCGTAAACCCGAATGCCACTCTCCTTGAGGGCGTTCCATGCTACCCGGACCTCGCATCGATTCCGGGGACCGTCGACGGCCTCCTGGTTGCAGCGCACCCGAGTGTCGCGTCAAACCTCGTCGATCAGTGCAGCAAGAATGGCATCAGGCACATCTGGTTTCACCGGGGTTTTGGCGTGGGGAGTGTTTCAGACGAAGCAGTGCGAGAAGCTCAGGCACTCGGGCTCACGTGCCTGGTGGGAGGATGCCCCCTGATGTACTGCGAGCCCGTCGACCCTTTCCACCGATGCATGCGGGGATGGTTACACTGGCGCCACCGCGCTCCATAAGTGGACCGGATGTATCGCCGGCGGGAATTACTCCACGCCCGGGCGCAAGGGGGCCTGCACAGTCTGTATCGACAGGGATACCCCCTGCAACCCTTCTGACGAAGCCTGAAGCGTGATCGGGCCGGGAGTTGTGCCCGACTGAACAATCACCTGACATTTGCCATTGAAAAGACTCCGCGCCCACCCGCCCGCAGGACACTTATCCGGCTCGTGACTGCTCGGGTCGCCGTTGCCGACACCAATGATGGCTCCGGCACCGCTCGCCGAAAAACGCACACCTGTGTTCGCTACGGGGACCTCTCTCCCTCCTGCATCCACGGCCGTTACTGTAACGACGGAGACATCTTCGCCGTCTGCTCCGATGGTCGACCGATCCGCCGAAAGCACCAGCCGCACCGGAGTCCCGGTCGTTTCCCACCGGCTCACGAGTTTTCGCCCTGCACGCCACCCCTGTGCCTCGAGCGTGCCCGGTTCATAGGCCACTGACCAGGCAAGATGCTCGTTCGGAGTCACAGTCCGCCGTCCAAGACTCCGGCCATTCAGAAAGAGTTCTACGCTGTCGCAGTTGGAATGCACCCACACGGCAACAGTCTGCCCGCGAGCCCAGTTCCAGTGCGGGAAGAGGTGAAGAACGTCACGGTCCGTCCACCATGACTGGTAGTAGTAAAAATTGTTCTTTGGGAACCCGCACACATCCATGATGCCGAAATGGGAATTGATGCACGGCCACCCGTACGGCGTCGGCTCGCCACGGTAGTCAAAGCCCGTCCAGACAAATGCCCCGGCCAGCCACGGCCTCGCAGCGTAGAATTTCCACCATCGTTCGGCGAGCGCACCCCAGCGTGGCGCTATGGAATCATAGTCGCATACATATCCACGCGTCGAATCGTTGGCATAGATTCCGCGCGTGCAGACCGTGCTCGCCTCCTCGCTGCCGAGAAGTATCTGATCCGGGTGGTCTTTCCGGTATTTGTCTATGTCCGTAATTGTCAGGTAGTTGAAACCGCGGATCGGCACAACGCTGTTCACCCCTTCAAACGTGTTCCCGTTATTCGCGGCAATCGTATACTGCCGGGACAGATCGAGCCTCCGGAGCCGCTGTATCATCGATTCGGCGATCCTCCTCCCTGCGTCATTGCTCTGAATCCTGAATTCCTCGTTGCCGAGAGACCAGAGTATCACTGACGGACGGTTCCTGTCGCGCCGAACCAACGTCTCCCACCCCGCCATGAGTTCGGGAGCACTTCCCATGAGGCGATTCTCGTCCATGACCATCATGCCAAGGCGGTCACAAGCGTCCAGCAGTTCCCGGGTTGGGGGATTGTGACTCGTGCGGTACGCGTTGCACCCCATCTCTTTCAACCGTTCGATTCTGTAGTATTGCAGTCTGTCAGGGAGAGCCGAGCCGACCCCCGCATGGTCCTGATGGCAGCAGACACCCTTGATCTTCACCGGGAGGCCATTCAGGAAGAGGCCTTTGTCCTTGTCGAAATAAACAGTCCTCATGCCGAATGCCGTCTCGAGACTGTCGACGACGATAGTCCCGTCCAGAATCAGAGAACGCAACGTGTAGAGATGCGGCGTCTCGAGCGACCAGAGGTCCGGCGATGCAATATGGAGACTCTGGCGGACCGTGACCGTATCCCCCGGCATGATGGTGATCATTTGCCCTGTTGCCTCTGCTACGATTCTTCCTCGCCTGTCTCGGACGGTTGATTTCAGGACGCAGGATTTTGCCTCCGGGCCGTCGTTCCTCAGATCGGTCGAAGCAGCCACTATGCCGTTCCCGTTCTTGACCGTTGGAACGACGTACACGCCGTACTCCGGGACGTGGAGAAGGGCATGCTTGATGAGCCACGTATGGCGGTAGATCCCGGCGCCCTCATAAAACCATCCCTCATACTGCTCGGCATTGACCCGCACGACAAGAACATTCTTCCCGCCAAATGCCGCGTAGTCGGTGATGTCGAAACTGAACTCTCCGTACCCGGAGAGATTCGTCCCGATATAGTGGCCGTTGAGCCAAACAGTGCAATCCCGGAATACCCCGTCGAACCGGACGCTGAGCCGCCTGTCCCGGTCCGCTGCGGGAATGAAGAACGTCCGGCGGTACCATCCGATCGTCGTTGCAGGGAACTGCCTCCCGACCGGTTTGAACCCGTGCTGCATCACGTCTTCATCGCCGACGTGGACGAAGTCGAGGTCGACCGCCCAATCGTGCGGCACGTTGACCACGCGCCAGGTGCTGTCGTTGAAATCGGGTCGCGCCGCCCCCACGGCATCACCGGCCTTCGCGAATGCCGCGCCGGTCCCGTAGCCGAAGTCCTGTGCGGGGGAAGACCCATGACCGAGATGGAACCGCCACCCGCGATCCA